>SEFA01000010.1:0-18815 GCA_004210455.1 Rubrivivax sp. | reverse complement strand
GGACGGCCAGGCCGATGCCGCCGGCGAAGAAGGCCGCCGCCGCGATCGCGGTGACCGCGCGATGCCTCAGGCACCAGCGCGCCCAGCCGAGGTAGACGCGGATCCAGCCGGGCTCCGGCTTGTGCGTGCGCTTGAACGCGCGCAGCAGATAGGCCGCCATCATGGGCGTCAGCAGCCGCGCGACCAGCAGCGAGAAGAGCACCGCGCCCGCCGCCGTCCAGCCGAACTGGACGAAGAACTTGCCGACCGTCCCGCTCATGAAGGCCGTCGGCAGGAACACCGCCACCAGCGTGAAGGTCGTGGCGATCACCGCCAGGCCGATCTCGTCGGCCGCTTCCATCGCCGCCTCGTAGGGCGTCTTGCCCATCAGCAGGTGGCGCTCGATGTTCTCGATCTCGACGATCGCGTCGTCGACCAGCACGCCCACGACCAGCGACAGCGACAGCAGCGTCACCGTGTTGAGCGTGAAGCCCATCCAGTGCATCAGCGCGAAGGTCGGGATCACCGACAGCGGCAGCGCCACCGACGCGACGAAGGTCGCGCGCCAGTCCCGCAGGAACAGGAACACGACCAGCACCGCGAGCGCCGCGCCCTCGACGAGCAGACGCATGGAGCCGTCGTAGTTCTCGACGATCTCGCCGGTGAAGTCGACCGCCTCGACGAAGCGCAGATCGGGCCGGCCCGCCTGCAGGCCGGCGACGGCGCGGCGCACGCCCGCCGCCACTTCCAGCTCGCCGAAGCCGCGTGCGCGGACGATCTCGAAGCCGACGACCGGTCGGCCGTCCAGCATCGCGGCGGCGCGGGCTTCCGCGGCGGTGTCGGTCACCGTCGCGACCTGGCCGATGCGGATCCGGCGGCCGTCGGTCAGCGACAGTTCGATGGCGGCGATGTCCTCGGCCGTGCGCACCGTCGCGATCGTGCGCACCGACTGCTCGATGCCGCCGAGGTCGACACGTCCGCCCGACGCCTCCTGCTGCACCTCGCGCAGCCGGCGCGAGATCTCCGCGGCGGTCGTGTTCAGCGCGAGCAGCCGCTGGGGATCGAGCTCGACCCGCACCTCGCGCTCGATGCCGCCGACGCGGTTCACCGCGCCCACGCCGGGCACGGCGAGCAGGCCGCGGCTGACCTCGTTGTCGATGATCCAGGACAGCGCCTCCGGGTCCACCTGCCGACCGCCGACGGGCGCCACGGTGAAGGTCAGGATCGCCGAGCCGACGATCTCCACCTTCTTGACGACCGGATCGCGCAGATCGGCCGGCAGGTCGGCGCGCACCCGCGCGACGGCGTCGCGGACGTCGTCGATGGCCTGGTCGGTGGGCTTCTCGAGCCGGAACTCGATGCCGATCTCGGCCGTGCCGTCGGTCAGCGTCGTGGTGAGGTGCTTGACGCCCTGGACCGTCGCCAGGGAGTTCTCGATCTTGCGCGCGACCTCCGTTTCCATCTGCGACGGCGACGCGCCGGGCAGCGAGGCGGACACGGAGACGCGCGGCACGTCGATGTCGGGGAAGTTCTGGACCGACAGCGCGGAGAAGGCCATCAGGCCCAGCACCGTCAGCAGCACGAAGAGGAGGATGGCGGGCGACGGGTTGCGGATGGACCAGGAGGAGACGTTGATGGTCATTGGGCGCCTCCGACGACGCGCACCAGGTCGTTGTCGCCGAGGAAGGCGCCGCCGGACGAGACGACGCGGTCGGCGCGCGCCAGGCCTTCCAGGATCTCCACCAGGTCCGCCGTCTGGCGGCCGATGCGCACGCGGGCCTGCGCGACGCGGTCCTTGTCGTCGATCCGCATCACCTGATGCAGGCCGTCGCGCATCTGCACGGCCCCGCGCGGCAGGACCATCGCGGCGCTGCTGCCCAGATCGAAGTCGCCGTGCGCGTAAGTCCCGGCGCGCGCCGCGGGGTGGCGCGGCAGGTCCACGTACACCAGCCCGTTGCGCGTCAGCGTGTCCACGGACGGCGCGATCATGCGCACGCGGCCGTCGACCGCCTCGCCGTTGACCAGCGTGACGCGCACGCGTTGTCCCGTTTTGAGCGCGACCAGGTCGGGCGCCGCGATCTCCGCCCGCCATTCGACGCGGCCGCCGCGGATCATGCGGAACAGCTCCTGTCCGGCCGGCACCACCGAGCCCACCGTCGCGGCGCGCGCGGAGATCACACCGTCGTCCGGCGCGAGGACGCGGGTGTGCGTCAGCTTCAGCGACTGGCTCTGCTCGACGGCGCGGGCCGCGTCCAGCCGCGCCTGCGCGGAGCGCGCGGCGGCCTCGTACTGCTGGATCTGCTGCGTCGACAGCGCGCCGCTTTCCTGCAGCGCCTGTGCCCGCTCCGCGTTGGCCGACGCCTCCGTCAGCGCCACCGCGGCCTGCGCGACCTCGGCGCGGCGCTGGGCGAGCTCGGCATTCACCGTGTCGGCGGAGAAGATCGCGAGCACCTGACCGCGCCGGACCTCGTCGCCGACGTTGACCTTCACCTCGGTGAGGCGCAGGCCGTTGGCCTCGGAGCCGATCAGCGCTTCCTGCCACGCGCTCACGTTGCCGTTGGCGGACAGGCGGATGGGCAGCGTCGCCGGACGCAGCCGCGCGGCGGTCACCGCGAGCGCGGGTTTCTCACGGGGCGCGGCCGTCGGCTCGCTGGCCGCCGACGAGGGTCCGACGAACTTGACGGCGAGGGCGGCGCAGAGCAGCGCCGCACCCGCGACGGACAGCGTGAGTTTCAGGGAGGGAGTCATCATCGGCGGAGGAGGTCGGAAGTGAGCGCGGTGGTATCGCCCGCCGGCAGGCGGGAAGGGGCGTCATCGGCGGCCGGCGCGGGCGTCGCCCAGCCGCCGCCGACGGCGCGATAGAGGGAGATCCAGGCGAGCAGCCGCTCGTGGCTCAGGTCGTTGAGCGTGCTGTGCGCGCTCAGCAGCGAGCGGCGTGCGTCCTCGACCTCGAAGAGGCTGGCGGCGCCGGCCTCGTAGCTGGCCGAGGTGGCGCGGTAGGAGCGCTCGTAGCCGAGCGCGGCGGTGGCGGCGTCCTCCTGCCGCAGGGCGGTGCTCTGCAGCGTGACGAGGGCGCTTTCGACCTCCTGGATGGCGGTGCGCAACCGCGCGGCGTAGAGGCGCATCGCGGCGCCATGGCGTTCGCGCGCCGCTTCGGCATTGGCGCGTCGCGTGCCGCCGTCGAAGAGCGGGAAGCTCACCGAGACGGGGCCCATCGTCCAGACTGAGCCGTCGGTCGTGACACCGGCGCTGCGGGTACGCGCGGTGCCCAGGTTCCCCGCGAGCGTGATGCGCGGCCAGCGCAGCGCGACCGCCTGCGTGGCATCGGCGCCGGCGGCGGCGACATCGCGCTCCGCGGCCTGGATGTCGGGGCGCTGCGCCAGCACCTCCGCCGGCAGCGAGGTCACGCTGAATTCGCGCGGCTGCGGCAGCCGGTTGGCGCGCGTGGCGAGCTCGACGCGCAGGGCGCCTTCCTCGCGGGCGGTGAGGGCGACCAGCGACTTCACCAGCAGGTCGCAGCGCGTGACCTGCCGCAGCAGCGTGACCCGGCCATCCGCCGCGCTGGCCTGGGCGAGGGCGGCGGCGGCCGGCGAACGCGCGCCCGCCTGCGTGGCGCGCACCGTCAACTGCGCGATGCGGTCGCGCGATGCGGCGTCCTGGTCGAGCTGGCGCACTTGTGCTTCGCAGGCGCGCAGGTCGACGTAGGCGGAAGCGACCTCGGCCGCGACGCTGACGCGCGCGCCGTGCCAGGCGGCTTCGGACGACGCCAGCCGCGCCTGCGCCGCCTGGGCGCCGGCCCGGGCCGCGCCGAAGACGTCGAGCTCCCATGCCAGCTGCACGCTGGCCGACACCGCGTTGACGATCGGCGCGCCGGGCTCGGGCCGTGAGCGGGACGCGCCGGCGCCGAGGTCGACGCCGGGCAGCAGCGCCGCCTGGCCCGCTTGTCGCGCGGCGCGGGCGTCGGCGATGTTGGCGGCCGCGGTGGCGACGCTCGGGCTCGCGGCCTGCGAGTCGGCCACCAGGGCCGCCAGCAGCGGATCGTCGAACTGCGACCACCAGCGGCGCAGGTCCGTGGTCTGGCCGCCGTGCGGCATCGGGGCATGCCATGACGCGGCGACCGGCACGGTGCCGGGGGGCGTGGTCGGCGGGGACAACGGGGACAGCGAGCCGCAGGCGCTCAGAAGCGGCAGGCCCAGGACGGTGAAGCAGGGGGATCGACGGTGCATGGGGCGCGACTGTCGTGGCGCCCGTCTTTCCGGCTCCTTACCGCCGGCGGGTCGAGCGTCAGGTCTTGCCGGGTCGCCGTCCACCCATTCCCGCCCATTGCTTCAGAGGGAAACAAGCGGCGTACGGTAAGTAGTCAGTAAGACACCGGCACCGAGGATGCGGGCTCCAATCACCGCCCCACTCGGGAACTTCTCATGGCACCGCAGACACGATTCCTTTCGCATGCTCCCCGGGCGCTCAAGCGCGCCGTCCTCTCTTCCGCAGCCGTGCTGTGCGTGTCGGCGCCGCTGTCCGCGATGGCGGCGGGGCCGGGCGGTCCCGGCGGTCCAGGAGGCCCTGGCAAGGACGGCGAATCTTCCTGGGGCCTGGGCATCGGCGCCGTGAGCTCCCAGAAGGCCTACACCGGCTACGACCGCGACACCAAGGTGCTGCCGATGCTCAGCTACGAGAACCGCTGGGTCAAGCTGTCCGGGCTGGGTCTCACCGGCAAGCTGCCGAGCTGGAACATCAACCCGTCGCAGCGCGTCGAGTTCGGTCTGGTGGCCAGGCTGGACCTGGGCGGCTACGAGCAGGACGACGCCCCCATCCTCAACGGCATGGCCGAGCGCAAGGGCGGCGTGTGGCTGGGCGGCAAGGCCGAGTGGAAGACGGACATGTTCGACCTCGGCGGCCAGTGGACGGCGGATGCCTCCGGTCACAGCAAGGGCCAGAAATTCGAGCTGACGCTGGAGAAGACCTGGCGCCTCGGCGGTCAGGTGATGCTGACGCCGCGCCTGGGCGCCGAATGGGTCGACAAGAAGTACGTCGACTACTACTACGGCGTGCGTGCCGAGGAAGCCCGCGCGGGCCGCGCCTTCTACCAGGGCAAGTCGACCACCAACGCCGAGGTGGGGCTGCGCACCATGTACCTGTTCGACCGCCATCACGCGATGCTGCTGGACCTCAGCGTCAAGGGCCTGGGCAGCGGCATCAAGGACAGCACGCTGGTCGACCGTTCGACGGAGAATCGCGTCTTCGTGGGCTACCAGTACCGCTTCTGATGCTTGAAGGAAGTCGAGCACCGGCCGGGCGCGAGCCGGTCGACAGCCAGCCGTCCGTGCCGCGTGCGGGATGGATGAGCAGCCTCACCGCCAAGATGCTGGTGGCCTACCTCGTCGGCGTCGTGCTGACGGTGGCCACGCTGGTGCTCGTCTTCGACGGCGTGGCCAGCTGGCGCGGCACGGTGTACTTCGACGAGGACATCTCCGAATTCGCCGAGGAGCTGTCGGAGAAGCTGGTGTTCGACGCGAGCGGCACGCCGGTCGGCTTCGACGAGGAGGCGCGGCAGTACGAGTGGATGTACGCCAAGCTCAAGGACGATCTGGCCTACCGGCTGCTGGACGCGTCGGGCCGTGTCGTGTTCGCGTCGCCGGCGTCGCAGGAATTCTGGGCCGCGAGCGGTCCCGGCGCGCTGCGGCTGAAGCAGGGCAACTTCTCGTTCGAGTACGCCGGCCAATCGATGCGCGGCGCCACCGAGGTCGTCCGGCACGGCGGCCGCGACTGGTACTTCCAGCAGGCCGGCAGCGCGCGGCTCTTCGAGCTGTTCCACCTCGAATACGCGATGCCCTTCATGAGCAAGGGCATGGGCCTCTTCGCCACGACGCTGCTGCTGGTCTTCGGCGTCTGCGCCTACCTGACGCTGCGCCGCGTGCTCAGGCCGCTGCACGAGGTCTCGGCCTCGGCGGCGGCGATCTCGCCGCGCTCGGTGCACGGGCGGCTGCAGGTCGACCGCGTGCCCACGGAGATCGTCCCGCTGGTCGAGAGCTTCAACCGGGCGCTGGACCGGCTGGAGCGCGGCTACCGCGTGCAGCAGGAATTCCTCGCCACGGCGGCGCATGAGCTCAAGACCCCGCTGGCGCTGATCCGCGCGCAGGTCGAGCTGATGGCCGAAGGCAAGGGGCCCGACCTGCTGCTGCAGGACGTCGAGCACATGACCCGGCAAGTGCAGCAGCTGCTGTTGCTGGCCGAGGCGAGCGAGACGCAGAACTACGTCTTCACGCCGACGGATCTGGAAGCGGCGGCCGGAGAGACCGTCCAGTACCTGACCCGCATGGCGAGCGCGCGCGAGGTGGCGCTCGACGTGGTGGTGGTCGGGTCGGATGCGGGGGATGCACCGGATGCGGCGGCTGAATCCCACCGCTCGGTGACCTGGGACGCGGATCGCGGCGCGCTGTTCACGCTGCTCAAGAACCTGCTGGAGAACGCGATCCAGCACGCGCCGGCAGGGAGTCTGGTCAGCGTGGAGATCGAGGCCGACCGCTTCTCGGTGCGCGACCGCGGACCGGGTGTGACACCGCACCAGCTATCGCGCATCTTCGGGCGCTTCTGGCGCGGCGCGCATCGGCGCGATCACGGCGCGGGCCTCGGCCTGGCGATCTGCCAGGAGATCGCCGAGGCGCACGGATGGACGCTATCGGCGCAGCCGGAGGATCCGGGGCTGCGGATGGTGGTCAAGAAGAGCTGAGCCGTCTTGCTCCCTCTCCCGCTTGCTGGACAGGGCAGGGGGAGGGCCAGCGGCGGGCGGCAGTACGCCGCGTCAGACCGCCACGACGTCCACGCTGTCCTCATCGCGCAGTTCCCCCGCGGCCACCTCATCGAACGACGGCCGGTACTCAGGGACAGGCCTTGCGCGGCGCTCGTCGGCTTGCGATCTGGCCAGCAACGCGCGCCGTGCCGGATCCGCCTTGATCAGCCGCCGGGCGCGTCCGATCTCCGCCGCATGCTCCGGCCGGCGGCGCTCCCAGTCCGCCAGCAGCGGGCCGTGGCGCTCAGGGAAAATGCACCACCATTCCACGATCGAGGCCGCGTTGTTGAGGTCGAGCAGCATGCCTGTACTCCGGGAGTTGGATGGCGCCATCATACTGTATTTGCATACAGTAGTGACTTAAATTTGTGGCGGAACCACCGTCACCCCGGCGCGCTTCGGGCCATCCGCGGCCCAACGCCACAGCGAGTCCGCCATCGCCTGCGCCGCGGCTGACAGCGCACGGTCACGCCGGCGGATCAGGTAGATGTGGCGCTGCAGCGGCTCCTCGGCGACCGCGTGGGTGATCGGGCGCGAGACCAGGTCGGGATGATCGAAGTGGAACAGCGTCAGCGCCGGCACCAGCGTCACGCCGAGGCCTGCGAGCACCATGCCCGCCACGGAGCTGAGCTGCTCCAGTTCCAGCAGCGGCCGCAAGGGCTGCGAAGGCACCGCGGCGTCCAGCGCCTGCCGCACGCTGCTGTGGCGCGCCAGGCCGATCAGCGGCTGCTGCGCGAGTTCCGCCAGCGTCGGCTTGCGGCGCTTCGCCAGCGGATGGTCCCGTCGGCAGACCAGGTAGAACACATCGGACAGGAAGGGCTCGACCGACAGCTCCGGCGCGGTGGCGCGCACGGCGGCCAGCGCCAGGTCGGCGCGGCCAGAACGCACGCGCTCGACGCAGCTCTCCGACAGCACGTCCGCCAGGTCGAGTTCGATGCCGGGGTAGTCGCGCCGGAAGGCCGCAAGATGCCGCGGCAGCCAGCCCGCCGCCAGCGCAGGCAGTGCGGCCAGCGCGACGCGGCCGCGTCGGCGCGCGACGTGGTCGCGCAGGTCGTCGGTCGCGAGTCGCATGTCCTGGAGCAGTCGCCGCGCCGGCTCCAGGAACAGCGAGCCCTCGACGGTCGGCTCCACCGCGCGTGTCGTCCGGTCGAAGAGGCGCGCGCCGAGGCTGTCCTCCAGCGTCCGGATGAGTGCGCTGAAAGCCGGCTGCGACAGATGACATTGCGCCGCGGCGCGCGTGAAGCTGCGCAGCTCCGCCAGCGCGACGAAGGCCGCGAGTTGCCTCGCCGACAGGTTGGCCACCGCGCCATCGGTCGATCCTTGATTCATCGGGGTCATTTGATTCATCTGATTTGCCGATCTTCTGATCCGAACAATCGAATTCTCCGATAGACGACGCTCACCTACAGTCGACGCCATGACATCCGTTCCGAGGGTTGCCTCCCTGCTCGTCGGCTGTGCCGCCGGCTTCTCCGGCGATCGCACCGACGCCGCGCGGCCGGTCGTGGACACGTTGATCCGCCTCGGCGGACCGGCGGTGCTGATCTTCGAGACGCTGGCCGAGCGCACGCTCGCGCTGGCGCAGCTGGCGCGCCAACGGGATCCCGAGAGCGGCTACGAGCCGCTGCTCGACGAGATGCTGCGGCCGGTGCTCGCCGACTGCCTCGCGCATCGCATCCCCATCGTGGGGAATTTCGGCGCGGCGAATCCGCCCGCCGCCGCGCGCCGGGTGAGGGCGATGGCCGCGGAACTCGGCCTGCGGATGCCCGTCGTCGCCGTCGTCGGCGGCGATGCGCTGACCTCGCCGGAACAGCGCGGGCTGCTTGCTCAGACGCTGGCAGACGAGGGGCCGGCGATCGAGGATGGGACCATCGCCTGCGCCAACGTCTATCTGGGCGCGGAAGGCATCGCGGACGGGTTGCGGCAAGGCGCGGACGTCGTCGTCACCGGGCGTGTCGCCGATCCGTCGCTCACGGTGGGACCGGCGCTGGCGCACTTCGGCTGGGCGCTCGACGACTGGGATCGTCTTGCCGGCGCGACGATGGCCGGGCACCTGCTGGAATGCGGCGCGCAGGTCTGCGGGGGCTACTACGCGGATCCCGGTTTCAAGGACGTGCCGGATCTGGCGACTGTCGGCTTTCCCATCGCCCGGATCGAGGCCGACGGCAGCTGCACCGTGTTCAAGGCCGACCGCACGGGCGGCTGCGTCGACGAACACACGGTCAAGGAGCAGCTCCTTTACGAGCTGCACGATCCGTCGGCCTACCTGACCCCCGATGTCGTCGCCGACATCGGCGAAGCGACGGTGCTGCAGGTCGGTCCGGACGAGGTGCGGCTGTCAGGCGTCCGGGGCCACGCCCGGCCCGAGGCCCTCAAGGCGAATGTGTTCTTCGCCAACGGTTGGCTGGCGGAAGGGGAGATCTCCTATGCGGGCCCCGGCGCCGAAGCACGTGCGCGCCTGGCCGCGGATGTGCTGCGCGCGCGGCTGGCAGATCGGCGGGACCGCCAGGGCCCGCTGCGTGTCGATCTCATCGGCGTGACCAGCGTGCTGGGCGACGACGCGGGGGACGCGCTGGCGGTCCAGCCGGTGGGCGATGCGCGCGACGTGCGGCTGCGCGTCGCGGCGAATCACGCCGACCGTGCGGGCGCCGAGCGTCTGACGCGGGAGGTCACCGCGCTCTACACCTGCGGTCCCGCCGGCGGCGGCGGCGTGCGGGTGAACGTGCGCCCGCGACTGGGCCTTCGTTCCTGCCTGTTCCCGCGAGCCCTCGCGACTGCCACGGTGACGCTGTCATGACCCGGTCCGTCGAACTTCGCCATGCCGCCCACGGCCGCACCGGCGACAAGGGCAACCGGTCCAACATCAGCGTGATCGCCTGGGATCCGGCGCTGTACCCGCTGCTGGTGGACCAGCTCACCGAAGAGGCCGTGGCGCGCCGCTTCGCCTCCCGCCGGCCGACCCGCGTGACGCGTCATCTGCTGCCGAACCTGCACGCGATGAACTTCGTGCTGGACGACGTCCTCGACGGCGGCGTCAACGACGCCTTGAATCTCGACAGTCACGGCAAGGCGCTGTCCTTCGTCGTGCTGGCGATGCCTTTGGAAGTGCCGGAGTCTCTGCTGCACTTGCTCCGGCGACCGATCCCGAATCACAACGACACGATGGAGACGACCCGATGACCTTCCCGAAGCCGATCCGCCGCCGACAGGCCTTGTTGTCCGCTGCCAGCCTCGTGGGCGCCGCGAGCGCCGCCGCCTTCGCGCTGGCTGCGCCGGGGCCGGTCCAGGCACAGGGGCAGGGGGGCAGCGGGTACCCGAACAAGCCCATCACCTTCCTGGTCCCGTTTGCCGCGGCCAGTGCGACCGACCAGTTGGCGCGGGCGCTGGGCCAGGCGATCACGGAGCAGACGAAGCTGGCGGTCGTCGTCGACAACAAGGCGGGCGCGAGCGGCATGCTCGCGGCGCAGCAGGGGGCTCGTGCCGCACCGGACGGCTACACGGTGCTCATCACGACCAACACGACGCAGGCCGCCAATCCGCATCTGTACCGCAAGCTGCCCTACGACCCGGTGAGGGACTTTGCGCCGGTGACGGGCCTGGGCAAAGGCGGGCAGGTGATGGTGGTGAAGGCCGACGGGCCCTACAAGTCGGTGGCCGACGTGATCGCGCGGGCGAAGCGCGAGCCGGGGAAGGTGAGCTTCGGCAGCGGCAGCGCGTCGAGCCGCGTCGCAGGCGAGCAGTTCCAGCAGCTCTCGCACACGCAGCTGCTGCACGTCCCCTACAAGAGCAACCCGCCCGCGCTGACCGATCTGATCGGCGGGCAGGTCGACTTCATGATCACCGACACGGCGACCGGCCTGCCGCAGATCAAGGCGGGGAAGGTGAGGGCGCTGGGGTTCTCGATGACGAAGCGATCGCCGCTGCTGCCGGACGTGCCGACGATCAACGAGGCCGGCGTCAAAGGCTACGACATGAGCTACTGGTTCGCGGCCTACGTGCCGGCGGGGACGCCGGCGCCGGTGGTGAACCGGCTGCGGGAACTGCTGACCGCGGCGCTGCGCAGCGTGCCGGCGAAGACCTTCTTCGACGGCGCCGGCGTGGACGCGTGGGCGAGCACGCCGGACGAGCTGCGCGCGTTCCAGGAGGCGGAGACGCGCAAGTGGGGGCAGATCATCAAGGCGGCGGGGATCGAGCCGGAGTAAGGGCCGAGTGGGGCTGACTGCCTAGGCCGCTGGCCCTCAGCGATCACTTCCCTTTCTCACTCCACAGCACGCCGCCGGTGGCCCAGTCCTGACGCTTGATGTCGAAAAAGACGACATCGACGCCGTCGGCGCTGCCGCCGAGCACGCGGACGCAGGCGTCGGTGAGTTCCTTGGCCAGATCGGCCTTCTGTTGCGGGGTGCGGCCTTCGAAGAGTTCGACGCGGAGGGTGGGCATGGGGGTGCTCCTGGGAGTGGTTGAAAACTAATTGCGGAAGCCGGGCGACAGCCGGTCCACCCGGCGAAGCAGCGCGGGCCATTCGATGTCGCCGTCGCGTTCGGAGCCGTCGCCGACCCATTGGCGGTGGGTGAGCGCGGCGAGGTTGTCGCGCACCTGCAGCACCTGGCCGCCGGTCGCCGCTGCCGCAGCCATTGCGCGCAGCTGCGCCTGCGCGGCGCGCTCGAGGATATGCATCAGCAGATAGGCCTCGGCCACCGAGCGGCCGACGGTGAGGGTGCCGTGGTTCTCGAGGATCAGTCCGTCGAGCGCACCCAGATTGGCGACCAGTCGCCCCTGTTCCTCGGCACCCAGCGCCAGTCCCTCGTAGGCATGGAGGCCAAGCCGGCCGTGCAGGCGCATGGCCCATTGCGAGGTCGGTTGCAGCCCGCCGGGCAGCATCGCCAGCGCGACGCCCCAGGGCGCATGCAGGTGGATAACGCATTCGACGTCGGGACGGCCCGCGTGCACGGCGCCGTGGATCGCGAAGCCGCTCGGATTGACGCGCCGCCCCGTGCCGTCGACGACGCGTCCGCGCACGTCGACCTTCACCAGGTTGGACGCGCAGACCTCGTCGAAACCGAGGCCGAATTCATTCAGCAGGTAGACGCCGGGCTCGTCGGGCACGGCGGCGGACAGGTGCGTGTAGATCGTGTCATCCCAGCCGGCCAGCGCCGCCAGGCGGTAAGCGGCGGCGAGGTCGATGCGCACCTCGGCTTCGGTGCGCGGATGGGGGGACGGGAACTCGCTCATGGGACGCCGAGGGACTTTTGAAGAACGCGGATGGTATCGCCGTCGGGCCTTTGCTGGTCATTCGCCGAGCCGGTGCGGCCCATAATCCCCCGCATGAAACTCGTCGTCGCTGTTCATATCGATGGCCCGCAGGCCACCGCCGCCGCCGTTGCTTTCGATGCCTGGGATGCCGCGGAAGCGACGAAGACCTACGTGTCGCGGATCGCCCATGTCGAGAAGGCCGTGCGGGGAGAGCTCGATCTCCGCGAACTCCCGTGCATCCTGCAGCTGCTGCGCGAGCACCACCTGACCCCCGAACTCATCCTGATCGACGGCTTCGTCCATCTGGATGCCGACGACACGCCGGGCCTCGGCCAGCATCTGCATCACGCGCTGGGCGGCAGCGTCCCCATCGTCGGTGTGTCGAAGAAGCGCCTGCCGGGGCTGTCGGCGCAGTTCGAGGTCATGCGCGAAGAGGAGACCCAGCCGCTGCTGATCACCTGTTCGGGCATCGACATCGGCGCGGCCAAGGTGCGCGTGCGATCCATGCACGGCAGGAAGCGCGTCCCGACGCTCATGAAGCTGGCCGCTCGCCTCGCGAAAAACGACGAGTGATTCCCCCGCGATCGCCCGCGGCGCTCGCTCACCGCTTCGGCGCGCCTCCCGACCGTCGCCGCGCGACGCCCGCCAGCAGCGCCACGCCGCCCAGCATCAACGCGTAGGTCGACGGCTCCGGCACGAGCACCGCCATGGCCCAGACGCCGGAGGAATTCCTGAGACCGCCTTGGCTCAGGTATGCGCCCTCGTAGTAGGCCTCCATCGAATCCATCTGGTCGTACGAGGCGTCGAAAAACGTTCCGTAGGTCCTTGAATCGATCCGGTTGGTCGGAGAGGTGCTCCATTGATTGATCCAGATCTCCCAACTGGTGGGCTGGTTCAACTCGTTGAAGTTGGACATGCGGAGGGAGCCGTTGGTGAAGGGGCCGTAGTCCGGGCACACGGGACAGATCTCACGCGGCCTGGGCGGGAGGGTGAGCCAGGTGGTGGATCCCGGCTCGTTGACGTACCGCAAGGTGAGTTTGATCGAACGGACGTCGTCCGTCATCGCCGTCCCGGTCAGCAGCCGGTCGGAGATCACCACCGCGTCGATCGCCACCAGCGAGAACCGCCGGCCAGCCCAGGGATCCATGGGATCCGGGGAATAGGGCTGGTAGGTCATCGTGAAGGGATTGCCGGTGTACGTGTACTGGTAGTAGTCGGCGGACGCCGATGTGGGGGCCAGTGCGAGCAGGGCCGCGACGGCCAGAGCGCAGGCAGGCGGCAGCGTCGCAAACGAGGGGTGGCGCATGCGGGTCTCCTTGAATGTCGTCGGGATGTCGAGCTCCCGCTACAACACTAGGCGCACCCTGCTGTTGCCGTTCCCCGCCGCGCCCCTCGATTCATGGACGCCGATCGCCGCCGGCGGGCTCCCGTGACATCGGAAGAGGGGGCAGGGGCGGCACGCCGCGTGCCGGGCAGGCGCTCAGTTCAGAGTCCTGGCACGCACACCATCGCGATGCTCGCCCACACGCCGACGCTGAAATACGGCGTCAGCCAGAGCGCATCGGCCTTCCACGCCACCCAGCTGCCGCTGTGGACGCGGCGGTGCCAGGCGTCCCGCGCGCCTTCGTCCAGGCGCATGTAGACCAGGCCGCGCGCGCGGCCCTCGCGGTAGCGGCGGCAGTACATCGGCACGTCGACGCTCAGCACGTAGGCGACGAACCCTGCCGCGCCCACGATGCCGAGCAGCGCCACCGCCTGCACCCAGCCGCCGCTGCTGAACGCGATGACGCCGAGCAGGATCGCCATCCAGCTGAAGCCCGCCGCCCAGAGCGAGGACTCGACCGCCTGGGTGATGTGGTTGAGCGTCAGCACGCTGTGCCAGCAGAACGCCTGCGCGATCACCATGAACAGCGGGATCGCCCATGCCGCCTTCTGCACCGCCGGCATGCCGGCGTGCGCAGCCAGTTGGTGGACCAGCAGTCCCAGTTGGAACGCGAAGCAGATCTCCGCGATCGTGGCCGCCGTGCGGCCCAGGAAGATGCTCGACAGGTGGGTGTCGACGACGACCAGCCGCTCCAGGTCCACGCGGGGAAAGATGGAGCGGTAGGCGCAGACGAGCACGTAGACGCCCGACAGCGCGAGGTGCAGATGCGCGTACACGCCGCTGACCGGCGCGAACTGCAGCACCGCCAGCCACAGGCAGACGTTCAGCGCGGCGATCGCCCGCAGGGCGCGCCACCAGGACAGCACGCCGGAATCCACAACGGCGACGCCTATCTGAGATGCGTGACGAATTGATGACATGTCGCCTCGAGGGTAGCTCCGAGGCCCTCGTCGAGGGAATGGCCCGGAAGGCTCATCCGGCGGATCGCGCGATGATGGGCGGACCCTTTCAGGAGAGTCCATGTTCGACCACGTGAAATTCGGCGTCCTCGACTATGCCGCGAGCAAGGCGTTCTACCTCCGGGCGCTCGAACCGCTCGGCGTGACGATAGGCGGGGAGGGCGTTCCGAGCTACGGCATCGAAATCTGCGGGAGCAACGACGCGTCGCTGTGCCTGTTCGAGACCACCGAACGGACCGCGCCGCTGCACATCGCCTTCGTCGCGCAGACGCGCGCGCAGGTGGATGCCTTCCACCGCGCCGCGCTGGCGGCCGGCGCCACGGACAACGGCCCGCCCGGGCTCCGTCCGAAGTACCACGCGAATTACTACGCGGCTTTCGTCATCGACCCGGACGGGCACAACATCGAGGCGGTCTGCCACGCGCCGGGCTGAGCGTTCCTCAGCCCTGGTTCATCGCCGCGAAGAACGTCTCGTACCTGCCATCGCGCTCCGCCCATCGGCGCGGGAGATCACGATCGAGCACACCTCGGCCAACTGCACGAGCGAGGACGGGTCGTCGACGGTAACGCCTGCGGCAGCGCGAGGAACGCGCTGCGGGAAGAAGCGTAGCGGAGGTCGCCGACGAGTCATCCGGCGGCAGCGGCAGCGGGAACGATGAAGGGCGGCGCGATCGCGCGGCTCCGACGCTCAGAACCCGTAGAGACTCAGCGCGTTGTCGGTGAGGACGACCTCGGTCATCGAATCCGATGCGAGCCATCGTGCCAGCCATGTTGGCGACACGGACGTCGTCTGCGCCTGCTCATGGGCCGTGCATGGCCAGTCGCTGCCCCACACGAGACGCATCGGTCCCACGCGGTCGAGCCATCGGGCCGCGAGATCCTCGGCGGCGCACCCGGCCGCCAATCGATAGGGTGCGCTCAGCTTCACGTAGAGCCGGTCGTGCTGGCCGGCGACCAGACCGCCCACTTCGGTCGGCACCGCCGGCTTGCCGAAGTGGTCCACGACAACCGTGAGCGATTCGGGGAGTTGGCGCAGCACCTCCGCGAGCCGCCCGTGATCCGTGTGGATCTGCAGATGCCAGGACAGCGCTTCGAGTTGATCGAAGAGCGGATGCAGGTTCTCGCCGATCCGATGGTCGGTGCCGACCAGGTTGAGGCGGATGCCGCAGACACCCAGCGCGTCCATGCGCCTGAGCTCGCTCACCGCGAAGTCGGCCGCAACGACGGCCACGCCGCGCAACTGCGCGGGCCGGTCCGCGAGGATCCGCAGCAGCTGGCTGTTGTCGGTGCCCAGGAAGCTGGGCTGGACCAGCACGCCATGCGAGATCCCATGCGGGGTGACCGCCGCGTCCCACGCGTCGATCGGAGCGGCGTAGGTCGGGACGTAGCGCGATCCCGGCACCGCGGCAGTCGTCAACGAAAACGCGTGGAAGTGCGCGTCGACCACGGCCGTGGGAGTCGCAGCGGGCTGGACGGCGGGCTTGACGGCGGGGTGGGGCGTCGGCATCATGAGCAAATTCTAGTCCTATAGAGGACTATAGGAAAACAGTCTTGGGAAACGCCAGTACTTCAAGCATCTCCGGCGCCGCGGCATCCGCGGACGCGGGGCTCGCCGCCGCTGCCGGCGTCAGCCGTTACGCGCAGCTCGCGGGGGACCTGCGCCAGCGCATCGTCGGCGGCGAGTGGTCCGCCGGCGCGGCCATCCCGTCGGAGACCGACCTCGCCCAGCGCTTCGGCGTGGCGCTCGGCACGGTCCGGCAGGCGGTCGCCATGCTGGCGGCCGAAGGCATCGTCCAGCGCGTGCACGGCAAGGGCACCTTCGTCACGCAAGGCCTGAACGGGCCCTCGCTGCTGCGCTTCTTCCGCTTCCGCGGCCCGGCCGACGGGCCGCCGACGGCGCAGGTCCGGCGCTGCCAGACCGTGCGCCTGCGCGCGGCCGAGGCGCAGACGCTCGGACAGGCGACCGGCGATGCCGCACTGCGCGTGAAGCGGGTGCGGCTGCTCGACGGCAAGCCGGTGCTGGCCGAAGACATCCTGCTGCCGCTCGATCGTTTCGCCGCGTTGCGCGAGCTCCCGCCGAGCGACTGGGAAGACCTGCTCTATCCGATGCTGGCGCGCCTGTGCGGCGTGACGGTTGCGCGCGCCAACGACGAACTGACCTTCGGGCACCTGGACGCCGCGACTGCGGCGCTGCTGGACCTGCCCGAGGGCGCGCCCGGGATCCGCGTCGACCGCAAGGCCTTCGACCTCGGCGGCCAGTGCATCGAGCTGCGCACCACCTGGGGCGACGCGACCGCTTTCCACTACAGCGCCGAGACGCGCTGACCCCGACACGCCATTCCCCCGACATGCGGCGCATGCCGGCCCTGTTCCTTCCCTGGAGACCCACGATGACCCAACGACGCCATGCCGTGCTGACGGCGCTGGCCCTGGCCGCCCTGACCAGCTTTTCAGGCACCGCCTCGGCGCAGGCCTGGCCGACCAAGCCGGTGACCTTCATGGTGAGCTACCCGCCCGGCGGCGGCGCGGACCTGATCGCGCGCCTGATCGCGCCCAAGGTCGGCGAGGCGCTCGGCCAGACCGTCATCATCGAGAACCGCCCGGGCGGCAGCGGCCAGATCGCCGCCGGCGCCGTGTCGCGCGCGCCGGCCGACGGCTACACGCTGCTGTTCGACGCGTCCTCGTACGCGGTCACGCCGACGCTGTTTCCCAACTCGCCCTACAAGCACGGCAAGGCGTTCAACACGGTCGCGGTGACGGCGCTGTTCCCCAACGTCGTGCTGGTGAACGCGCAGTTCCCGGCGAAGAACGCCGCCGAGCTGATCGCCGCGGCCAAGGCGAAGACGGACGCGGTGGCGTTCGCCTCCTCGGGCAACGGCTCGGCGCAGCACATCGCCGGCGTGCTGTTCGAGCAGGCGGCGAAGGTCGAGATGATGCACGTGCCCTACAAGGGCGGCGGTCCCGCGCTGACCGACGTGATCGGCGGCCAGGTGCCGGTGTTCTTCGGCAACGTGGCTTCGACGCTGCAGTACGTGAAGCAGGGCAAGCTGCGTCCGCTGGCGGTCAGCGGGAAGAAGCGCTCGGTCGCGCTGCCGGACGTGCCGACCGGCGCGGAGGCGGGCCTGCCGGGCTTCGAGATGTACGAGTGGAACGGGCTGTTCGCCCCGGCAGACACGCCGGCACCGGTCATCGAGCGCCTGTCCAAGGCCGTCCAGCAGGCGCTGGCCTCGCCCGAGGTCAAGGCGCGAATCGCGGAACTCGGCGGCGACGCCTTCCACGGCGGCGTGAAGGAGTCCGAGAAGTTCGTCGACGCCGAGCTCAAGCGCATGGCAACGCTCATCAAGGATCGCAGCATCACCGTCGAATGAACCTCGCGCGCCGCGTCGAGCGCGGCGCGCGGTGCACTTCCGGCACGGCCAGACCTCGCCGGACTTGCCGGAGAGGCCGCTCCCCTCGGTCTCGTCGAAGGGGCGGTGCTGGGTTCGCATTGAGGGCGAGGCCGAGGCCGTCCTCTTGTTCCTCCTGAACGCCGTCATATCTCCGTCATCTTCTCGACACACACTCCGGAGCACAACAACAAAAGAAGAGACGAACATCCAGAACAGCAACGACAAGAACAAGAGCGGCCAGTCCCACGACATGAGCCGCCATCGGAGGAGCGAGAGCCTCCTCGACAGGCTGCTGAGGCGCCTGCGCCATGCCAACTGGGCACGGCACCTTCATCGGCATGAACAACGGCAGCGTCGAGCCGCCCGACAGTGGCAGCGGCCCGCGCCGCCGGCTTTTCCCCCGCGGCTCAAGACCGCCTGGCTGAAGCAGGTCGCCATCGAACATCCCGGCTGGAAGCCGGGAGCGCGCGGTTGGCGCCTCGCGGCCTACGCCCTCGAACAGTTCTTCGACGCCAGTGCGGCCGCGGCGCCGCTGTCCTGCGCGCTCCCGTCGCGCGCCGCGGACCTGGTGTGGCACCTCTGGATCGAGTGCGATCCCGAAGGACTCGCCGCCTGGCAGCTGCGGCGATACGGGCGCACGGTGGCCCATCGCGAGCACGAACCCGGCGAGGACAACGGAGCATCGCTCGCCCGCTGTCTGGTCCGCGCCTGTCGGGCCGAACACAGCTCTCCCGTGCGCGGCGCCTTGCCGCTGGTCTTCCGGGTCGACCGGCTTCTGCGGACTCCCTGGGGCTGGTCCTACGAGCGCTTTCACGGCACGGTGCTGCACACCGACCTCAACGCGGATGGACGACCCTGCGGGCACGCGCGCGGGCACGGCACGCTGATGCCGGCGGCGCTGGTCGGGTTCGGTCTCATCGGCGCGCGCGAAGCGGGACTCGCCGCGCGCGAACGCGGAGAGAAGGGCGACAAGAGCGGAGGGAGCGGCTGTGGCAGCAGCTGCGGCAGTGGCAGCGGGGACTGCGGAGGCGGAAGCGGAGCCGGCGACGGTGGAGGGTGTGGTG
>SEFA01000093.1 GCA_004210455.1 Rubrivivax sp. | reverse complement strand
CACCACCACCACCGCCGCCGCCGCCAGACCTCCCTCTGCAGCAGACGGGCGGGACGCTGCAACTTGACGTGAAGCCGCAGCCAGAGATCACGCCGGAGCCCGAGGTGCCGCCCAAGCCTCCGCTCCGGGCGCCTGAACTCACGCTTGCGCAGGACAGCGGTCTGACGGGCGACGCCTTGACGCGAAACGGCCAGATCAAAGTCTCTGGCCTGGAGGAGGGGGCGTCCTGGACTTTCAGTCTCGACGAAGGCGTGACGTGGCGTGCCGGGAGCGGATCGGATATCCCGGACGATCTGTTCGAGGGGGATGGCGCCAAGGTCGTGTTGGCGAAGCAGCACTTGGATGGCGCAACGACAAGCCTCGTGGGTCGCCTCGACTTCGTCCTGGACCGCACCCCGTCGTCAACGCCGCGTGTCGATCACCGTCCGAGCACGCTCATGAATCGGGAAACCGGCGAGCGCGCCGAGGCCTTCGTCGTGATCGGGAACGGGGCGGATGAACCGGGACTGTTGCATTGGCAAACCGATGGCGATCTGTCGGACCACTCCGGCGCTTCAAGGTTGGAAGTCCCCATCGACGCTCTGGGCGGCGCGGGGGCCTTGACGTATTGGCATGTGGATGACGCGGGGAACGTGAGTGAGAAGGGAGTTCTTCCGGTCGATGTCGTTCCGCCCGCGAAGTTGACTGTGCAGGCCGTGCATCCTGCGATGCGTGTCAGTGAAGACTCGATCCCCATGCACGCCGGCGATCTGAAGATCCTGGGACTTGAGCCCGATGCCGGGTGGCGTTATCGGATCGACGATGGGGAGTGGACGGACGGGCAGGGGGACACGCTCAGCGACGAGGCGCTGCGCCGGCCTGGCAAGCATGTGATCCTACTCATGCACGTGGATGCCCATGGCAACGAAAGCGATGTCCATCATGTGCCGATCGAGGTCGCCGGCCCCCTGCGTCTGAGCTTGAAGAACGACACCGGCGATACACCTGAGCAGAGGGCGGATGGCATCACGTCCGATGCCACCGTCCAGGTACTTGGCATCGGCCAGCTTCACGGCGCCGTCCAGTACCGGATCGACGCCGGTTCGTGGCGTGCTCTGGGAGACGGGAAGATCATCGGAAGTTCGGAGTTCGATGGCGACGGCAGGAAACGCGTGGAAGTGCGGCCGCTGGACGCGAACGATCAACCACTGCAGGCGTTGAGCCTGGAGTTCCAAGTCGACAGCGTCAGCCCCAGCTCGTTGCGCCTGAGGGTCATGCACGAACGCGCGAAAGTGAATGAACTTGGCATTCCGGCACCCGGCGCGGAGTACTCGCTCACGAATCGCGCACAGGTGGTGATTCCAGATCTGGAAGAAGGCGCTTCGTGGAGTGCCACGCAAGTTGACAGAGGCGGCAAGGGCGCAATCGGTTCGCCGGTGGAGGGCACGTCGGAGCAGCTTCCCACAACGATCTTCAAGGAAGGCCCACAGATCATTGCGGTGAACATCCGGGACCGAGCTGGCAACGCCGAGAAGACGGTACGTCTGGAGTTCATCTGGCTGGACACGACGCCCCCACCGACGCCTGAGTGGTCAGTCCTGGAGGAAGCCCCGGGGACGAAGCGCTTCCTGCTCAAGAGTCCTGAGCGAGATGCCCATTTCGAGCATCGCCCCGACGCAAGTACGGTTTGGCGCAGGGTTGGAAAAGGCGAAGAACTGACGGGTCCTCATGAAATCCGTCAGGTCGATCTCGCTGGCAATGTCAGTGTGGAGTCCAACTGGCTGACAGCCAATCAGGTCCTGCTAGCGCCGCTCATCCACTGAGCGGGTGATGGTGGCGATGGTCCGCATCCACGAAGCGGCCGGTGGGCCCAGCCATGCGCGCGCTGCGTCGGATCGCTTCAACTGAAGGTCCAGGAAGGCCACGCTGACCTGCTGTGCCGCCGTCAGGCCGAGTTGCTGCTCATGCAGTTGCCGGTAGTCGGGCACCGCGGGGACCGGCGCCATGCGCGTCGGGCCTTCCTGTCCGCGTCCGCCGCGGCCACCGCCGCCGCGGCGGCCCTGGGGCTGCGACTGGGCCTGCTCCTCGGCGGCGCGGATGCGTTTCTGCTCCCGCTCGACGTCCTCGGGCCGGGCCTCGTTGCCGCCGAGCGCGGCGTGGCGGACCTCGTTCACGCTCAGCAGCCAGCCGCGCTGCGCCGGCATCGCCGCGAACGGCGCCTGGCGCCATGACACGTCGCGCACCAGACCGAGCACGTCGCTGTCGTCCGGGCCCGTCAGGCCGAGCACCGGGATGACGACCTCACGATAGCGCGCGGGGTCCGGCTGCGCGAACACCTGCGGGCTGATCACGATCGCCGCCACGGGTTGCACGCTCTTGAGCGACAGCACCGAGCCGTCCGGCTGCCGTTCGCCCGCCACCGCCATCGCCGACTGGGCGCCGAGTTCATAACCCGCGATCACGGTCTTCGACCAGTCCAGCGAGCGCCACGATGCATCACCCGCACTCGCGCCCGCACCTGGGCCTGGACCCGGCCCCTGGCCTGGACGGCCCAGGCGTTGCGCCTCCGCGAGCAGTTCGTCGAGCCGCGCCAGCCGCTGGCGCATCTGCGCATCGGCATAGTGGCGCCGGCCCAGTGCGGTGAACTCGGCCGCGCGCGCCAGGTCCGACGACCAGGCGGTCGCGTCGTCGTCCAGCGGCTGCACTGTCAGCACCGCATACCCCGCCGCCGCCCAGGCGCGGCGCCAGCGGATGCCGGCGGTTTCGGACTCGCCCAGTCCGGGCAGATACACGATGACCGGGCGCGGCGCGGCCGCCGCGCCGGCCGGCAGCGTGAGGCTCAAGCGCACGTCGTCGCCGCGCAGGCGCCACAGCACCGGTTGCATGGTGACCGTTTCGCCTTGCGGCGCGTAGCCGCGGGAGGCGAACTCGCGCTGCTGTTGCTGTTCCTCGATGCGCGCCTTCGGCGGTCCGCCGCCGCAACCGGCGAGCAGCACCGCCGCGCCGAGCGCGATGGCGCATCCGAAGGTCAGGGCGCGAGCACGGGCACGCGCGCGGGCGCGCAGGCCAGGACGGGTCGAATCGATCATGGGCGGCGACGCTAAGCGGACGATGTAAAGCGGCGATTGCTGGGCCGTGCGCTCAATGCGTCGGCGCCGCCACCGGCGACAAGCCTTCCGGCAGGTCCGCGTTGAAGCGCTGCAGCACGTGCCGGCTCATGCCCTTGGCGAGTTCCTCCTCGCCGTAGAACACGGTGCCCAGCTTTTCCCGGCGCAGCAGCTCGGATTCCTCCTCGCCGTGGGTGCGCAGCACGATCTCGATGCCCGGGTTCAGCTGTCTGGCCGTGTCGGCCATCTGACGCGCCTTCATCGAGTCAGGCACCGCCACCACCAGCATCGCCGCGTTGGCGATGTGGGCCTGGATCAGCACCATGGGCTCGCTCGCGTCGCCGCTGACCGCCGCCATGCCGCGTTTGCGCAGCGCCTCGACGGTCTCGCGGCCCTCGTCGGCGACGACGAAGGGAATACCGCGCTCGGTCAGGACGTCCGCGATGCGACGTCCCACGCGACCGTAGCCGACCAGCACGACCTGACCCTCCAGGAACTGGCGATCGGTGGTCTGCGGCAGTTCGGCGTAGGGGTCGTCCCGTTCCTCGAGCTTGCGCGCGAAGGACGAGCGGGCCAGCACCCAGCGCTGCAGCGGTTGGATCATCGCGAACATCACCGGGTTCAGCGCGATCGAGATCAGCGCCGCCGCCAGCACCAGGTTCATGCCGGCCTTGGGCAGCAGCCCGAGCTGGACGCCCAGTCCCGCGAGGATGAAACTGAACTCCCCGATCTGCGCCAGGCTGGCCGACACCGTCATCGCCGTGTTCAGCGGATAGCGGAACACGATCACCAGCGCGGCCGCCGCGATGGCCTTGCCCAGCATCACGATGGCCACCACGCCGAGCAGGTGCAGCGGCTGGTCGATCAGCGTCATCGGGTCGAACAGCATGCCCACCGACACGAAGAACAGCACCGAGAACGAGTCCCGCAGCGGCAGCGATTCCTGCGCGGCGCGGTGGCTGTATTCGGATTCGCGCATCACCGTGCCGGCGAAGAACGCGCCCAGCGCGAAGGACACGTGGAAGAGTTCGGACGCGCCGTACGCGATGCCGATCGCCACCGCGATGACCATCAGCGTGAACAGCTCGCGCGAGCCCGTGCGCGCCACCTGCCACAGCATCCACGGCAGCACGCGCCGGCCCACGACCAGCATCAGCACGACGAAGGCGGCCATCTGCGCCAGGGTCTCGGCGATGGTGCGCCACAGCGGCGCGGCCTCCGCCCCCGCGCCGGCTTCCATGCCCGGCGTCGTCCCGCCCAGCACGGTGGCCAGCGGCGGCAGCAGCACCAGGATCAGGACCGTGGCCAGGTCCTCGACCACCAGCCAGCCCACCGCGATGCGGCCGTTCATCGATTCCAGCGTGCCGCGCGACTCCAGCGCCTTCAGCAGCACCACCGTGCTCGCGCAGGACAGCGTCAGTCCGAAGACCAGCGCCTGGCCCGCCGGCCAGCCCCACCACATCGCCAGGCCCATGCCCAGCGCCGTGGCGGCGGCCATCTGCACGACCGCGCCGGGCAGCGCGATGCGCTTGACCGCCATCAGGTCCTTCAACGAGAAGTGCAGGCCGACGCCGAACATCAGCAGCATCACGCCGATCTCCGACAGCTGCGCGGCGATGCCGACGTCCGCGACGAAGCCCGGCGTGGCCGGCCCGATCGCGATGCCCGCGAGCAGGTAGCCTACCAGGGCGGGCAGCTTCAGCCGTTCGGCGATGAACCCCAGGATCAGCGCCAGGCCGAAGCCCGCCGCCAGCGTGGAAATGAGGGAGACGTTGTGTTCCATCAGTGCACCGCTCCCGGACCGGCGACGGCGGCGAAAGCCTCGCGGTGACGGGGGCCCTGCGCGAACGCGCCCAGGGCGGCGGCGATCCGGCGCTCCGCGTCCGCCGCGTCGGGCAGCTCGGGACCGTAGATCTCCATCCAGGTCTGGAAGACCGGATCGTTGTCATGGCGCTGCAGCAGCCGCACCGGCTGCGCCTGGCGCGCCTGTTCGAAGGCGGCCAGCGCGGCCTTCAACTGGTCCGCATGGACGCGGTAGTAGACGTAGAGCTCCACCGGCGCGGCCGGGCGGGAGGCAGGATGGATGGGGGGCGCGGCGGCGCGCGTCGGCGGCGAGGCATTCATTCCGGTTCTCCGATGACGTAAGGCAGGGGACGGGGGGTGAGGACGGCGCCGGTCGCGCTGCCCAGGTGCAGGGTGCCGGACTCCAGCGCGGCGAGCTTGACCTCGGCCAGCAGCAGCGGCCGGCCCTCCTGGCGGCCGAAGCCGGCCACCATGCCCGCGGGCTGCTCCGGATCGGCGCTGTGGAAGATCTCCTGGCCGGGCGTGGCGTCGGCGTCGCTGCCGTCCAGCGCGAACAGGTGGGTGCGGCGCTTGATCGTGCCCCGGTACTGGCTGCGCGCGACGATCTCCTGGCCCGGATAGCAGCCCTTCTGGAAGTTCACGCCGCCCAGCAGCTCCAGGTTGAGCATCTGGGGCACGAACTGCTCGACCGTGCCCTGGCGGACCCAGGCCAACCCGGCGGTCACGTCCAGGCCCTGCCATTCCTCGGGGTCGATCGCGGGCAGGGCCGGCGCGGGCGCGTCGGCCGGCTGCAGCAGAAGGAAACGCGGGGTAAGACCGTCGTCGGGCAGGCGGGTGGCCAGCGCTTCCCGGCCGTCGGCCAGGGCCACGCGGCTGACGGACCACACCGTCGCCGGGGTGGCTTCAGCCCCCGCGGCAGCCTGTGTCGCAGTCCCCGTCGCGGCGCCGGCCTCGGCCAGCCAGTCGCGCGCCTGGGCGCCGGACAGCCCCCAGACCGCCCAGGCCGCGCTGTCGTCGCTCAGCTTGCACTTGGCGCGCAGCACGAACATCGACAGCCGCTTGACCGTCGCCGGCAGCACCTCGGCGGGCAGGGCCAGCAGCACGGACTGCTCGTCCGGCTTCACGGCCAGCATGGTCGCGAGCAGCCGGCCCTTGGCCGAGCAGTAGCCCGCCAGCCGGGCCTGCGCACCGGTCTGCAGGGCCAGGTCTTGCGTCAGCTGGGTGTGCAGGAACTTGGCGGCTTCCTCGCCCTGGGCGCGGATCACGCCCCAGTCGGCAAGCCGGACGGCGCCCAGCGCCGAGGACGGCACGGGCGGAGTAGCGTGGTGGAGGTCTTCGATCATGGTCCGATTATCATCAGCCCCCGCATTTCACGGAGGGCCCCGGGTCTTGTCACGCGCGAAAAACAGATCTCGCGGCACCGCGAGAAAAACGAAGAAGCAGTCGGGCCGCATCGGACGCTGGCTGCTGTCCGCGCTGGTGGCGGGCGTGGTGCTGCTCGGCGGCGGCGCGGGCGCGCTCTGGTGGTGGCTGCAGGCACCGCTGGTGCTGGAGAAGCCGGGCATCGAACTCTCGATCGAACCCGGCACGCCGCCGCAGCAGGTCGCGCAGGCCTGGGTCGCGGCCGGGGTGCAGACCGATCCGCGCTTGCTGTACGCCTGGTTCCGCTATTCGGGACAGGCGCGGAAGATCCGCGCCGGCAGCTACGAGATCCATGCCGGCATCACGCCGCGCGAGCTGCTCGACAAGATGGTGCGCGGCGACCAGGTGCTGGAACAGCTGCGCCTGATCGAGGGCTGGAACTTCCGCCAGCTGCGCGCCGCGATCGCGGCCGCGCCGGCCTTGAAGCAGACCACCGCGGCCATGACGGACGAGCAGATCATGGCCGCGCTCGGCGCGCCGGGCCAGGCGCCCGAGGGACGGTTCTTCCCGGATACCTACGCCTACAGCCGGGGCGTGAGCGACCTGACGGTGCTCAAGCGCGCACACGCGCTGATGCAGAAGCGGCTGGAGAGCGCCTGGGCCGGCCGCGGCGACGGCCTGCCGCTCAAGAGCGCCGACGAGGCGCTGATCCTGGCCTCCATCGTCGAGAAGGAGACCGGCGCCGCGGCGGATCGCGGCCTGGTCGCGGCCGTGTTCGTCAACCGGCTCAAGGTCGGCATGCCACTGCAGACCGATCCGACGGTGATCTACGGACTGGGGACGGACTTCGACGGCAACCTGCGCAGGACCCATCTCCAGACGGACACGCCGTTCAACACCTACACCCGGGGCGGCCTGCCGCCGACGCCGATCGCGATGCCGGGCCTGGCCGCGCTGCAGGCCACGCTGCATCCGACGCCGTCCAAGGCGCTGTACTTCGTGTCGCGCGGAGACGGCAGCAGCCAGTTCAGCGAGGATCTGGCCGCGCATAATCGGGCGGTCAACAAGTACCAGCGCGGCCGCTGAAGCGCCCGCGCTTCGCTTTTTCCGCAGTTTCTTCGCTGTTTTCCATCCGGGTTCCGAGCGAGCCCAGTCCGAGAGAGCACCACGCGTGAGCGGTCGATTCATCACCTTCGAAGGCATCGACGGGGCAGGCAAGTCCACCCACATCGAGTCCGTGGCCCAACACCTGCGCCAGCGCGGCGCCGAACTGGTCCAGACCCGCGAGCCCGGCGGCACGCCGCTGGCCGAGTCGCTGCGCGGGCTGTTCCTGCACCAGGACATGGACGGGCTGACCGAGGCGCTGCTGGTCTTCGCGGCGCGCCGCGACCATGTGCAGCGCGTCATCGCGCCGTCGCTGGCGCTGGGCCAGACGGTGCTGTGTGATCGCTTCACCGACGCGAGCTTCGCCTACCAGGGCGGCGGCCGCGGCATGGACCTCCAGGTGCTGACCACGCTGGAGCAGTGGGTGCAGCAGGGGCGCCAGCCGGACCTGACCTTCTGGTTCGACGTCGATCCGGCCATCGCCGCGCAGCGCCGGGCGCAGGCCCGCGACGCGGACAGGCTGGAACAACTGGACCTGGATTTCTTCGCGCGGGTGCGGGCCGCTTACCAGCGTCGGGCCGAGGCGTCCCGGGGACGCATCGTCCGCATCGACGCGGGCGACACGATTGACGGCGTCGCGGGCCAGATCCGCGCCGAACTGGAGCTTCGCGGATGGTGACCGCTTCGGCCATGACCGCCGATGGCGTCGCCGCGCTGGCCGAGGGCGGCCAGCTTCCGCTGCCCTGGCTGGCCGCGCCGCTTCGGCAGGCGCTCACGCAGGGGCGCAGCCACGCGATGCTCTTGCAGGGGCCCGCGGGCGTCGGCCAGTTCGACCTGGCGCTGCTGCTGGCGCAGGCCTGGCTCTGCGAAGCCCGCCCCTCGACCGACCAGCCCGGCTGCGGCCGTTGCGCCAGTTGCCACCTGCTGCGCTCGCGTTCGCATCCCGACTTCCAGGTCCTGCTGCCGGAAGCGCTGCGCGAGCCCCTGGGCTTCGGCGCCATGGAAGCGGAGGGCGAGGGCGCTTCCTCGGCCAAGGCCAGCAAGACCAAGCCCAGCCGCGAGATCAAGATCGAGGCGGTCCGTCAGACGCTGGCCTTTTCGCAGGTCAGCGCGGCGCGGGGCAAGGCCAAGGTGGTCGTGGTCTATCCGGCGGAAGCCTTGAACACCGTGGCCGCCAACGCGCTGCTGAAGACGCTGGAGGAACCGGCCGGCCTGCTGCGTTTCGTGCTGGCCAGCGCCGCTCCCCAGCAACTGCTGCCGACGATCCGCAGCCGCTGCCAACCGCTGCAGATGGCCTTGCCCCCGCGCGACGCGGCGCTGGCCTGGCTGACGGGGCAGGGTGTCGATCAGGCGGGCGTCCTGCTGGACGCCACCGGCGGCCGCCCGCAGGAAGCGCTGCAGTGGAGCGAGGAGGGCATCGCCGCCCGGACCTGGCTGGAGCTGCCGCGCCGGATCGCCAAGGGTGAGGCCGTGGCGCTGACCGAGTGGCCGGTGCCGCGCGCGATCGCTGCGATGCAACGGCTGGTGCACGACCTGATGCGCATTGCGCACGGGGCCGGGCCGGCCTACTTCCCGCGCGACGCGCTGCCCAAGCTGCCGGCGGTGCGGTCCGCGCTGGACCAGTGGGCCCGGACGCTGCAGCAGGCGGCCAGGCATGCCGACCACCCGCTCAACGCCGGGCTGCTGATGGAGTCGCTCGTGGCCCAGGGACAACAGGCGATGCGCCCGGCCCGTTGAAGCGACCGACCATCCGCCAAGCCATCCGCAGATCCTTGCGCTGGTCGATCTGGTAACCAAGTCTGACCCCCGGGCGTGGCGAGTAGACTTGGCGCCATGAGCGAACTCACCCTGAAACCGATGAGCACCACGCCCCCCGCGTCCGCCCCCGTCCCGGCTCCCGCCGGCGGTGCCCGACCCAGCGTGATCCAGCTGGTGTTCAAGGAGAAGGGCGCGCTCTACGCGGCCTACATCCCGATCTTCTCGGAAGGCGGCGTCTTCGTGCCGACGACGCGCGACTACAAGCTGGGCGAGGACATCTACCTGCTGATGACGCTGCCCGAGGACCCCAACCGCTACCCGGTCGCCGGCAAGGTGGCCTGGCTGACGCCGGCCAACGCGTCGGGGGGCCGCACGCAGGGCGTCGGCGTGCGTTTCCCCGGCGACGAGAAGACCCGCGTCATCAAGCTCAAGATCGAGGAACTGCTGGGCACGGCGATCTCCTCGGCCAAGCCCACCCAGACGATCTAGACGGTGTACATCGATTCCCATTGCCACCTGAGCTTCCCCGAGCTCCAGTCCCAGCTTCCCGACCTGCTCGCCGCCATGGAGGCTGCGCAGGTGACGCAGGCTGTCTGCATCTGCACGACGATGGAGGAGTTCCCGGAGGTCCGCGCCCTCGCCGAGGCGCACCGCCAGCTGTTCGCGACCGTCGGCGTCCATCCGGACAGCGACGAGGTCCATGAGCCCAGCGTCGACGAGCTGGTCGCCGGCGCCGCGCATCCCAAGGTCGTCGCCATCGGCGAGACCGGGCTGGACTACTACCGCCTCAACGGCCGGACCGTCGAGGAGATGGAATGGCAACGGGAGCGCTTCCGCAACCACATCCGCGCCGCGAAACGCACGGCCAAGCCGCTGGTGATCCACACCCGCTCCGCGGCCGAAGACACCCTGCGCCTGATGCGCGAAGAGGATGCCGGCCAACCCGGCGGTGTCGTCCATTGCTTCACCGAGACCATGGACGTCGCCAAGGCGGCGCTGGATCAGGGGTTCCATATCTCGTTCTCCGGGATCGTGACCTTCAAGAACGCGGCGGATCTGCGGGAGGTCGCCAAGATCGTGCCGGCCGACCGCATCCTGATCGAGACCGACAGCCCCTACCTGGCCCCGGTTCCCTACCGCGGCAAGCTGAACCAGCCGGCCTACGTGCCGCACGTGGCCAAGCTGATCGCGGAAGTCCGCGGTGTGCCGGTGGAGACGCTGGCGGAGCAGTGCACCGCGAACACGCGGCGCCTGTTCCAGCTGCCGGAAGCGGCCTGAGATGACGGTGCGTCGGTGCCGTGGCGGATCGGGACGTCGCGCGGCGTCTGGTGCGGGACTTGTGCTCGCCGGGCTGATCCTGTCGGCGAGCCCGTACGCGACCGTCCTGGCGCAGGGCCGCCTGGGAACCCAGGCGCCCGCATCCTCCGCGGCGTCCGAGACCGCTGCGCCGCCTGAACTCCATGTCGCCGCCCGCAACGACCATGCGTCCACCGTGATGAAGCTGCTGCTGGCGGGCGTCGACCCCAACATCCGCGATGCGCAGGGCAATACCGCCCTGCACGTGGCGATCCGCGAGGAGTCGGGCAAGGCTTTCGACACCCTGCTGAAGAGCCCCGGTACCGACGTCAGCGCGATCAACCAGGCCGGCGAGACGCCGCTGATGCTGGCGGCGCTCAAGGGCCAGCTGGACTGGGTCAAGGAACTGGTGAAGCGCGGCGCCTTCGTCAACGAGCCGGGCTGGTCGGCGCTGCACTACGCGGCCGCCGGGCCGAGCGAGCAGGTCGTGCGCTGGCTGGTGGCGGAAGGCGCCGACATCGACGCCCGCTCGGCCAACGGCACGACGCCGCTGATGATGGCGGCCGGTTATGGCGGCCTCAGCGGCGCCGAGGTGCTGATCGCCGCCGGCGCGGACGTCACGCTGCGCAACGATCACCAGATGACGGCGGCCGACTTCGCCCGCCGTGCCGGCCAGGACGAGATGGCCGAGAAGCTGGACAAGCTGGCCCAGGCGCGGCATCGGTCACACCCGAACACCTCGCGCTGAGGTCGCCGTGAGGCGGCTGCTGGCATTCCCCTAGGAATCCGTCTGACACGCGGTTTGGCCCACCACCCACTGTCGCCGGACCGGGGCAGTCCCTACAGTTCATTCCATGCCGACACGGTGTCGGCGCCCCCCAGGCCCTCGCAAGCTGGCCCTTCGGAATCGACTGAATCCCCCTGGAGACCGACATGCAGACCACGACCCAAGCCTTCGCCGCCAACCCGTTCGCCATGCTGCTCGATCCGGAGCGCGTGGTCCACGAAGTGGCTGCCTCCGAGCGTCTGTCCCGTCTGCGCAGCCGCGTCTACCGCCCCCTGGACAAGCCGCTCATCGCGCACGTCGGTGCCGCCGACCAGGCCGCCTTCGACGAGGAAGTGGACGCCGCGGAACTTTCCGACGCCGACCTGCTGCCGCTGGACGATGAGTCTGCCGACGGCGTCACGCTGAGCGCGTGATCGCTGCCGGGGTAGGGAACCCGTCGTCAGAGGCCTTGTCAGCCGAGTCTGACTTCCGCTTCCGACAGCCGACTACACCCGCCGCCCCGCGATCTCCCTAGCATGACGCTCATCAAGGTCGACTTATCGTGTGACCGAGCCCCACAGCCCTCCTGGAGACTGTCATGCGCTGCCCGCGAGCCCTTTCCGTCCACCCCGCTGACTTCCTGAGAGTCGGACGGCTTGCAGTGGAGAGTCACTGGCCACTGACGGCCGGTTCCAGCCTCCCGATCCTGGCGATCGGCCTGCTCCTGGCCTTGGGCGGCTGTGCCTCGATGAGCGGCGGCGAGACCGCCGCTACGGCACCCAACGCCCCCGTCGGCGCCGCGCCGGGCGCAGCGCCGTCGGTGATCGGCGGCAACGTCTGGTCCGTCCAGATGGAGGAGCGCCGTCAGTCGCTGCTCCAGACCGGCGCCGGCGTGGGCATCAGCGTTGCCCGTACGCCGGACAACCAGCTCAAGTTGAGCGTGCCCGCCGACGCCTCTTTCGATATCGGCCGTTCCGAACTCAAGCCCGCGCTCCGTCCGGTGCTCGACGAAGTCAGCCGCAATCTGGATGACGCCGTACGCCTCACGATCGTCGGCCATACCGACAGTTCGGCAGGCGATGCGGTCAACGGCCCGCTGTCGCTGGATCGGGCGGAGGCCGTGCGTGAGTATCTGGTCCACCATGGCGTCCGGCGCGGCCGGCTGCTGGTGGAAGGCCGTGGTGGCCGGCAGCCCGTGGCGAGCAACGCCACTGAGGCCGGGCGGGCCGCCAATCGTCGGATCGAGATTTTCCTGTCGCAACCCGCGTCCTAAGTTGTCATCAAACACGGGAGTTGAGTCATGAATGCCTTCTGCCCCCGAAAGGTCCTCCGCGCCGCGTTGATGCCGGCGACCCTGTCACTGGCCGCGATCGGTGCTACCGCGCAGGCGGCACCGGCCGTCGAGGCGACGCCGAGTTCGCTCGACGATCATGTCGAGCTCTCCGGCCGCAGTCTGGCGGAGCGGACGCGCCAGGCGTCCCTGCGCGACGCTTCTTCCGGATCCCGATATACGGTGACGCAGAGCGCCGCAGAACCTCTGGCGACCGCGAACCAGTCGGCTGGCGCCGCCGGTTGGTACGGGCGGTCACCGCTGGCCACGCAGACGATGCTCTGGGGCAAGCCGTTGTCCGGCAGCGGCCTGCGTTGGGGCGTGGGCGTCGAGCAGCGGGGTGCCGCGCTCGGCGGGGGCCTGTATGCGACGCCTTACCAGAACATGCGCCCCGGTGTTGCCGGCGATGCCGGCGTGCTGGTCGGATTGGCGGTGCCGACAGGCGCGCGTTCCCATGCGTTCGTCCAGACGTCGCTGCTGGAAGCGCAGCGTGCACAGATCGACGACCTGAATGTGCCGGGGATCAACAATCGCGATCAGCGCCAGGTACGCGTCGGCCTCTCCTTCACCAGCCGCAAGCCCTACGCGGACCTACGCAAGGGCTTCAAGATGGAACTCAGCGGGCAGTCGTCGCTGACCTTCCGCCCACGTGGTGGACGCGTCGGCGTGACCTTCCAGAAGATCTGGTGAGACGGCCGGCGGGGGCGCGATCCGTTCCCACCGAACTGCAACGAAAGCCGGCGCAAGCCGGCTTTTTCCGTTGTGGCGAGCGCGTTCTGGCATGCGGTAGGTCCTCTCCTACAGCACATGGGTTGCGGCTCCGACGCCCGCTCGCGGTGCGGGACTGCCCGCAGCGGACGGACCAGTCCCTAAAGTTCATTCCATCGCGGCACGGTGCCGCGCAGGAGAACCGAGATGCTGCACTACGCCGTCGTCTTTTTCGTCATTGCCTTGATCGCCGCGCTGTTCGGCTTTGGCGGCATCGCCGCTGGCGCCGCGAGTATCGCGAAGATCCTCTTCTTCGTTTTCGTGATCATGGCTGTCGTCACCTTCGTGATGAGCCTGTTGCGAAAGTGATGGGATCGGACCACCGCCGACCCTGACTGACTGCCTCCAACAACAAACAAAGGATGACCATGAACAAGCCCGCAACCACTGCACTGATCGCCGCTGCCTTGAGCCTGTGCGCCGGCATGGCGAACGCCGCCAACTTCTCCAAGTCGGTCTATGACGGCGCGAAGGACGATATCAAGAAGACCTACAAGGTCGACAAGGATGCGTGCGATCAGCTGTCGGGCAATGCCAAGGACATCTGTGTCAAGGAAGCCAAGGGCCGCGAGGACGTGGCGCTCGCCCAGCTCGAATACAACTACAGCGGCAATGCCAAGGACGAGGCCAAGCTGATCGAGGCCCGCTACGAGGCGCGCTACGACGTGGCCAAGGAGCGCTGCGACGACCGCTCGGGTGAAGCGAAGGACGTGTGCCAGCGTGAAGCGAAGACGTCCTACGAGAAGTCCAAGGCCGAACTCAAGATGAACAAGAAGGTGGCCGCGGCGGTCGATGACGCGGAGGAAACCCGCGTGAAAGCCGACTACAAGCTGGCTTCCGAAAAGTGCAACACGCTGTCCGGCGATGCGAAGGACGTGTGCGTGAATTCGGCCAAGGCGCGCTACAACCAGCGCTGATCGGTCGGAAACGATTCAATCCCCGGCGGGGGGCGTTTTCGATCAGCGATCGGTCACGCCTGACGTTGCACCGGCGGATACGGGCCCGAAAACTCGAACATTGCCCGGATCCCCCTGTCGACACCCATTGGAACGGCGCCCCTCGGGGCGCCGTTTTTCTTGATTCCTCGGACGGGTCCTCCAACTTGGAGGACAGGGCGACGATCTGGGGAGGCGGACGAAATCAATGGGTGTCGTTGCCTGACTCGGACTCGACAGCGGAAGTGATGGTCGTGGCAGGCTCTGGCGCCGGACGTGCCGCTGCGGGAAGTCCCTGGTCGTCGACGGACCAGACGGGGGCGGTGAGGATCATCGCGCTCGCGGCGGCGGCCAGGATGATGCAGAGCACCGTGGCCGCCACGCGGCCGGCACTTCTCGACTGCGTCGGGATTTCAGTGATCACGGGACACCTCCGCGTCGCGCACGAGCGTGCCGAAAAGGACGGAAGGTGAGCCAGTGGTCCGCGCCGGGCGGGCCAGCCAGCGGGCGGTCACCTGGATGAGGAAGGAAAGGCGATGCATCGGGGAACTCCATGAGCAGGCTTCGGAGCGAAGCGGAGTGCTCATGGTCGGAATCCCGTGCGGAAAGGCCTATGGCCTTCCTTGGTTGCAGTTGCAAACCAACTGACAGATCGAGGTGGGTGCCCCACCGAAACAAGGAATCAGGCCAGGCCGGCCTTGTCCAGACCGAAGGCCTTGTCCTGTGAGCCAGGCACGCTCTGGAAGGCCACGTTGAGGCGGTTCCAGGCGTTGATCGACGACACCAGCCAGGTCAGGTCGCAAAGGTCCTTCTCATTGAACTGCTCCCGGACCTCGGCATAGACGGCGTCGGAGACGCCGGTTTCGGGGATCCGGGTGAGCGTCTCGGTCCAGAGCAGCGCGGCACGCTCGCGGGCCGAGAACAGCGGCGACTCGCGCCAGAGGGCGACGTGGTGCAGGCGCAGCGCGCGTTCGCCGCCGATGACGGCCTGCTTGACGTGCATGTCCAGGCAGAACGCGCAGCCGTTCAGTTGCGAGGCGCGGATCTCGACCAGGCACTGCAGGGCGTGCTCGACGCCGTTCTCCTTCACGGCCATGGACAGGTCGACCAGCTTCTTGAAGGCGACGGGGGACTGCTGCATGTAGTTGAGACGTTGGCTCACGGTGGGCTCCTGGATGTAGGGCTGATAAAGAAGGGCAGTTGTCCGTAAGACGGAGCAGCCGACCCGCTTGTGACATCGCCCAGCGCCCAAGCAGGCGGATCGGCTCGCTAAACTGGTCGGCGCCCGCCCAAGAAGGCCCAGAACACTTCGTGCCGTGACCGCTACAGCCACTCCGTCATCCCCCCCAGCCGGCACTGCGCCGACCCCCAAGACCAGCGTCTTCCGCCACCCCGGCTTCACGGCGTTCCTGATCTGTCGACTCGCGGCGGTCTTCGCCGGCCAGATCCAGGCGGTGGTCGTCGCCTGGCAGGTCTACGACCTCACCCGGGAGCCGCTGGCGCTGGCCTATGTCGGACTGGCGCAGTTCATCCCGATGCTGCTGCTCCTGCTGCCGGCGGGGGACCTGATCGATCGCTTCAGCCGCAAGCCGATCCTCGCGATCAGCTGGGCCGTGAGCGCGAGCTGCAGCCTGGCGCTGTGGTGGCTGTCCGGCCACGGCCATGCCGGCGTGACCGGGATCTATGCCGTCCTGGTGCTGTTCGGTTGCGCACGGGCCTTCTCCGGGCCGGCCTTGCAGAGCCTGCTGCCGCAGATCGTGCCGCGCGAGCAGCTGGCGCAGGCGATCGCCGCCAACAGCATGCTGATGCGCGTGGCCAGCATCGGCGGTCCGTTCCTGGGCGGGCTGCTGTACGCGTTCGGCGGGTCGGGCTTGACCTATCTCGTGTGCCTGGCCTGCTTCGCGCTGGGCACCGCTTTGCTGGTCGGCGCGGTGCCGGTGCGTTTCGCGGCGCCCCCGTCGCCCGCCGGCGGGAACATCTGGCAGCGATTCGGGGCCGGTATCCACTTCATCCGATCGCGGCCGATCATCCTCGGCACGATCTCGCTGGACCTGTTCGCCGTCCTGCTGGGCGGGGTGGTCGCGCTGCTGCCCATCTACGCCCACGAGGTGCTGCACGCCGGGCCGGAGGGGCTGGGTGCGTTGCGCAGCGCGATGGCCGTGGGAGAGGTCACCGCCGGTTTCTATCTGAGCCTGCGACCCTTCAACCGCCACGTCGGCAGGACCATGTTTGCCGCAGTCGCGGTGTTCGGTCTGGCCAACCTGTTGTTCTCGCTGTCCACGACCTTCTGGCTGTCGTTCGTTGCATTGGCCATCGCGGGCGCCGCGGACATGGTCAGCGTCTACATCCGTGGCGCGCTGGTGCAGTTCTCGACCCCGGACGAGATGCGAGGACGCGTCAACGCGGTGAACATGCTGTTCATCGGATCGTCCAACGAACTTGGTGAGTTCCGAGCTGGCAGTGCCGCTGCAGCGCTGGGCGCGGTCCCAGCCGCCGTGACGGGCGCCATTTGTACGCTGGGCGTGGTGGCCGCATGGGCGGCGCTGTTCAAGCCGCTGCGCACGGTCGACCGGTTCGAAGAAGCGACGCCCGCCGTGACGCGCTGATCGACGCCACGCGCAAAAAAGAGCCGCGCCGACCCAGAGGGTGCAGCGCGGCAACAGGGGAGGATGCAATCTGCTGTGGCAAGCGACGGGCCCGCGGCCCTGCGACCCTTGCACAAGCGAGCGAAGCGATCGATTGCCTCGCGGCGAGCGGCCGCGATGGCGGCAGCCAGGGAGGCGGACCCGTCAGTGCGTGTTGCGGCCACGGACCGCCGGCGGCAGGTAATCCTTGCCGACCATCGCGCGCGCGAACAGATAGTTGTGGCGCGCGCGGGCGGGAAGGCTGTCCAGATCGACGTGCCCTTGCGGGTCGCACGGGAAAGACATCCCGCGGCCAGAGTCGAAGATGGATTCGAAGCGGATCTCGAACTGCGACGCGGCGGCGTCGGCGGCGATCTGGAGGCTCATTTGGGTTCTCCTGCTGAGTTCCTTTGCTTTGACTATCGGCGCTGGGCCGATCGCTTCCCATAAGCGCAGCGCGGTGCGCACTGTCGGTGCGGGGAGGTGCCCCGTGTCCGACGTCGTCCTACAGCTTGTGGGCACAACGGAAGTGCGCGGATCGACGTTGACGGTGCGGTCGGATTCCGCCCAGGACTTCACGCAAGTTTGCAGAACGCGACGGGCGCGGCGATTGCTGTGGGAGAGCACCTACAGCGCGTCGCGGTGGCCGCCGCTTCGCCCGCGCATCGTCCACGGCGACGATGTGTCATCGCAACCTGATCCCGCTGCGGTTTCGAGGTCACCATGGACGACAACATGCTCATGCTGATGACGTTGGCCACCTGCACGGCGACCGCCCTGGCGGTGCGCATGTGGCAGTGGCTCGATGAACTGCCGCGGGACGCTTCCCAGGAGGACCTTCCATGAGCGCCCGACCCCCTCTGCCGCCCGAGCATCCCGCCGACGCTTCCACGGTCGATCCTTCCGTCGAACGACATGCCGGCGAAGATCAGCCGCTGAGTCAATCCGCCTTCGTCTGCGGCGAGGTGACCTACCGGACCGGCGACGGTCCGATGATGGTCATCCGTCCGGGCGCCGTGCAGGTTGAAGTGAATGAGCACGATGTGACGCTGGGGTGGGAGGAGGGCGACGCCCGCCTCAGCGCCCTCATGCCTCGCAGCGAGTACGCTCGATTCATCGGCACCGGCGCGATCAAGCCGGTCGTGGCGCATCGTCCCGACGAAGCCGGTACGGCCGTCGGTGTGAGTGATGTCTCGAGCGCGCAGCCGGAACTGGACAAGGCACAAGTCAAGTCCGGCCATTGAGCCTCAGTGAGCCCTGCAAAGGAGTACACGGCACGCAATGAAAAACGCCTCGGAGCAATCCGAGGCGTTTCTGCTTGAACGGAAATCCTGAAAGGAATGGATGCTCAGTCGCGGTCGCCGCCGAAGATGCCCAGCAGCTGCAGCAGCGCGGTGAACACGTTGTACAGGTCCAGGTAGATGTTCAGCGTGGCGCTGATGTAATTGGTCTCTCCGCCGTCGATGACGCGCTTGACGTCCACCAGCATGAAGGCAGAGAAGATGCCCAGCACGGCGACCAGCAACGCCAGGTGCACGCCGGTCGATTGCAGGAAGACGTTGGCGACGCCGGCGATGATCGCGATCACGGCGCCGACGAACAGGAACTTCTGCAGGCCGGAGAGGTCGCGCTTGACGACGGTGGCGAGCGAGGCCATCGCGAAGAAGATGCCGGCCGTGCCGCCGAAGGCGGTCATGATCAGCGTGCCGCCGTTCTTGAAGCCCAGGATCGCGGCCACCAGACGCGACAGCATCAGGCCCATGAAGAAGGTGAAGGCCAGCAGCGAGGCGACACCGGCGGCGGAATTCTTGGTCTTCTCGACCAGGAACATCAGCCCGAACGCGCCGACGAAGAACAGGATCATGCTCGCGCCGGTGCCCATGGCGGCGAGGAAGCCAGTGGAGACGCCGATCCAGGCCCCAAGGACGGTCGGGATCAGCGACAGCGCCAGCAGCGCATAGGTGTTGCGCAGGACGCGCTGACGGTCGGCGGACAGCGACGAGCCATAGCCGCCGGTGTTGAGATCGATGATGCGGTCGTTCATGTGCGTGCGCCCCATGAAGTGAGAGTTGCTGTCGATTGTAGGCGCGGGCCTTAAGGCTTCGTTAAAGTGATCGTCTTTCCTTCAATGTTCCGACGAGGCCGCAGATGAAACAGAAGCCCTTCCTGACCCTGGACGACGTCAAGCGCATCGCGGCCGCCGCGGAAGCCGAGGCGCTGAAGAACAACTGGGCGGTGACCATCGCCATCGTCGACGACGGCGGCCATCTGCTGTGGCTGCAACGCCTGGACAACGCGGCGGCCACTTCGGCCGTGATCGCGCCCGCCAAGGCCAAGACGGCCGCCCTGGGACGTCGCGAATCCAAGGTCTACGAGGACATCGTCAACAACGGCCGCAACGCGTTCCTCAGCGTGCCGCTGGAGGGGATGCTTGAAGGCGGCGTGCCGGTGCTCGTCGAAGGCTTCTGCGTCGGCGCGGTCGGCGTCAGCGGCGTCAAGTCGAATGAAGACGCGCAAGTCGCCAAGGCAGGCATCGCCGCCCTGGGTTGAGCCCACGAGGTCCGCGGTCGATCGGGGACGGCAAGGCGCGAGGTTTCGGCGCTTGACGCCGGGGCCTTGCGCCTTGGCGGCCAAGCGCGCCGGAGCGTGCAGTCAAGGGCTGCCGACCATGTCCTCCTGATGACCCGTTTGCGCAAATCTTCTCCGTGAATACCCTGGCGGGTTATACTCGTCAGGTTTACCCGCAACCTACCGCGTCCCGCAAACTTCACCCCCGATCGTCATCCCCGATCGCATTGGATCCCACTCGGATCGACTCCCTCACAGGAGACCCGGTCGCACCCACGCGCCAGCCGTCCATGGCGCGTGTCGGCGGCGAATCCAGGACCCTGAAGCAGAGCCGGGCGCGCGCACAACAACGGAGTTTCCCGTGCTGCCCGATCTGCTTTCCGCTCCTCCCGCGATTCTTGCCCTGGCAGACGGCACGGTCTTCAAGGGTTCCGCGCTCGGCGCCGCCGGCCGGACCGTTGGTGAGGTGGTGTTCAACACCGCGCTCACCGGCTACCAAGAAATCCTCACCGACCCCAGCTATTGCCGCCAGATCGTCACCCTGACGTATCCGCACATCGGCAACTACGGCGTCAATGACGAGGACGTCGAGGCGTCGAAGATCTTTGCCGCTGGCCTGATCATCAAGGAGGCGCCGGTCCTCGACTCGAACTTCCGCAAGGGCCGCACGCTTCGCCAGTACCTGAAGGATGAGGGGACCGTTGCCATCGCCGATCTGGACACGCGCCGCCTGACGCGCGTGCTGCGCGAGAAAGGCGCCCAGAATGGATGCATCCTGGCGCTGAACGCCGGCGAGCAGATCACTCAGGCGCACATCGACGAGGCGGTCGCGCTGGCCAAGGGCGCGCCCAGCATGGCGGGCCTGGACCTGGCGAAGGTCGTCAGCCGCACCGAGCGCGAAGTCTGGACCGAGACCGAGTGGACGCTCGGCAAGGGCTACGGCGAGCAGACCGCTCCGAAGTTCCACGTCGTCGCCTACGACTTCGGCGTGAAGAGCAACATCCTGCGCATGCTGGCCTCGCGCGGCTGCCGGATCACCGTGGTGCCGGCGCAGACACCAGCTTCGGAGGTTTCCGACCTCGAGCCGGACGGCGTGTTCCTGTCCAACGGCCCCGGCGATCCGGAGCCTTGCGACTACGCGATCAAGGCCACCGCGCAGCTGATCGAGGCCGGCATCCCGACCTTCGGCATCTGCCTGGGACACCAGATCATGGCGCTGGCCTCCGGCGCGAAGACCTTCAAGATGAAGTTCGGCCACCACGGCGCGAACCACCCGGTGAAGGACCTCGACAACGGCCGCGTCAGCATCACCAGCCAGAACCACGGTTTCGCGGTCGATCCCGACACGCTGCCGCCCCACCTGCGCGCGACGCACGTCAGCCTGTTCGACGGCACGCTGCAGGGCCTGGCCCGCACCGACAAGCCCGCGTTCTGCTTCCAGGGCCACCCGGAAGCGAGCCCCGGCCCGCACGACATCTCGTATCTGTTCGACCGCTTCATCGGTCTCATGTCCAAGGCCTGATGAAGAGGGAGACGACTCATGCCCAAGCGTTCTGACATCAAAAGCATCCTCATCATCGGCGCCGGTCCGATCATCATCGGCCAGGCCTGCGAGTTCGACTACTCGGGCGCCCAGGCCTGCAAGGCGTTGCGCGAGGAGGGCTACAAGGTCATCCTGGTGAACAGCAACCCGGCGACGATCATGACGGACCCGGACACCGCGGACGTCACCTACATCGAGCCGATCACCTGGCAGGTGGTCGAGAAGATCATCGCCAAGGAGCGTCCCGACGCGATCCTGCCGACCATGGGCGGCCAGACCGCGCTGAACTGCGCGCTGGACCTGCACAAGCACGGCGTGCTCGACAAATACAAGGTCGAGATGATCGGCGCCAACGAGCACGCGATCGAGAAGGCCGAGGACCGTCTGAAGTTCAAGGACGCGATGACCAAGATCGGGCTGGGATCGGCCCGCTCGGGCATCGCGCATTCGCTGGAAGAGGCCTGGTCGGTGCAGAAGCGCATCCATGCCGAGATCGGCGGCGCGGGCTTCCCGATGGTGATCCGTCCCAGCTTCACGCTGGGCGGCACCGGCGGCGGCATCGCCTACAACCCGGAAGAGTTCGAGGAGATCTGCAAGCGCGGTCTCGACCTCTCGCCGACGAACGAGCTGCTCATCGAGGAGTCGCTGATCGGCTGGAAGGAATACGAGATGGAAGTGGTCCGCGACAAGGCGGACAACTGCATCATCGTGTGTTCGATCGAGAACCTGGACCCGATGGGCATCCACACGGGTGACTCCATCACCGTGGCGCCGGCGCAGACGCTGACCGACAAGGAATACCAGCTGCTGCGCAACGCCTCGATCGCGATCCTGCGCGAGATCGGCGTCGACACCGGCGGTTCGAACGTGCAGTTCTCGATCAACCCGGTCGACGGCCGCATGGTCGTGATCGAGATGAACCCGCGCGTGTCGCGCTCGTCGGCGCTGGCCTCGAAGGCCACCGGTTTCCCGATCGCCAAGATCGCCGCGAAGCTGGCCGTCGGCTACACGCTCGACGAGCTCAAGAACGACATCACCGGCGGCATCACGCCGGCCTCGTTCGAGCCCAGCATCGACTACGTCGTCACCAAGATCCCGCGTTTCGCCTTCGAGAAGTTCCCGATGGCCGACTCGCGCCTGACGACGCAGATGAAGTCGGTCGGCGAAGTGATGGCCATGGGCCGCAACTTCCAGGAATCGTTCCAGAAGGCGCTGCGCGGCCTGGAGACCGGCATCGACGGCCTGTCCGAGGTCAGCACCGACCGCGAGGAGATCGTGCAGGAGATCGGTGAACCCGGTCCGTCGCGCATCCTCTTCCTGGGCGACGCCTTCCGCATCGGCATGACGCTGGACGAGGTCTTCGAGGAAACGAAAATCGATCCGTGGTTCCTGGCTCAGATCGAGCAGCTGATCAAGATCGAGCTGTCGCTGGCCGGCCGCACGCTGGCCTCGCTGAGCGTCGACGAGCTGCGCCTGCTGAAGAAGAAGGGCTTCTCGGACAAGCGCCTGGCCAAGCTGCTCGGCACCAACCAGCACGAGGTGCGCAAGACGCGTCACGCGCTGAACGTGCGCCCGGTCTACAAGCGCGTCGATACCTGCGCCGCCGAGTTCGCGACGCAGACGGCCTACATGTACTCCACGTACGACGAGGAGTGCGAGGCCAACCCGACCGACAAGAAGAAGATCATGGTGCTGGGCGGCGGTCCGAACCGCATCGGCCAGGGCATCGAGTTCGACTATTGCTGCGTCCATGCGGCCCTCGCGATGCGCGAGGACGGCTACGAGACCATCATGGTCAACTGCAA
>SEFA01000009.1 GCA_004210455.1 Rubrivivax sp. | reverse complement strand
GCGGGGTCGGATCGGCGGTGGGGTCGACGCCGGCATCGAGGGGGGCGGGAACTCTCGGAGCGGGGCGCGGTTGCGGCATGGAGCGAGTCCGGTACATTGAATTCATGGGTGCGCGCGCGTGTACACACGTACGTAGGTGCGTGGGCGCGCGCGAGGCCGGATTGTAGGCAGACGTTCATGAAGATCCTGGACGCCTGAATGAAGACGAAAGAAGCAAGCGCATGAGCAAGGCATTGGTGATCGCGGAAAAGCCGTCGGTGGCGCAAGACATCGTCAAGGCGCTGACCGCGCTGTCAGGCAAATTTGAAAAGCATGACGAGTATTTCGAGAACGACGCGTACGTCGTCAGCTCGGCCGTCGGCCATCTGGTGGAGATCAAGGCGCCGGAGGAGTTCGACGTCAAGCGCGGCAAGTGGAGCTTCGCCCACCTGCCGGTGATCCCGCCCCACTTCGATCTGAACCCGATCGACAAGAGCAAGGGCCGCCTGAACGCGCTGGTCAAGCTGATCAAGCGCAAGGACGTGACCTCGCTGATCAACGCGTGTGACGCGGGGCGCGAAGGGGAACTGATCTTCCGTCTGATCGTCCAGTACGCCGGCACCGCCAAGGCGCAGGTGACCAAGCCGGTGAGCCGGCTGTGGCTGCAGTCGATGACGCCGCAGGCGATCCGCGACGGCTTCGAGCAGTTGCGCACCGACCAGCAGATGCTGCCGCTGGCCGACGCGGCGCGTTGCCGTTCGGAAGCCGACTGGCTGGTGGGCATCAACGGCACGCGGGCGATGACCGCGTTCAACTCGCGCGACGGCGGTTTCTTCCTGACCACCGTGGGCCGCGTGCAGACGCCGACGCTGTCCATCGTCGTCGAGCGCGAGGAGAAGATCCGCAAGCACGTCTACCGCGACTACTGGGAAATCCGGGGCAACTTCGACGCCGAGGCCGGCCAGTACGAAGGCAAGTGGTTCGACACCGCGTTCAAGAAGAACGCCGACGATCCCGAGCAGCGCGCCGACCGCGTCTGGACGCAGGCCGAAGCCGACGCCATCGCCGCCGCGGCGCTGGGTCAGCCCGCCACGGTGACGGAGGAATCGAAGCCGAGCACGACCGCCAGCCCCGGCCTGTACGACCTGACCACGCTGCAACGGGAAGCCAACTCGCGCTTCGGCTTCTCGGCCAAGACGACGCTGGGCCTGGCGCAGGCGCTGTATGAGAAGCACAAGGTCCTCACCTATCCGCGGACCGACTCGCGCTACCTGCCCGAGGACTACCTGATCGTCGCCCAGGACACCGCGCGCATGATCGCGAACTCGGACATGCCCGGCCCGCTGAAGGCGCTCGCGCCGCACGCGCGCACGGCGCTGGACAAGGGCTACATCAAGCCGACGAAGAAGGTGTTCGACAACACCAAGGTGTCGGATCACTTCGCGATCATCCCGACGCTGCAGGCCCCCGGCAGCCTGACCGAGGCCGAAGCCAAGCTCTACGACATGGTCGTCAAGCGCTTCCTGGCCGTGTTCTTCCCGCCAGCCGAATTCCAGGTCACGACGCGCATCTCGACCGTGAAGACGGCCGGGAAGTCCTACGCCTTCCAGACCAACGGCAAGGTGCTGGTCAAGCCGGGCTGGCAGGCCGTCTACGGCAAGGAAGCCACCGACGAGAACGCCGAGCCGGGCACCAGCGGCGCGATGCTGGTCCCGGTGAAGGCCGGCGAGGTGGTGCGCACTGAAAGCACCGACGTGAAGGCGCTGGTGACCAAGCCGCCGGCGCGCTACACGGAAGCGACGCTGCTGTCGGCGATGGAAGGCGCGGGCAAGCTGGTCGACGACGACGAGCTGCGCGAGGCCATGGCCGAGAAGGGCCTGGGCACGCCGGCCACGCGCGCGGCGATCATCGAAGGCCTGCTGGCCGAGAAGTACATGCTGCGCGAGGGTCGGGAGATGATCCCGACCGCCAAGGCCTTCCAGCTGATGACGCTGCTGCGCGGACTGGGCGTCGACGAGCTGTCCAAGCCCGAACTGACCGGCAACTGGGAGTTCCAGCTGTCCGAGATGGAGAAGGGCCGCCTCAAGCGCGAGGACTTCATGGCTGAGATCGCCGCGATGACCGAGAAGGTCGTGCGCAAGGCCAAGGAATACGACCGCGACACCATCCCCGGCGACTACGCGACGTTGAAGACGCCATGTCCGAAGTGCGGCGGCGTGGTCAGGGAGAACTATCGCCGCTTCACCTGCACCGGCAAGGTCGGCAACGGCGACGAGTGCGGTTTCTCCATCCCCAAGATCCCGGGCGGCCGCAGCTTCGAGCTGGCCGAGGTCGAAACCTTCCTGCGCGACAAGAAGGTCGGTCCGCTGGAGGGCTTCCGCTCCAAGGCGGGCTGGCCCTTCACGGCCGAGCTGGCGCTGGTGTTCGACGCCGAGATCGACAACTGGAAGCTGGAATTCGACTTCGGCGAAGACGCCAAGAAGGCCGAGGAGAACGGCGAGCCGGTGGACTTCAGCACCTACACGCCGCTGGGCCACTGCCCGAAGTGCAACGGCCGTGTGTTCGACTTCGGCAGCAACTACGTCTGCGAGCATGCGGTGGGCGACAAGATCACCTGCGACTTCAAGAGCGGCAAGATCATCCTGCAGCAGCCGATCGAGGCCGAGCAGATGACCAAGCTGCTGGCGACCGGCAAGACGGACCTGCTGGAGAACTTCGTCTCCAACAAGACGCGCCGCAAGTTCAAGGCTTTCCTTGCCTACGACAAGAAGGAAGGCAAGGTGATGTTCGAGTTCGAGCCGCGCGCCGCCAAGCCGGGCGCGAAGACGGCGGGCAAACCGGCGGCCAAGACCGCAGCCGCCAAACCAGCCGCCAAACCGGCGGCCAAGAAGGTCGCGGCAAAAAAGGTGGCCGCCAAGGGCTGATCACGTGCGCGATCCACTGAGCAGGTTTCTTGACTCAGATGGGATCGCGCATGAATACGCCAGACACCCCCTCCTCCCTCTCCGGCTCGTCGTGGTGGGGGGCGGCGGCCTCCGCCCAGACGCAGGACCCGCCTGACGAGCACACCTGCCGTCGGGAGCATCACCGGTTGAGGGACCTTGCCCAGCCCTGGATCAGGCGGATCTCGGAGGACTGGCCCGTCCCGCACACCGCGGTGACCGACTTCAACCTGGCCACCGACCGCTTCTCGCGGCTCGATGATCCGGCGCGCCTGCCCGGCGCACTGGAACAGGTGCGGCTCGCCTGCGAGGCCCTTGCGCGCATCGTGGAGGCTCCCTCGGACACCGCGGCGGATGCGGCAGCGATGCCGCCGCCGCCCACCACCTTCTTTGAGCGCTGGAACCGGAGCCGTCTGGTCAAGAGCGGCCTGGAGCTCGCGGCCCGATCCATCAGCCCGGCAGCGTTCGAGCTGCTGGTGATGCGCCTGCCCATGCTGGAGTGGCTGGACGACTGTGCGGCGCAAGTCACCCTGGCCGGAGAGACCGAGCCCCAACCTCGTCGGCGCGCCGAATGGGCCATGGACCACATCGAGCTGATCCTGCAAGCCTACCGCGACCTGATCGCCTTGCCGGAGGCGCCGCTCGCGGCACTCGCCGCGGAAGAGGGGCGCGTGGCCAGGCATCTGAACGCCCTTGCGCTCGAGGCGCGCGTCAACGGCTCGTCTCAGGGATTCATCCGGCTGGTCGGGGTCCATACAGCGTGCACGGTCCCGCAGCACGCCGAGGCATTGTCGGCCTACGAGGCCGTTATCGACGAACTCGCGGGAGGGGCCCCGGCCACACCCGGCGACGTCCGCCACAAGCCGCCGCCCTTTCGCGCGCCCCCAAATCGCAACCCGTGAAATCCAGGGGGTCGGTTCGTGCCTCATTTTCCGGACGCCCCGCGCATTTGCGCGACACTCGACCGCAAACAATTCTGCGATTCAGGAGAGGGCATGCGGTCATGGGACGATCGACGCTGAGCATCCAGACGCGGCTGGTCGCCGCGCTGAGCCTCAGCGCGACGGTGCTGGTGGGCTTGATCGGCCTGTACTGGGTCGATCGTCACGAGCACGAACTCAACGAGGCGCTGGTCGAGCGCCAGCAGCGCATGGCGCAGCTGGTGGCGCGAGGCTTCGCAGAGCCCGTGTGGAACCTCGACAGCGCCGCGCTGTCGGAACTGCTGGACGCCGTGATGGCGGATCCGGAGGTCCAGTCGATCACGCTGGCGGCCCCGGGCCTGGAAACCTTGCAGCGCACGCGCCAGACGCCGGCGGTGCGGCCGATCACGCTGGAATTCGAATTGAGCCACCGTGCCGGCGCCCAGGGCCCGGCGGGCGCGCTGGGCCGAGCGTCGCTGGTCTACACCCGCAGCCACATCGACCAGACGCTCGGCGAGACGCGCCGGCTGGTGGCCAGCCTGCTGGCGACCGTCCTGCTGGCGATCGGACTGACCAGCTATGTGCTGGTGCGGCGGCTGGTCGAGCGTCCGGTCTCGCGGCTGCGCGGCCTGGCGCAGCGCGTCGCGAGCGGCGAGCTCGGCGCCCACATCGAGCCCGAGCATGCCGACGAGATCGGTGACCTGACCGAGCAGCTCAACGCGATGAGCGGCAAGCTGCACGATTTTGCCGAAGGGCTGCGCAGCAGCGAGCAGCGCTACCGCAGCCTGTTCGAGAACGCCGCCGAAGGCATTTTCCAGGCCGATGGGCACGGCCGGCTGCTGCGCGTGAACAAGGCGCTGGCGCAGATGCTTGGGCTGGGCCGCCCGGAGGACGCGCAAGGCGTGACCCTGCGGCGCGTGGTGCGCATCGAACGCGACGAATACCGCCGGCTGGCCCGCGCGCTGGAGCGCCACCGGCTGCTGCAGCAGGTGCCGCTGCTGGTGACGACGCGCGACGGCCGCGACCTCTGGGTCGAACTCAGCCTGCATCTGGTGCTCGACGGCGCGCCGCGCATCGAGGGCCTGGTCAGCGACATCACCTTGCGCCGGCTGGCGGAGCAGGAACTGACGCAGCATCGGGACCATCTCGAGGAACTGGTGACCGAACGCACCGTCGAGCTGTCGCAGGCCAAGCAGCGGGCGGAAGCGGCCAACCAGGCCAAGAGCCGCTTCCTGGCCACGATGAGCCACGAGTTCCGGACCCCGCTGAACGCGATCCTGGGCTTCGCGCAGCTGCTGCAGATGGACAGCTCGCTCAACGACGCGCAGAAGCATCGCATCCGCCTCATGCGCGAATCGGGCGAACACCTGCTGGTGCTGATCACCGACCTGCTGGACGTGGCCAGCATCGAGGCCGGCAAGCTGACGCTGCAACTGAGCCCGCTCGACCTGCGGGCGCTGCTGGAGATCTGCAGCGAGTCGATGCGGCCGCGCGCGGCGGAGAAGGGCCTGGCCTTCGCTGTCCAGCTGGACCCGCAACTGCCCTCTCGCGTGCGTGCCGACGGGCAGCGGCTGCGGCAGGTGCTGCTGAACCTGCTGTCCAACGCGGTGAAATTCACCGACCACGGCCGCATCGGACTCGCGGTCGATGTCGTGGCGCAAGGACCCAGCAGCCTGATGCTGCGCTTCACCGTCTCGGACACCGGGATCGGCATGGCGCCGGATCAGATGGAGCGGCTCTTCCAGCCGTTCGAGCAGGTGGCCGACCAGTCGCGCCGCACCGGCGGGACCGGGCTCGGACTCGCGATCAGTCAGCAGTTGGTGCGGCTCATGGGCGGGGAGATCACCGTCGAGACCTCGCCCGATGAAGGCAGCCGCTTCAGCTTCGCGCTGGAACTGCCGTTGGCGTCCTGAAGCAGACCCCAGACTTCGATCCGCCAAGCGCGGGCTCTCCACGGGGCATGGGGCCTCGCGTCCGCGAACCCCAAGCCCCATTCCGGCCCCAGCGGCAATCGCTGACCGCACGTCGTCGCTGCGATGGTTGACTTCACGTTGAACGGAGGCGGCTGTGCGGGCGGCGCGCGGGCAGCGCGCACCGGACGGCATACTGCTTCGCCATGACTGCCGTCCTGTTCTACAAGCTGCTGGCGATCTTCATCGCCGCAGGCATGGGCTGGTTCGTCGGGCACATGCGCTGGCTGGGCAAGGCCGGCGGCGAGAACGACCCGGCCCGCATCCTCTCGAACATCGCGTTCTACCTGTTCGTCCCCGCGCTGATGTTCCGCACCACCGCGCGCGTGGAGATCTCACAACTGCCCTGGCTCACCGTGGCGGCGTTCTTCGCGCCGGTGGTGCTGATGCTGGTCGCCGTCTATCTTTACGAGCGCAAGCGCCATCCCGACAGCCCCGCCGCCCCCGCCGTGCGCAGCATCACCGCCAGCTTCGGCAACACGCTGCAGGTCGGCGTGCCGCTGGTCGCCGGCGTGTTCGGCGAAAGCGGCCTGGCGGTCCACATCACCGTGGTGAGCCTGCACGCGCTGACGCTGCTGACCATCGCCACCGTGCTCGTCGAGATGGACCTCGCCCGCCACGCCAGCGGCGGCGCGAGCCTGCAGCGCACCCTCCTCACGACCATGCGCAATACCGTGATCCATCCGGTGGTGCTGCCGGTGCTGTGCGGCTTCGCCTGGCACACCACCGGCATTCCGCTGCCCGCCGTGCTCGACGAGGTGCTGCAGATGCTGGGCAGCGCGGTGGTGCCGCTGTGCCTGGTGCTGATCGGGATGTCGCTGTCGTACTACGGCATGCCGCGCGGCGCAATGCGAACGCTCCTCGGGCTGGCGGCGCTCAAGCTGCTGGTGCTGCCCGCGCTGGTGCTGGGCATCGCGCATTGGGGCTTCGGCCTGTCGGGCATGCCGCTCGCCGTCATCGTGATGATGGCCGCGCTGCCGCCGGGCTCCAACGCGATGATGTTCGCGCAACGCTACCGCACGCTGGAGGCCGAAGCCTCCGGTGCGATCGTGCTGGGCACGCTGCTGTTCGCGGCCACGGCGCCGATCTGGCTGGCGATCCCGGCGTGGCTCGACTGAGACGGTCGCAGTTCCGGCGGCGGTCTGTATTTCGATCTCTCAACGCAAGGACGACATGACGGATACGACGATCCCTTCGAAGGCCGCTGCCACGTTCGCCTTCGTCCGCGCCGACGAAGTCGCGCCGGAGGTCCTCCACGACGCGTTCACCGCTGCGTTCGCCGACTACCTGATCGGTCCGTTCCAGATCCCGTTCACGCAATGGCCGATGTTCCTCGCGCGGCAGGGCGTCGATCTGCCGCTGTCGCGCGTGGCGCTGGATACGGCCGGCGCACCGCTGGCCTTCGCTTTCGTCGCGCCGCGGCCGGTGTCGGACCGATGGCGCCTCGCGACCATGGGTGCCGTCCCGGCCGCGCGCGGCACCGGCGCCGCCCCCGCGCTGCTGGACGACTTCATCGCGCGCGCGGCCGCGGCGGGACTGCGTGCCGTGGAGCTGGAAGTGTTCGCGCAGAACGAGCGCGCACGACGCCTGTATGAGGGACGCGGGTTCCGCAGGCGGCACGACCTCTTCGGCTTCGTGGCCGAGCCCGGCACGATCGCGCCGTCGACCGGCGGCGCGCTCCATGCCATCGACATGCCGCATCTGCTGGGCTGGCTCAAGGGGGCCGAGCAAGGCATCCCGGATCTGCCGCTGCAGGTGACCGCCACCACGATCCAGCACGGCGTCGACTATCACGGCTGGCAGCGGGACGGCGGCCAGATCGTCTTCAGCCTGCCCGACGAGACCGTGATGGTCCACAGCCTCATCGCACCGCGCGAGGACGTCGCGCGGACGCTGATCCAGACCCTCGCCGCCGTCTACCCGGAGCGCCGCCTGCGCGTGCCGCAACTGCAGCGGGAGGACCTCGGCGGTGCCACGCTGCGCGCACTGGGCGCCGTGCCGTTGCCGCTCCACCAGCAGTTGATGCTGCGTCCGCTTTGACCTTGGGCCCAGCCTCGGCCTTGACGATGTCCCGCGTTGACGGGGCCTTGACGTGGAGCCCACCGCCCGGTCGGTTCCAACTCGCCGAACCTTGATCTTTCAGAGTTCCGGCACTTGTGACGGTGCCCCGCTTTGGTTAGCGTGCACTGCACCAACATTGAAGGGAAGCGTCCCACCATGCGATTCATGCCTGCGGCACCCGCCGCCATCACCCTGGCCGTCCTGACGGCCCTCGGCGGCGCCACCGCCACGTCGGCCGTGCTGGCCGCTCCGGCCGCGGCCGGCGCCAGCGCCGTCACCACCGTGGACGGCAAGCTCAACGTGAAGCTGGAGAAGGTGAAGCTGGCCAACGGCTTCGAGGTGATCCTGGTCGAGGACCACCGCCTGCCGCTGGTGGCCTTCAACCTGTGGGTGCATGCCGGGCCGCGCAACGAGGCCCCGGGCCAGACCGGCTTCGCGCATCTCTTCGAACACCTGATGTTCGCCGGCACCCGCCACATCCCGCGCGGCTCGGCCGACAAGATCATCGACGCCGCCGGCGGCACCGATTCCAACGGCTCGACCGACTTCGACCGCACGAACTACTTCTTCACGCTGCCGTCCAACCAGCTCGAACTGGGCCTGTGGCTGAAGTCCGACATGCTGGGCTACATGATCGACGAGGTCGATTCGGTCTCGCTGGCCAACCAGCAGGACGTCGTCCGCAACGAGCGCCGCCAGTCGGTCGAGAACCGCCCTTACGGCATCGTCGAGGAAGCGCTGTACCAGGCGCTCTATCCGGAAGGCCATCCGTACCGCGCCACGGTGATTGGCTCGCACGCCGACATCCAGTCGATCAAGCTGAACGACGTCAAGGCCTTCGCCCGCAGCTACTACAGACCGAACAACGCCACCCTGGTGCTTGCCGGCGACTTCGATCCGGCCCAGGCCAAGCAGCTGGTCCAGAAGTACTTCGGACCCTTGAAGGCCGGCGATCCGGTGCCGCCGGTCAACGTGCCGCAGCCCAAGCTGACCGAGGAGAAGCGCGTCGAGGTCACCGACCGCATCGAGCTCCCGCGCCTGGACATCGCGTGGCACACCCCCGCCGTGTTCCAGCCGGGCGACGCCGAGCTGGACCTGGCCTCGCACGTGCTCGGCGGCGGCAAATCCAGCCGCCTCTACAAGACGCTGGTCTACGACAAGCAGCTGGCGCAGTCGGTGCAGGTGCAGCAGTACTCGCTGTCGCTGGGCTCGGTGTTCTCGGTCGAGGTGATCGCGCGTCCCGGCAAGTCGCTGGACGAGATCCAGAAGGTCGTCGACGACGCCGTGGCCGAGCTGTCCGTGAATCCGCCGACGCCCGAAGAGATGGTCCGCGCCCGCGCCGCCATCGAGACCGGCACGCTGGCGCGCCTGGAGAAGGTCCAGGCCCTGGCGGACCAGATCAACTACTACAACCAGCAGGCCGGCGATCCGAACTACATCGGCAAGGACCTGGCGCGCTATCAGGCCATCACGCCGGAGAAGATCCGCGACGTCGTCGCGCAGCAGCTGAAGAAGAACGCCCGCGTCGTCGTGCTGGCGACGCCGGGCGAGCAGAAGCTGGCCGCTGAAGTGGCGACCCCGCCGATGCCGGAGAAGGCCGCCAAGGGCGAACGCGAATCGATGAACCCCGACGTGGCCTGGCGCAAGACGCAACCCAAGGGCGGCAAGGCCAAGGCCTCGGTGCTGCCGGAAGGCAAGCGGCTGACGCTGGCGAACGGGCTGACGCTGATCCACGTGCCCAACCCGGGCCTGCCGCTGGTGAGCGCGACGCTGGTCGTGCGCGCCGGCCAGACCGCGAACCCGACGGACCGCCCCGGCCTGTCGAGCTTCGCCGCCGGCATCCTGCAGCAGGGCACGCAGACGCGCACCGCGCAGCAGATCGCCGACGAGGCCGCCGCGCTGGGCGCGGCGATCAGCACCGGCGCCGGCCGCGACGAGGCCCGCATCGAGGCCAGCAGCCTGAAGCGCAACTTCGCGCAGACGCTGGCGCTGATGGCGGACGTCGCGCTGCATCCGGCCTTCGATGCCGCCGAGATCGCACGCATGCAGAACCAGCGCCTGGCCGCGCTGCAGCAGCAGCGCGAGCAGGCGCCGGCGGTGGCGGCGATCGTCGCCAACCGCGCGATCTACGGCGACGGCCATCCGCTGGCCGTGGCCGCGATCGGCGACGAGGCCTCGATCAAGGCCACCGACGCCGCCGCGCTGCGCCAGTTCTGGTCGACCCATTACCGGCCCGACCAGGCCGCGCTGGTGGTCGCCGGCGACATCTCGGCCGACGAGCTGAAGTCGCTGGCGGAGCGCCTGTTCGGCGCGTGGGAGCGCCCGGCCTCGGCCGCCTCGCCGGTGAACGCGGCCGCACCCCGACCGGTCGCCGCGCGCGTGATCCTGGTCGACAAGCCGAACGCGCCTCAGACCGCGCTGAGCGTCGTCGCCCCGGGCCCGAAGGCCGGCACGCCCGACGCCGAGGACATCAAGGTCATGAACGCCGCGATGGGCGGTCTCTTCACGTCGCGCATCAACACGCAGCTCCGCGAGGTCAAAGGCTACACCTACGGCATCTACTCGGCCTACACGATGAACCGCGACAGCGGCCTGTTCGGCATCCGCGGCAGCGTGCGCACCGACGTCACCGGACCGGCGCTGACCGACATGTTCAAGGAAATCGACGGCATGCGCGCCAAGCCGATGGGCGCCGACGAGCTGAATCGCGTGCGCAACGCGCAGTTGCTGGCGCTGCCGGGGCTGTTCGACACCAACCGGGTCGTGGCCTCGAGCTACGCCAGCGAGTGGGCGGTCGGCGCGCCGGCGGACAGCATCACCTCGCTGCCGCGCAAGTACGGCGCCGTGAACGCGAGCAGCGCCTACAAGGCGACGAAGACCTACGTCGATCCGGCCGCGCTGATCGTCGTGGCCGTCGGCGACAAGGCGAAGGTGCTGCCGCAGCTGGAAGCCTTCGGTCGCAAGCCGCTGGAGATCCGAGACCTGCAGGGCGCGCCGGTCGACGCGACCGCGCCGTCGGCGGCGGCCTCGGCCGCGAAGCCGTGATGACCTGACCCCGACCGCGCGGACCTCGCGCGGGCACCAACGACAACGGGCGCCGAGGCGCCCGTTGTCGTTGCATCGCTGGATTGCTCAGCGACCCCGTCTCCCAGTGGGGGACCGTGTCATCCCCTCATCGCGTCAGCGGCAGCGCGGCGCCCATCATGGCGAAGAGCGTGCCGCAGACGCGGTTGAAGCCGCGGCCCGAGCGCTCCAGCCACGGGCGCACGCGGTGGGCCAGGCTCGCGATCAGGAATTCGACGATGGCCTCGGTGATGACGAAGGTCGCCGCGAGCCACACGAACTGGACGAGCAGGTCGCGCTGCGGATCGATGAACTGCGGCAGGAAGGCGCCGTAGAACAGCAGCACCTTGGGATTCGACACCGCCGACAGCAGCCCTTGCCGGAACAGCACATGACCGCGTCCCTGGGCGGCGGAAGCGCCTTCCGCCGGCTTCAGCTGGATGGACGGCGAGCGCCACAGCTGGATCCCCAGCCAGATCAGGTAGGCGCCGCCGACGACCTTGAGCACCAGCAGCGCGCTGGCGGTGGTCTGCAGCAGCGCGCCGATGCCCAGCATCGACAGGCCGATCAGCGCGGCGAAGCCCGTCGCGCCGCCCGCGATCGTCCACACGGTGCGCCGGCTGCCGTGCGCCGCGCCATGCGCGAGCACGAGCAGGCTGTTCGGGCCGGGCGTCAGCGACAGGCCGATCACGGCCAGGAAGTAGAGGGTCCAGGTGTGCAGTGCCATGCAGGCGATTGTGCGCCGAGGCGCTCAGGTCGGCGTCAGATGATCGATCGCCGCCTCCACGCGGCCCCGGTCGTGCGTGCTCAGCCCGCGCGCCGCCTGCCGGTATTGCGACAGCACCTCCTGGTCGGCCGGCAGGTGTTCCGCCAGCGCGATGAGCAGCTCGGCGCGATCGAAGCCGGCGCTCATGGCGCCCGAGGCCCGCAGGATCTGCAGCGCGACCTCGCGGTCGACCTTGGTCTCGTCCATCAACGCGGTCAGCGCGGAGCGGCGGTCGAAGTCGCCGGAGATGCCGCCTACCGCGTCGACGTAGGTGGCGGCATACGGCGCCGCGTCTCCGCGCATCCGGTGGGCCGCCGCGGTGAGCACGGTGCGGCGATCGAAGTCGCCGCCGATCATGCCGCTCGCGGCGATCGCCGTGCGCAGGCGGTCCGGCGTCGCTTCATGGTCTTCGTCGATGAGCGCGACGATCGCGGTGCGCTTGTCGAAGTCGCCCCCGAAGCCTCGCACCGCCTGCTGCCATGCGGTCATCACGCCCGCGTCGTTGGCGAGTTGCGGCGACAGCGCCACGATCACCTCGCGGCGGTCGAAATCGCCCTTGAGCGTCGGGACCAGCGACAGCAGGTCGCGCTGCTGCGCGGGCGCCAGCGTCCGGTGCTGGATCAGCGCGATGAACGCAGTGCGGCGCTGGAAATCGTCTTTCATCCGGCCGGACAGCGCGATCAGCTGCGACACGGTGTCGTCGCTCTGCGGACCGCTCTCCAGCAGCGCCTCGATGCGGCTGCGGCGCGCCATCGACTCCGGCGCCTTGCCGATGTCGGCGAGCGCCGCCTCGACGCCGCCCTTGCGCAGCAGGCGCTCCACGCGCGGTCCGCTGCCCTGGACGCTTTCCGCGACCAGCTCGATCTGCGTCGTGATCCACGCCTGCGCCGGCGCGTCGATCAGCTTCATGTCGCCGTCCAGCCAGAAGCGGCGCACCTGCCCGCCCTTGCCGTCGGCGGCGATCTCGATGCGGCGCGTCACGCCGTCGACGCGCTCCATGATCGACAGCTTGTCGTCGAGCGAGACGACGTCGGTCTCGTCGGCGTTGAATTCCAGGTCGCCCGAGTAGTTCACGCGGCGCTCGACGCCGTTGCTGATCATGACCTGCCGCGTGACCTTCATGCCGCTGAAGGCCGATGAGAACGCGCCGCCGACGCCGCTCAGGTCGACGTTGAGCCGGGGGGCCTTGCCGATGACCAGCATGGGCACGGCCAGCGCCACGGCGCAGAGGCCGCCGGCGATCAGCACGCGGCCGAGGCGGCGGCGGGCGGGCGTGGTGCCGGCCGCCGGCGACCCTGCGAGCAGCGCATCCATCCGGGCCATCAGCGGCGAGCGGGCCGCGGCCATCGCGCTGGCCAGCACCGGCATCGGGCGGGCGCCGCGTCGGCCTTCCGCTGCGGCGGTGGCGGCGGCCATGTCGCGGGCGCAGACGTAGAGGCCTTCGGCCAGCGGCATCGCGCCGGCCTCGGCCGCCGCCCAGGCGTCGCAGGCCAGTTCGGCGAGCAGATCCAGCCGGCGCACGGCGAGGCGGTTCAGCGGCTGCAGCCAGCCGAGCTGCGACACCAGCCGCGCGGCCAGGCGCCAGGCGAGGTCGTGGCGGCGGAGGTGCGCGATCTCATGCGCGAGGACCGCGACGCGTTGCTGACCGTCGAGCGTGCGCATCAGGCGTCGGGGCAGGCAGACCTGCCCGCCCGGCGCGACCAGCGGGCTGGCCCAGTGCGGACTCACGCGCAGCGTCGGCGCGCGCACGCCGGCGATGCCGGCCAGTTCGGTCGCGGCCTGGGCGAGCTCGGCGTCGTCGCAGACCGGAAGCGCGCGCACCTGTCGGCGCAAGGCGAGCCAGCGCAGCAGTGTCAGTCCGATGCCGAACAGCGCGACGAGCGGCCAGGACAGCAGCACCGAGGCAAGGCCGTCGCGCAGGAGTTCGCGACGCCGGAGCATCGATTCGTCGCCGATGTCGATCGCCTGATCGGCGACGACAGTCAGACCGGCGGCCGGGCGTTCGGCCGGGCGTGGCGTGAAGGTGGGCGCGGCTGTCGGCGTTGCCGAGGATTCGCCGGTTGTTTCCGAGGCGACATCGGTGGGCCTTCCCTGTTGGGACACAGGCGCCCAGAGTTCCGGCAACGCCACCCGCGTGACCTGCGTCAACGGTTGCACGCTCGCCGTGAGCACCGCGCCGAAGAAGGCGGCGCGCCAGAAGGCTTCGCGCCACGCGGGGTGCTTCAGCCAGCCGGCGCGCTCCAGCCCCCAGACGCCGCCCAGCATCACCGTGCTGTGCAGCAGGTAGTTCAACAGCCAACCGGTCAGGGCTTCAATCATGGCGGCCTCCCTTGCTCTTCAGCAGCGCACGCATCCTGGCGAGGTCGTCGTCGCCGAGTCCGCCTTCCGCGACCAGATGGCTCAGCAGCGCCTCGGGCTTGCCGCCGAAGAGCGTGCTCAACAGGCCCGAGACCATCGAGCGCTGCACTTCCGGCTCGCTCACCGCGGCGCGGTAGACCAGCGCGCGACCGTCGCGTTCGCTGGCGATCAGGCCGCGCTTCTCCAGGCGAGACAGCAGCGTCGCGACGGTCGTGTGGGCGAGCGGACGCTGCTGATCGCGCAGCGCTTCCGCGACTTCGGCGGTGCTGGCCTGCCCGCGCGTCCACAGCACGCGCATCAGCGCCAGCTGCAGTTCGCTGAGCGACACATCGCCCTTGCCGTCGTCGTTGATGACCTCGTCCATGATCGGATTCCGTATTTCTACACCTGTCGTACTACAACTGTAGAAGATCAAACGCCTCCACCGCAAGGGCCGGGTTCCTGGGACAAACCCTCGCCCCAGGCTTCCGCACTTCCACCGTCGTGTCAGTGCCTTGGCTCGTCGTCGACACCGCGAAGGCTCTCCTTGCGGCTTTCGATGGCCCCGGCGCGACGGTCGCGGCGGGGCATCGGTCAGAATCCAAGACCTATGACCGACCTCAGCGCCTACATGACCGGCGTCGGCGAGGCGGCCCGCGCGGCCGCGACGCTGATGGCCGCCGCCCCGACCGCCGCACGCAACCTCGCCCTGCAGGCCCTCGCCCGCCGCTTGCGCGAGGCCGGCCCCGCGCTCGCGACCGAGAACGAACGCGACCTCGCCGCGGCCACTGCCTCCGGCCTGGAAGCGCCGATGGTCGACCGTCTGCGTCTGACCGCGAAGGTGCTGGCCACGGTCGCCGAAGGCTGCGACCAGATCGCCGCGATGCCGGACCCCATCGGCGAGATCACCGGCATGAAGCGCCGCCCGACGGGCATCAGCGTCGGCCAGATGCGCGTGCCGCTGGGCGTGTTCGGCATGATCTACGAGAGCCGCCCCAACGTGACCATCGAGGCCGCCTCGCTGGCGATCAAGAGCGGCAATGCCTGCATCCTGCGCGGCGGCTCCGAGGCGCTGCACAGCAACCTGGCGCTCGCGGCGCTGGTGGCGGACAGCCTCGAGGAAGCCGGCCTGCCGCGCGACGCCGTGCAGCTGATCAACACGACCGACCGCGCCGCCGTGGGCCTGCTGATCGCGATGCCCGCCCACGTCGACGTCATCATCCCGCGCGGCGGCAAGGGCCTGATCGAACGCATCAGCCGCGAGGCCCGCGTGCCTGTGATCAAGCACCTGGACGGCAACTGCCACAGCTATGTCGACGCCGAGGTCGACCTGGATCTGGCGGTGACCGTCGTCGACAACGCGAAGACGCAGAAGTACAGCCCCTGCAACGCGACCGAGTCGCTGCTGGTCCATGCCAAGCAGGCGGCGGACTTCCTGCCGCGCATCGGCATGGTGTTCGCGGCCAAGGGCGTGGAGATGCGCGGCTGCGAACGCACCCTGGCGCTGCTGGAAGCCGTGCCGCGCGACCTGCTCAAGCCCGCGACGCCCGAGGACTGGGACACCGAGTACCTCGCGCCCGTCATCAGCATCAAGGTGGTGGACTCGCTCGACGAGGCCATCGCGCACGTCAACCGGCATGGCTCGCACCACACCGACGCGATCCTCACGACCAACCACGTCAGCGCGATGCGCTTCCTGCGCGAGGTGGACTCGGCCAGCGTGATGGTCAACGCCAGCACGCGCTTCGCCGACGGCTTCGAGTACGGCCTGGGCGCCGAGATCGGCATCTCCACCGACAAGTTCCACGCCCGCGGCCCGGTGGGCCTGGAGGGACTGACGTCGATGAAGTGGGTGGTGCTCGGTCAGGGCGAGATCAGGGGCTGAACCCGCCGGGACGCACCGGCATCCGCACGTTTCACGGGCCCCTCGCGGGCCCGTGCCCGTTCAGGGCATGCCCGACACTGCCGCGTCCTTCGGCACGCTGATCTTGTAGACCGCCTGGAAGCGTTGCGTCTGGTTCGGCGCCAGCGGCAGCTCCCACATCTGTATGCCGGGCTGGTCTCGCCAGCCGGCCTGGGTCACGGGCGGCGTGAACTGCGACTGCACGCGGATGTCCTCGTGCTCCGGCACCGGCGCGGCCTCCAGCACCTGCAGCGTCACCGGACGACCGCGCAGGTTTTCGACCTGCCACTGCCGGGTCACGACGACCTCGCGGCGCGCGCCGATGAATCCGCTGTTGGCGCCGTCGCGCTTGTCCGGCTCGACGCGCACGCGCAGGCGCTCGTCGTTGCCGAAGGGCAGCGTCCAGGTGGTCTCGGCGCCGAACTGCAGCGTGGTCTCGCCGATCATCGCGTTGTCCCGGAAGAGCTGCACCGGCCCCGACGGCCAAGAACCCTGCGGACGCGGCAGTTCGGCGATCAGGTAGGCGGCCTCCGCGGTCTTCGGCTGGACCCGGGCGAGCAGGCGCGGCTCGGTCGCCACACGGCCCAGCGTGACCGTCGACATCGCGCCGTCCGCGCGCAGCGTGACGCGCTGCGGCAGGTCGTACTCGGCGCCGAACTCGCCTTCGAAGACGCTCGGGTCGAAGACCACCTGTGGCCGGGCGGCCGAGCCGGTGACCCGGATATCCGCAAGATCCGCCACAGGGGCTGGCGCCGGGGCCAGCGGCGGTGCCAGGACCATCCGCGACCGGCCGGCGCGCTCCGCCATCTCCGCGAAGCGCTCCTGCGACATCGCCAGCGTCCAAGGCTCGATCGGCGCGGCCATCAGGGTCTGGCGCGGCGGCACCGTCGAGAGCTTGAGCTTCACGTCGACCCAATCCTCGCCGCTGGTCTGCGCGATCTGCGCCAGCCGTTCGATCGACAACCCGCTGGTCGCGGTGTCCAGCCGCGCGCGGTACTGCGGTTGCCAGCCGGCGCCCGGCACACGGTACGACAGGCCGAGCTCCGCGCTCTGCGCCGTGGACAGCCGCAAGGTCACGACCGACACCATCGGCGAGGCGGTCGGCGCCGCCGCCTTCGCGCCCGTGAGGTCGTTGGCGAGGTCGCTCAAGCGCTCCTTCAGCGCCTGCTTCTTCACGGTGAGGTCCTGCGCGTTGCGACGCAGCGTGTCGAGGCTCGCCGCCAGCGCAGGCCCCGGGCGGGCCTCCCGGTCCGACAAGCCCTTCAGATAACCGAGCGCGAGGTCGACGCCGGCGATTTCCGCCTCGACGGCGTTGCGTTGCTGCTCGATCTCGCGGACGCGCGGATCGCGCTGGCGGCATTCAGGCAACGAGTCCCGCGCGACACGCTCGATCCTGAGTTCACCGAGGTTGACGCCGGCCGGCGCCTGGACTTGCAGCGCATCGCGGGCCAGACCGGCGGGCAGGCAGGCGAATCGCGCCTGCGTCGCGCCGGGCGGCACGCGCAACGTGCGATCGACCTGGGCGCCGCCCGGAAACAGGAGCACCTGGGCGATCTCGGACGCCCCCGTCGACGATCCGGTCCCCGCCGCCGCAGCCGGCGCGGTGAACGCTGCCAGGCTGGAGCAGATGGCGGCGATGGCGCTCACCCTGAACACTCGTTGCATTGCTTTTCCTCCTTGAGGCCGACGACGCTATCACGGTGCTGGCACACTTCCGGCCTGCCGCATTCCCTGTCAACTGCGGGCCCGCGGGCCCGCCGCCCTGCCCATTTCCCCATGTCCGACGCCGCCACCGCCCCGATTCCCGCCGTCCACGCCTCGCGCCGCAAGGCGCTGGTGCTGTTCTCCGGCGGTCAGGACTCCACCGCCTGCCTGGCCTGGGCGCTGGACCGTTTCGCCGAGGTGGAAACGCTGGGCTTCGACTACGGCCAGCGCCATCGCGTCGAGCTCGACTGCCGCCAGACCGTACGCACGCAGATCGCCGCGCAGTTCCCGCAGTGGGCGCCCAAGCTCGGCGAGGACCATCTGCTCGACCTGAGCCTGCTGGGCCAGATCTCCGACACCGCGCTGACGCAGGAACGCGCGATCGAGCTGCAGGCCAACGGGCTGCCCAACACCTTCGTGCCCGGTCGCAACCTGCTGTTCCTGACCTTCGCCGCGACGCTGGCCTACCGGCGCGGGGCGTCCGTGCTGGTCGGCGGGATGTGCGAGACGGATTTCTCCGGTTATCCGGACTGCCGCGACAACACGCTCAAGGCGCTGCAGGTCGCGCTGAGCCTGGGGCTGGACACGCCGATGACGCTGGACACGCCGCTGATGTTCCTGACCAAGGCGCAGACCTGGGCGCTGACGGAGTCGCTCGGCGGCGCGGCTTTCAACGACCTGATCATCGAGCACACCCACACCTGCTACCTCGGCGAGCGCAAGACCCGGCACGCCTGGGGCTGGGGCTGCGGCCACTGCCCGGCCTGCGAGCTGCGCGCCAAGGGCTGGAACGAATTCCAGCTCGGCAAGCCGGCCGGCCCGGCCGTGGCGCCCTGAGCACGGCCGACGCGGACGACGCCATGAATGACGTGAACGACGTGGCCGGCTGGCACCTGAACTGGTGGCTGTGGGGACTGGGCGCGGTGCTGGCCTTCTGGAGCATCGGCGCCTACAACCGCGTGATGCTGCTGCGCAATGAGATCGGCAAGGCCTACGCTCAGCTGGACGACGCGTTGACGCGCCGTTTCGCTCACGGCGACCTGCTGCTGGAGCGGCTGCGCGAACGCCTGCCCAGCGAGCAGGCCAGCCTGGACGCGCTGGCCGCCGCGCAGGTCGAAGCCAAGGCCGCCGCGCAGGCGGTACGCTCGAGACCCCATGCGGCAGATCCGGTGGCGCAGCTGGCGGTGGCCGCGGCGGTGCACGGCGCCGCGATGACGCGGATGGTGTCGCTGGTGGAGCACCACGCGGAACTGAGCATCGATCCGGACCTCGCGAGCGCCGTCGACGAGCTCAAGATGATCGACCGCCAGCGCGCCTTCTCGCGGCAGGTCTTCAACCAGTCGGTCGAGGCCTACAACGCCGCGATCCGGCAGTTCCCCACCCGCGTGCTGATGAGCTTCGTCGGGTTCAGCGAGGCGCGCAGCCTCTGAGCCGCAACGACCGCTGAAGGGATCACCCCTTCTTGTGCTTCATCAGCGCGAGGAACTCGGCACGCAGCGTCGCATCCTTCAGGAACGAACCGCGCATGACGCTGTTGGTCATCGTCGAGTCCATGTCCTTGACGCCGCGCCAGTGCATGCAGAAGTGGTCCGCATCCATCACGATCGCAAGACCGTCAGGCTTGACACGGTCCTGCAGTTCGTTGGCCAGCATCACCACCGCCTCCTCCTGGATCTGCGGGCGGCTCATGATCCACTCGGTCAGGCGCACATACTTCGACAGGCCGATCAGATTCGAATGCTCGCTGGGCAGCAGACCGATCCACACCTTGCCGATGATCGGGCACAGGTGGTGCGAACAGGCGCTGCGCACCGTGATCGGGCCGACGATCATGAGCTCGTTCAGACGCTCGGCGTTGGGAAACTCGGTCACCGGCGGCGGCGGCGCATAACGACCGGCGAAGACCTCCTTCACAAACATCTTCGCCACGCGCTTGGCCGTCTCCTGCGTGTTGTGATCGCTGTCAGTGTCGATCACCAGCGATTGCAGCACCGCCTGCATCCGCGTCTGGACCTCAGCCTGCAATTGCTCCAGCTCGCCAGCTTCGATGAACTCGGCAATGTTGTCGTTGGCATGGTGGCGACGACCCGCCTGGACCAGGCGGTAACGGATGCGATCCGACGCGGGCAGCGCGGCCAGCTCGTCGGGGCTCAGAATCAGGGTGCTCGTCATGAGGACGGATTGTCGCAGGCCCCAAAAACACTCGCTGCCTTCGCCACTAAACTCCACCAGTGTCTGCCCCCCCTTCCCCCAAGAATCCCTCCTCCGGCGGCGCGCCTCCGCTCCATCGACTGTTGGCCAGTGCCGCCGATGCAGTCCAGGCCGTGCGCGACGGCCACTCACTCACCGAGTGGCTCGCACGCTGCCCCGCCGAGATCCGCCCCGGCGTCCAGGCGCTGAGCTTCACCGTGCTGCGCCGCCTCGGCGCGGCGCAGGTGGTGCGCGCCGCACTTGCTCCGAAAAATCCGCCGCCTCGGGTGGATGCCCTGCTGGTGACCGCGCTCGCCCTCCTCTGGCCCGGCGAGACGGCCTACGCCGACCACACGCTGGTCGATCAGGCCGTCCATGCCGTGCGCCAGCGGGCGCCCAACAGCGCAGGCTTCGCCAATGCAGTGCTGCGGCGCTTCCTGCGCGAGCGCGAAGCGCTCGTCGCCGCCGCGGAGGCGGACCCGATCGCCCGCTTCAACCACCCGCGCTGGTGGCAGGACCGTCTGCGCACCGATTGGCCCGCCGAGTGGCAGGGCCTGCTCCAAGCCAACCAGCAGAAGCCGCCGATGACGCTGCGCGTCAATCCCGCCCACGACGATCTCGACGGCTATCTCGCCCGCCTGCAGGACGCCGGCATCGCCGCGCATGCGGCCGGCCCACTGTTCCCGCAGGCGGTCGTCCTCGACGAGCCACGACCGGTCCAGGCCCTGCCCGGTTTCGACGCAGGCCATGCCTCGGTCCAGGATGCCTCCGCCCAACTGGCCGCGCCCTTGCTGCTGGGCCAACGCCGGCCGCAAGACCTGTCCCCGGGAGAGGAATGGCCGGAGCTGGGCGACGGCGCGCGGGTGCTCGACGCCTGCGCCGCTCCGGGAGGCAAGACCGCCCACCTGCAGGAACTCGCCGGCAACCGCCTCGATCTGCTGGCTTTGGACGCCGACGCCAAACGGCTGGAGCGGGTCAGCCAGAACCTTCAACGCTTGAATCTCGTCGGCGCGGTGCGCGCCGCCGACGCTCGCGACACCGCCGCCTGGTGGGACGGCCGCCCGTTCGACGCCATCCTGCTGGACGCGCCGTGCAGCGCATCGGGAATCGTGCGCCGGCATCCGGACGTGCGCTGGCTGCGCCGGCCCGACGACATCCCGTCGCTCGCCCGCATCCAGGCCGAGCTGCTGGAGGCGCTGTGGCCGCTGCTCAGACCGGGCGGGCGGCTGCTGTACGCGACCTGTTCTGTTTTCAAGGCCGAAGGCCAGGACCAGATCGACGCGTTTTTGCAACGCCATGGCGATGCGCGGTCGCGTCAGTTCGACCAGGGGGCCGGGCATCTGCTGCCGCTCGCAGACAATGGTCCGCAGGACTCCGCCTCCGGCGCGCCGGCCGTCACCGACGGCTTCTATTACGCGCTGTTGCAGAAGTCCTGACCCGAGAACTCCCCCCTGAATCCTGCCGCGTGTCTCCGCCATCCCGTCCCGTTCCGCTGCGTTCCTGGTGGCAGCGCCTGACCCTGGTCGGTGCGCTGCTGGCGCTGCACGGCTGGGCGCTGGCCCAGGGCGTGGCCTTGCAGGTGCTGAACGCGGAACGCGTCGAGGACGGCCTGGCGGTGAGCTTCAGCACGCGCTTCGAGCTGCCCCGGCAGGCCGAGGACGCGCTGCTCAAGGGCGTGGCGGTGTACTTCGTGGCCGAGGTCCAGGTGTTGCGCAACCGCTGGTACTGGCGCGACGCCCGCGTCGCCCAGGCCACCCGGACCTGGAGACTGACCTGGCAGCCGCTCACCCGCCAGTACCGCGTGAGCACCGGCGGCCTGCACCAGAGCTTCGACACGCTGGGCGAGGCGATCGCCTCGTTGCGCGGCGTGTCGGGGTGGCGCGTCGCCGAGACCAAGGACATCGAGGACGATGGCCGCTATTACCTGGAGTTCAGCTACAAGCTGGACACGGCGCAGCTCCCGCGACCGATGCAGATCGGCCTGGGCGGCAGCCAGGGCTGGGCGCTGGGCGTGGACCGCAATCTCACACTGACGCTGGAGGCGCCGTCCACGCCGCCGCCGAACCGGCCGCAACCCTGAGCACGCCGACTTCGCCGCTCCTTCCATCTCCCGTGATTCAGCAAGGATCCTGACCCGTGACCAAGTCGGCGCGCCTGGCGTGGTTGATCTCCGTGACCGCGATCGCGGGCGCCAGCGGCATGCTGGCGTTCCTGCTGTCCATCAGCACGACCGCACAGCGCGGCTTCCTCGAACGCCACTACGTCTGGCTGTTCTGGGTCAACGTCGCCGTCGCCACCGCGCTGATCATCGTCATCGGCGTGGCCGGCACGCGCCTCGCGCTGCGGGTGAAACGCGCCCGCTTCGGCAGCCGGCTGCTGCTCAAGCTCGCCGGGATCTTCGCGATCGTCGGCGTGGTGCCAGGTCTCCTCATCTACACGGTGTCCTACCAGTTCGTGAACCGGAGCATCGAGAGCCTGTTCGACCAGCGCCTGGCCAGCGCGCTGGAGGCCGGTCTGGCGCTCGGCCAGGACACGCTGGAGAACCTGCGCACCGAACAGACGACCCGCACCCGCGCCGCCGCGGAACGCTGGGAAGACGGGGCGCTGGCGCCGCTGGCGCTGGAGCGGCTGCGCGACCAGCTCGGCGCGCGCAGCGTGGCCCTGGTGGCGGGGAACGGCCAGGTGGTGCTGTCCGCCGGCGGGGAGTCGAGCGAGATCCCGGCGCGGCCCAGCGCGGCGCTGATCTCGCAGGCGCGCAGCAACGGCATCGCGTCACGGCTCGAAGGGTTGGAGGATGAGCAGCTGGCGATGCAGGGCGAGGCCAGGATCCGGTCGCTGGCACTGCTGCCGAGCAGCGCACTGCAGTTGACCAACAGCGACCGCTACCTGATGGTCGTCAAGCAGATCTCCGGCAAGGTGATCAGCAACGCACTGAACGTGTCGACGGCGAACCAGGAGTACCTGCAGCGCTCGCTGCTGCGCGACGGCCTGCGGCGCATGTACCTGGGCACGCTGACGCTGGTGCTGATCCTGGCGGTGTTCGCGGCGCTGCTGCTGGCTGTGGCACTGTCCAACCAGCTGGTGCAGCCGCTGCTGCTGCTCGCTGAGGGCATGCGCGAGGTGGCGACCGGCGACCTGAAGGCCAAACCGGTGTTCCGCTCGCGCGACGAACTGGGCGGACTGACGCAATCGTTCGCCGACATGACGCAGCAGCTGGCCGACGCGCGCGCGCTGGTCGAGCTCAGCGTGACACAGCTGGAGCGCGCGCGCACGCACGTGCAGACCATCCTCGACAACCTGACCGCCGGCGTGATCGTGTTCGACGGCGACCGGCACATCGAGACCGTCAACCCCGGCGCGACGCGCATCCTGAAGCTGCCGCTGTCGGCCTACGTGGGCCGGGAGCTGGAGGAACTGCCGGCGCTGGCGGCCTTCAGCAAGGACATCTGGCAGCGCTTCGAGCTGCAGAGTTCGGAATCCGGCGAACGCGAACACTGGCAGGATTCGTTCGAGCTGCAGCTCGACGAGAAGACGGCATTGACGCTGCTGGTGCGGGGCGCACTGCTGCCGCAGGATGCGCGGCTGCTGGTGTTCGACGACATCAGCGAGGTCGTGTCGGCGCAGCGCTCCGCAGCGTGGAGCGAGGTGGCGCGACGGCTCGCGCACGAGATCAAGAACCCGCTGACGCCGATCCAGCTGTCGGCGGAACGGCTGCAGTTCAAGCTCGAGTCCAAGCTCGAGGGCAACGACCAGGCGATGCTGGTGCGATCGGTGGGCACCATCGTGAACCAGGTCCAGGCGATGAAGCAGCTGGTCAATGAATTCCGGGACTATGCTCGGCTCCCGGCGGCCAAGCTCGCGCCGCTGGACCTGAACGGGCTGGTCGCCGAAGTGCTGACGCTGTACGCCGAAGCCCAGGAGGCGGGACAGCTGCATGCAGACCTGGCGGTCGATCCGCCGCTGATGCTCGGGGACGCGCCGCAGTTGAGGCAGGTGATCCACAACCTCGTGCAGAACGCGCTGGACGCGGTCAGCCATCGTCCGGACGGGCACGTGACGGTGCGGACCCAGAAGGCGTTGACGGAATCGGGCGAGCTGCGGGCGCTGCGGCTGGTGATCGTCGACAACGGGCCAGGTTTTGCCGAGCATGTGCTGAAGCGCGCCTTCGAGCCTTACGTCACGACGAAGACGAAGGGCACGGGGCTGGGCCTGGCGGTAGTGAAGAAAATCGCCGACGAGCACGGTGCGAGGATCCGCTTGGTGAATCTCCCAGCAGCCAGCGGCGCCGATCAGCCGCCGAGCGGCGCACAAGTTTCGTTATCATTTTCAAAACTCGCGACTGCACCGAGCCCTGCGCAGGACGCGCCTCGGCCGCGTGAACAGTAGGCATACATGGCAACCATTCTTGTTGTTGACGACGAACTGGGCATCCGGGCCCTCTTGTCTGAAATCCTCTCCGACGAGGGGCACACCATCGAACTCGCGCAGAACGCCCAGCAGGCGAGGGCCAGCCGCGAGCGCTCGCGACCGGACCTGGTGCTGCTGGACATCTGGATGCCGGACGTCGACGGCATCACGCTGCTCAAGGAATGGGGCAGCACCGGCCAATTGACGATGCCGGTCATCATGATGAGCGGCCACGGCACGATCGACACGGCGGTCGAGGCGACCAAGTTCGGCGCGATGGCCTTCCTGGAGAAGCCGATCACGCTGCAGAAGCTGCTGCGCGCGGTCGAGCAGGCGCTGGTGAAGACGGCGCCGCGCCCGGCTCCGCCGGCGCCACCGGTGATCGGCACGGTGATCGGCAACAGCTACCCGCGCCCGGAGACGATGCAGCCCATCGCGACCGGCGGTGCAATGCCGGTGCAGACGGCCGGCCTGGCGCCGGTGACGCCGCTGCCGCACCAGGGTCTGGCGTCGGAGCAGGTCTTCGAGCTGGATCGCCCGCTGCGCGAAGCGCGTGATGCGTTCGAGAAAAGCTACTTCGAGTTCCATCTGGCCAAGGAGAACGGCTCCATGACCCGCGTGGCGGAGAAGACCGGCCTCGAACGCACCCACCTGTATCGCAAGCTCAAGCAACTGGGCGTCGATTTGTCGAGAAACAAGCGCGGCAGCGGAATTTAGTGCTATAGTCGCTGTCTTCGTTGTTCGGCACGGGACGCAAGACCTGGAACAGCTGAAACGACGAGGAGAGACCCAGTCTCACGGCCAAGTAGCTCAGTTGGTAGAGCAGCGGATTGAAAATCCGCGTGTCGGTGGTTCGATTCCGCCCTTGGCCACCAGATTCAAGAAAGCCCGGCTCTGCCGGGCTTTCTGCTTTCTGGCAACGGCGCCCTCGGCGTCAGGCGTGTCTCTCTTCGCCGGTCGCGCCGTCACCGGCCTACGCATCCATCACGACCATCGCCCATCGATTGCCTGTCGATAGTTGCAGCGCCTGCGACAGGCGATCGTTGGCGGCCTGCTGCTCGTAGACCTGCAATGGGGGCGCAGCGCCCAGTGACATCTTGGTGGTCAATAGCAGGAGTTGGCCCTGGGCATCTCGTGCTGCCATGATCACAGACGATCCGGGCAACATCAGCACCAGGCACGCCCCTTCTTTCAGCGTCTCAACAGAGCGCTTGAACAACGACTGCCGCAGCACTTGCGCATGCACCCGTTGGTCCACCCCCTCTGGCGGTGGGCTCAGTTGCCTGTGACAGCTGTCCAGACGGTCCCATCCACGCGTGAAGACGCTTGCCAGCTTTAGCAGCTCGGGCGGCTGACCGAGCACATAGCGGAAGGGGCCCCACGATCAATCGCCTCCCGGACCAACTCCGGAATTGAACGACTGTCGGGACCGAAGAACGTCGACGACTGCCCCGTACCGCGTTGGATGGCCAGTTCCATCGCTCGCTCATTCCCGCAGCAGAGCCACTCCATTGCGGCTATCGCCGCTTCAGAGACATCAACGGCCTTTTGATTCAGGAGCGTCACGCGATCCTTCAAGCGCGCGACGGCCTGCGCGTCGATCGCCGCGCGCGAGCGCACTGCCAAGGTCGGCTCGCGCCTCTCTGCGATCGAGGAGTAGGAAGAGGGTTCGCAAGGGGCGGAAGAGTGATGGGAAACGTACAAGGGAACTCCTTGGCCTGACGCCGATGGTCCGCGCTGCCGATCTGGCCTCGCGACCCCGACAAGTCGCCGACGCGCCTGTCGCGGTTCCCCTCTCTACCGCGTGATGATGTCCCGATGCATGGGCGCCAGCAGTGCGAGCAGGCGGTTCTGCACCGCGAAAGGCACCTTCTGGTCATCCATCGAGAACTGCAGGTCCTCGACCAATGCATTGAAGTCAGCCTTGGTCAACGCCAGGTGCGCATGCGAGTTCTTCATCGTCTCGCCCTCGTACTTGCAGGACCCGCCGCTGAGCACGCAGAACTGGTTGCGCAGCGATTCCTTCAGCGCCTTCGGATTGACGCCGTCGAACTTCATCTGGATGCGCGGATCTGCGTAAGCCCGGTCGACCATCCCGTCCACGATGCGGGCGATGCCCTCGTCGCCGCCGAGCGCGCGGTACAGCGCATCGTCGGCCGCGGTCGCGGGAACGCCCGCGCCCAAGCCGATCAGCATCGCCAGCAGGCCCGCCGTCCACCCCCTTCGTGCCGATCGCATCATCCGGGACTCCTCGTCGAGTGATTGGTCGTCGTCGCGGTCTGGCGTCGCGGCACGCCGGCCTTCAGTACGCGAACTGGATCGATCCGTAGACCCCGCGCTGACGCCGCGGCTGGATGCCGGGAACGATGCGCCCCAGGTCCACGTAGGCCGCCGTCAGCGACAGGTGCTTGTTCGGCGCCCAGGCGACGAACACATCCTTCCAGTCGTCTTCGCGCAATCCGTCGCCGAGGGCGGAAGGGTTGAGCTTGTCGGGCTTCATGCGGTACTCCGCGCCGATCGCCCATTCCTTGTTGATCAGGTAGGCGACCGAGATCTCGGGCATCAGCGCATAGCGGCTGCTGGCCGTGCCGCCGAAGCCCAGCAGCCCGTTCTGGTTGGCCCGGGTCGCGCGCAGCGTCACGTTCACCAGCGTGCTCTGCGCGAGGAACAGCTTGGTGGCGCTCAGGTAGACGTCGACGCCGTTGCGCTTCGCGCCGAGCGCACTCAGCGTCGGCGCCAGGCCGCCCGCATCGAGGTGCTTGTATTCGACGCCCAGCGCGATCTGCGGCATCCAGGTGTCGGCGTCCAGAACGGCGTCACCACCCAGGCGGACCTTCGCGCCCAGGATCGTCTGTTTCAGCTTGAGCCCCGGCAATCCCAACGCCGCGCCCGTGCCGCCGGCACTGAAGTCCTGCTTCGCGAGCGAGAGCTCGACGCGCTCGCCGAAGGCCACGGACGCGCCGTAACCGGACAGGTTGTAGTCCTGCACCGGCAGTCGCGTGAAGTAGGCCGTGGCGCCGACCTGGCCGCTGGTGGCATAGCTGCCGGTCAATGCCCAGGGGGTCAGGCCTCCACCGGCCGCGCCATCGATGCTGCTTACGCCGCCCGTGAGCAGCAGCTTGCCCTGCGCCTGCGCGGCGCAAGCCAGCGGAACCGCCAGCGAGCCGGCCACCAGGACAGGGACAAGCATTCGAAGCATTACCAGGCGCCTGTGTTGGGCATCGAGATCCATGGCTCGGCCGGCGGCAGCGCCGGACCGTCCTGCAGGAGCTCGACGGAGATGTTGTCGGGCGAACGGACGAAGGCCATGCGGCCATCCCGCGGCGGGCGGTTGATCAGCACGCCAGCGTCCATCAGGCGCTGGCAGGCGGCGTAGATGTCCGGGACAGCATAGGCGACATGGCCGAAGTTGCGACCGCCCGTGTAGACCTCAGGGTCCCAGTTGAACGTGAGTTCGATCTGGGCCGCCTCGTCGCCAGGCGCGGCGAGATAGACCAGCGTGAAGCGGCCGGCCTCATGCTCGGAGCGACGGACTTCCTCCAGGCCGAGCGCGTCGCGGTAGAAGTGCAGGGAAGCTTCGAGGTCGGTCACGCGGACCATGGTGTGCAGATACTTCATGAGCGCTCGGCGGATGGCGTTGGAAGGATGACGGGGAGGAAAGGGGAACGACGCATTGTGGCCGCGAAAGAGAAAAGGCCCGCATCAGCGGGCCTTCTTGCGGGCGGAGCGCGCCTGGGGTCAGGTCGTCTGCGGCGCGGCGTCGCCGCCTTGCGCTTGCGCGGCCTGGGCCAGGCGCTGCGTCAGCTCCTTGCGGAAGCGGTTCAGTTCCTGGACGCTGGCGAAGCTGCGCTCCATCAGCAGGCTCATGTTGTGCAGGATGCGCTCGACGACCTTGTTCTCCCAGACGGTGTCGAACTGGATCTGCTTGTCCAGCCAGCGCTCCAGCCATTCCGGATCGGGCAGGCGGCTCTGGATGGTGTCGCGCGGGAACAGCTTGGCGTTCACATGCAGGTTGGTCGGATGCAGCGCCTGCGCGGTGCGGCGCGCGGAAGCCATCAGCACCCCCACCTTGGCGAACGCAGCCTTGGCCTCGTCCCCGAACTTGGTCATCGCGCGCTTCATGTAGCGCAGGTAGGCGCCGCCGTGGCGGGCCTCGTCGCGCGACAGCGTCTCGTAGATCGCCTTGATGACCGGCTCGGTGTGCCATTCGGCCGCGCGGCGGTACCAGTGGTTCAGTCGGATCTCGCCGCAGAAGTGCAGCATCAGCGTCTCCAGCGCCGGCGCCGGATCGAATTCGAAGCGCACCTCGTGCAGCTCGGCCTCGGTCGGCACCATGTCCGGACGGAAGCGGCGCAGGTACTCCATCAGCACCAGCGAGTGCTTCTGCTCTTCGAAGAACCAGACGCTCATGAAGGCCGAGAAATCGCTGTCGTCCTTGTTGTCGCGCAGGAACATCTCGGTGGCGGGCAGCGCGGACCACTCGGTGATCGCGTTCATCTTGATCGTGCGCGCCTGGTCGTCGGTCAGCTTGGACGCGTCGAACTTGTCCCACGGAATATCCGTGTCCATGTTCCAGCGCACGGCCTCGAGTTGCTTGAAGAGTTCGGGATAAAGCATCTGTCTGCGTCCTGTTAAGCGCGGCGGATTCTAACGGCCGCACCATGACATTCCCTTACGCCATCGGCCTGTGGGGCGATCTGGCCTAATCGCACTTCCAACGAACCTGCGGCCACGTTCGCTTCTTGCGCAGCGCCCCTGAGTTCGACCCATCCGGATTTACCGATCCCAGGAGACAACCCCATGACCCCGTCCTTCGGTGCCCTGCTCCGGCGAGCCGCGTTCCTGCTGGCGTTCACCGCGCCTTTCGCTGCGTCCACCGCATTTGCGGCGCCTGCCGCGGAAACCGCGGCAGCCCCCACAACGTCGAGCGCCTCCTGCCCCGAACTGCTCAACCGGCAGATGCCCCGCCTGCAGGACGAAAAGCCTCAGGCGCTCTGCCAGTATGCAGGCAAGGTGGTCCTCGTGGTGAATACCGCGAGCTTCTGCGGCTATACCCCGCAATACAAGGCGCTGGAGGCCCTCTCGGCGCGTTATGCGGACAAGGGGCTGGTGATCCTCGGTTTTCCGTCCGGTGATTTCGGCAACCAGGAGTACGGCAGCAACAAGGAAATTGCCGAGTTCTGCGAGAACACGTTCAATGTGAAATTCCCGATGTTCAGCAAGAGCAGCGTCGCCGCCGGCAAGGCCGACCTGAATCCGCTGTTCGCCGATCTGGCCAAGCGCACCGGTCAGGCGCCGAAGTGGAACTTCCACAAGTACCTGATCTCGCGCGACGGCAAGCAGGTCATGAGCTTCGCGTCCGGCGTCAGCCCGGACAGCGCGCAGTTCACCCAGGCAGTGGACAAGTTGGTCGCACCAGCCCGGTGATCGGTGCGGACTCGGCGGGCTGACAAACCTATTCGGAAAACTCTGATTTGCCCCATCAAATCAGCTCGCAAAAGCTGAATGAAGGGCGCGGGATTGGGCAATCGGTGCGCCTGTGGCGAGAGGTCGTCATCGCCCTGCAAACTGTCCCGGCTAGGCGGGACACCGGTGACAGTTGCTCACTTATTCGTTCATCGGTGGGATGACATCGCCTGCGATGCGCTGCACCATGACGGCTCGTTCAACACATCGCTGACGACCGGCGCGGTGTCATCAGGCTGTAACAGTGCTCCCTTTGAGGACGCTTAAACGGACCGGAAGGCGCAGCAGGCTGGGAGGATATTCCGGGTTTCCACCGAGCCCGGCAGCGATGGGAGTACAGTCAACGCATCCACTTTCAGCCGCAAGACCTGCTTCCTCGTGAAGCTGCAATCCCGAGGCCTTTCTCCTCCTCCTCCCTCCCTCCCTCGTTGGCCAGGGGCGTCTTGAGGCTACTTTTATACCCAGGGCTTCCGCATCGCGGAGGCCCTTTGTATTTCCGGATCGAGGAGATCGGCAGGGCGCGGCGGACTCAGGCCAGCCAGCCCTTGCGACGGAAGTAGATGAAGGGCGCGGTGACCGACGCGATCATCAATCCGATCGCGAAGACGTAGCCGTACTTCCAGTGCAGTTCCGGCATGCCGTCGAAGTTCATGCCGTAGACGCTGGCGATCAGCGTGGGGGGCAGCAGCGCCACGCTCGCGACCGAGAAGATCTTGATGATCTTGTTCTGGTTGATGTTGATGAAGCCGACCGTGGCATCCATCAGGAAGTTGATCTTGTCGAAGAGGAAGGCCGTGTGCGAATCGAGCGAGTCGATGTCGCGCAGGATCTGCCGGGACTCCTCGAACTGCTCCGCGTTCAGCATGCGGCTGCGCATCATGAAGCTGACCGCGCGGCGCGTGTCCATCACGTTGCGCCGGATGCGGCCATTCAAGTCTTCCTCGCGCGCGATGGCCGCCAGCACCTCGCCGGCCTCGGTGTCGTTGACGTCCTTCTTCAGGACCCGTGCGCTGACCTTCTCGAGGTTGTCGTAGATGCCCTCGAGCACGTCCGCGGAGTACTCCGCATCGGCGTCGTAGAGCTTGAGCAGCACATCCTTGGCGTCCTCGATCAGCGCGGGGATGCGACGCGCACGCAGACGCAGCAGGCGGAACACCGGCAGGTCCTCGTTGTGGACCGAGAACAGCACGTTGTTGAACAAAATGAAGGCCACGCGCACGTTGCGTGGCGCTTCCATGTCGTCGATCAGGAAGTCGGAGCGGATGTGCAGCTCGCCGTTGTCTTCCTCGTAGAAGCGCGCGGATTCTTCCAGGTCCTCGTCGACGATGTCCTCGGGGATCACCAGACCGAAGCGCTCGCGGATCCAGTCCTTCTCCTCCGGCGTGGGCGACTCCAGGTCGACCCAGACCGGGTCGCGACCGTCGTCCGTGCGCGCGAGCAGTTCGGCGGCGGTCGCGATCTCTTCCTGGACCATGCCTCCCTTGAGGCGGCCGTTGTCCAGCGTGAAAACATTGAGCATGCAGGTCCTTCGTCGGCGGTGACGCGCTCTGGCGAACGCGCAAGCCGGAGTGCGCGTTGACGGACCCTCGGGGGTCGTCGCGGCGCAGGAGGTGTCAGGGAGCGGGCGGCGCCGGAGAGCGCTCGCGCGGGATGCAGGTCGAAGGTGGCCCGTCTCACTCCGGACAAGCGTCGCGGCGGCGTTGGTGCGATGACGCGGAACGCTCAGGGGCTGCGGCGGATTGACGCTGGAGTGGATGGCCACCGAGAGTGGTCGCTGTCCAAGGGGAACTCCAGTAATCGGGACGCGGAATTATCACATCGCGTCCTCGGGGGCGGCAAGGAAGAGCGCCTGGAAGCGTCCGCCGCACAACATCCAGCATTCGAGCACGGACCTCGCCATGCCGCAAGGCGGGAATATTCGCCCCCAAACCTTGCTTTTGATCACTTGCCCGAGGCCCGGAACGGGTGCAGACTGGGTTCGTCTTCTTCATCGATGTCGCTCAGAACCCGCATGCCATCGGCCCTCGCGGCCTTCCGGGTCCCTCGCGGACCGTTCATCCGACACCTGCTTCTGACCTCCCTTCCGCTTCCCGCACGTTTCCGACCTCCGGGTCGGCGGCGTGGCCTTCCACCCACATCGATTTCCTCACCCTTCAAGGCATCCCTACCCCCAAGACCCTGAACCGCTCTTTTTCCTGCGGCATCCGCCGCCGACTCGACACCGTTTCCGACCAAGCCCTTGTGAAAGGAGGCTTTATGAACCTGACCATCAGCGGCCACCATCTCGAAGTGACACAGGCTCTGCGCGAGTACGTGCTGAACAAGTTGAGCCGGGTGATCCGGCACTTTGACCAGGTTGTGGACATCAATGTCCTGCTGACCGTGGAGAAGCAGAAGGAGAAGGATCGACGCCAACGCGCGGAAGTGACCTTGCACGTGAAGGGACGGGAAATCTTCTGCGAGCACTCGCACGAGGACCTGTACGCGGCCATCGACGAGCTGATGGACAAGCTGGATCGGCAGGTCTGCCGCCACAAGGACCGTGTGCAGAACCACCACCACGAATCGGCCAAGCGCATGGACCTGAGCGCGGGATGACCGATTCCGGGCTTCCGCCTCGGCATGTGCCGGGCGGTGGCCTCGCCGGGCCTCGGGGATTTCCCGGGGTTCCCTCCGCAAGGCGGCCCATCGGGCCGCCTTTTTGCCGAGAATTGTTGCAATGCAACACCAAGGGCGACGTTTTCACAGGACCGTCGCATCCGTCAGGCCCCCCGCCGCCAGCGGGATTCCTATAATCCTGTCCTCCAACCCTCGAAACTGCGCCCCGCTGACTGGTGCGCAGCGCTGCTTCCCCAGCCCGCCGGTCGTCGTGATCGGCACATGCCCGATGAACCGTCTCGCCGCCATCCTTCCCGCCAGCAACGTGCTGGTCGATGTGGACGCTTCCAGCAAAAAGCGGGTCTTCGAACACGCCGGGCTGCTCTTCGAGAACAACCATTCCATTTCCCGCGCCGCGGTCACGGACAACCTGTTCGCCCGGGAGCGCCTGGGGTCGACCGGACTGGGTCACGGCGTCGCGATCCCGCACGGCCGGATCAAGGGCCTGAAGAATCCGCTGGCCGCCGTGCTGCGCGTGCAGCAGCCGATCGGGTTCGACGCGCCGGACGACGAACCGGTCACGCTGCTGATCTTCCTGCTGGTGCCCGAAGCGGCCACGCAGAGACACCTCGAGATCCTCTCCGAGATCGCCGAGATGCTGTCCGACCGGGAACTGCGCGAGCGCCTCAAGACCGAATCCGAGGCCGCGACGGTGCATCGCCTGATCGCCGACTGGGAGCCGCTGAAGTCGGTCGCCTGAGCGACGACGCAGCCCTTCGCCCCTTCCACTGCCACGATCACGGCCCGCCGCACTTGAAAGCCACCTCCATCAGCGCAGACCGGTTGTTCGAGGAACACCGCGAGGCCCTGCGTTGGGAATGGATCGCCGGGCACGCGCATCCTGAGCGCCGCTTCGACGAAGCCGCGCTGCGCGACGCCCAGTCGGCCGCCGACCTGGTCGGCTACCTGAACTACATCCATCCCTACCGCGTCCAGATCGTGGGCCGACGCGAGGTCGGCTATCTGAGCCAGGCCTCCGGCGACGTGCTGGACCGCCGGATCGCGCGCATCGTGACGCTGGAGCCGCCGGTGATCATCGTCGCCGACGACCAGGTGCCGCCGGACCGCCTGGTCGCCATGTGCGACCGCGCCGAGATCCCGCTGTTCACCACCGCCGAGAGCGCGGGCCACGTCATCGACCTGGTGCGCGCCTACCTCGCGCATGTCTGCGCCAACCGCACCACGCGGCACGGCGTGTTCATGGACATCCTCGGCCTGGGTGTGCTGCTGACCGGCGAGTCCGGCCTGGGCAAGAGCGAACTGGGCCTCGAACTGATCAGCCGCGGCCACGGTCTGGTGGCGGACGACGCGGTGGACTTCTTCCGCATCGCGCAGACGGCGATCGAGGGCCGCTGCCCCGAGCTGCTGATGAACCTGCTCGAAGTCCGCGGCATCGGCCTGCTGGACATCAAGGCGATCTTCGGCGAGACGGCGGTGCGCCGGAAGATGCGTCTCAAGCTGATCGTGCATCTGGTCCGCAAGGAAACGATGGAACGGGATTTCGAACGCCTGCCCTACGAGCCCCTGTACGAAGACGTGCTGGGCATGCCGGTGCGCAAGGTCGTGATCGCGGTGGACGCGGGTCGCAACCTGGCCGTGCTGGTCGAGGCCGCGGTGCGCAACACCATCCTGCAACTGCGCGGCATCGACACCTACCGAGAGTTCGTCGAGCGACACCAGCGCGCGATCGAGCAGGGCCTCAACGACACGAATTGAGTTCGTCGATCCGAACCCTCCGGCGATGAAAAAGGGGCTCCATCGGAGCCCCTTCTCATTGATCCCGTTGATCCCGCTGATGCAGCGGATCCGCCGGAGCGACGCCCGTCAGCGCGCCACCTTGTTCGGGCAGTCCTTCTTGACGCAGTTCGCGTACAGCGCGAGCGAATGCTCCTGCAGCTGGAAGCCGCGATCCAACGCGATCGCATGCTGGCGTTCCTCGATCTGGGGATCGTAGAACTCCTCGACGAAACCGCATGTGAGGCAGACGAGATGATCGTGATGATGTCCCTCGTTCAACTCGAACACGGCCTTGCCGGACTCGAAGTGGTTGCGCGACAGCAGGCCTGCCTGCTCGAACTGCGTGAGGACGCGATAGACCGTCGCGAGACCGATGTCCGCGCGCTCGTCGAGCAAAGCTTTGTAAACGTCCTCGGCGGTCATGTGCCGCTGCTGGGTCGTCTGGAAGATCTCGAGGATCTTGATGCGGGGCAAGGTAGCCTTGAGCCCGCTGTTCTTGATTTCGTCTGACCGGTTCATGGGGTTTGCGCCTGCGGAATAGCGTGGGTGCGAGCCGCTAGAATCGACTGATCATAGCCTTTGCGCCTCGGCCGAGACGTGCCATGTCATTGAATTTCCGTATCCCCCGCATTGCACGTCCGTCCGTTTCCGGCGCCGCCGTGGCCGTCCTCGCCGCCGGCCTGCTGGCGCTGGGCGGCTGCTCGCAGATGCCCACCTTCGACGCGCTCTCCGTGAGCGGCGACAAGGTGCTGGGCCTGGTCACGCCGTACCGCGTCGAGATCGTCCAGGGCAACGTCGTCACCAAGGAGCAGATCGCCGCGATCAAGCCCGGCATGACCCGCCCCCAGGTGCGCGACGTGCTCGGCTCGCCGCTGCTGACCGACGTCTTCCATGAGGCCCGCTGGGACTATGTGTTCACGATCCGTCGCCAGGGCGCCGCGCCGCAGAACCGTCACATCCTGCTGACCTTCGACGGCGACCAGCTGTCAAAGATCGACGCTCCGGACGACCTGCCGACGGAGAAGGAATTCATCGCGTCGATCAACACGCTGAAGCTGTCCGGCAAGGAGCCCAAGCTCGAGCTGACGGAGGAGGAGCGCAAGGCGCTGCCGCCGCCGGTGCGCACGGCCGCGACCGCTGCGCCGGAGCCGATCGGCCCGACGCGCGACTACCCGCCGCTGGAGCCCCGTCGATGAGCCGACTGCGGATCGCGATCACCGGCGCGTCCGGCCGCATGGGCCGCATGCTGGTCGAGGCGGTGCTGGCAGCGGACGATCTCGAACTGGCGGCCGCACTCGACCGCGACGGCAGCCCGGCGATCGGCCAGGATGCCGGCGCCTTCCTGGGCCAGACGACCGGCGTGGCGATCGCCAGCGACGTCCAGGCCGGACTGTCCAAGGCTGACGTGCTGATCGACTTCACCCGCCCCGAAGGCACGATGGCGCACCTCGCGCTGTGCGCGGAACTGGGCGTGCGGACCGTCATCGGCACCACCGGCTTCAGCCCCGATGAGAAGGCGAAGATCGGCGAGTTCGCCCAGCGCGCCGCCGTCATGATGGCGCCCAACATGAGCGTGGGCGTGAACGTCGTGCTCAAGCTGCTGCAGCAGGCGTCGAAGGCGCTGGCGCAGGGCTATGACATCGAGATCGTCGAGGCCCACCACCGCCACAAGGTCGACGCGCCCAGCGGCACCGCGCTGAAGATGGGCGAAGTCGTCGCGGAAGCGCTCGGCCGCGACCTGAAGACCTGCGCGGTCTATGGCCGGGAAGGCGTCACCGGCGAGCGCGATCCGTCGACGATCGGCTTCGCGACCGTGCGCGGCGGCGACGTGATCGGCGACCACACCGTCATGTACCTGGGTATCGGCGAGCGCATCGAGATCAGCCACAAGGCGTCCAGCCGCGCCACCTTCGCGCAGGGCAGCCTGCGCGCCGCGCGCTTCCTGGGCGAGCGCAAGACCGGCCTGTTCGACATGAACGACGTGCTCGGCATCGCCTGAGCCTCCGGTACTTCCCTGATCGGCGCCCCTTTCAAGACGCCTGCGACGCGATGACCGAACTGATCCACCTCTGGCAAGCGGGCGACGGTGTCGCCCGTTTCGTTTCCCTGCTGCTGCTGGCCATGTCGGTGTGCTGCTGGGTGCTGATCTTCTGGCGCAGCTGGACGCTGGCCCGTGCGCGGACCGATCTCGGCCGCGGGCTGCCGGTGTTCTGGGCGGCGCCCGATCTCGGCCAGGGTCGCGAGCAGCTGAAGGCGCTCGACCGCGGCGCGCTGATGCTGCCGCTGATCGACGCCGCCATGCAGGATGGCGCGCCGGGCACGCTGGCGGCGTCCGCGCAGAAGACCTCGCAATTGACGCGCCGTCTGCGCGATGCGCTGCACGCCGTGCTGAACGGCCTGGGCCGCGGCCAGATCGTGCTGGCGACGATCGGCGCCACCGCCCCCTTCGTCGGCCTGCTTGGCACGGTCTGGGGCATCTACCACGCGCTGATGAGCATGTCCTCGACGGGCAACTTCAGCCTCGACAAGGTCGCCAGCCCCGTCGGCGAGGCGTTGATCATGACCGCCGCCGGCCTGGCCGTCGCGATTCCGGCGGTGCTGGCCTACAACCTGTTCGGCAAATGGGTCGCCGCCTGCGAGGCCGAACTCGAAGGCTTCGCGCACGACCTGCGCGAACTGCTCGGCGCCGCCTGAGCGCCCGAGCCCCCTCAACCGCCCGGCCCCGCACGCGATGAAGTTCGGCCGCCTCGAACGCCGTGAAACGCCCAAGCCCATGGGCGAGATCAACATGACGCCGCTGATCGACGTCATGCTGGTGCTGCTGGTGATCTTCATCATCGCGGCGCCGCTGATGGGCAGTGCGCTCAAGCTGGAACTGCCGAAGAGCGACGCGGCCTCGCCCGCGCCGGGCGCCAGCTTCATCGCGCTGGCGATCACGCCCGAAGGCGAGTACCTGCTGGGCGAGGACAAGCTGGACGCCAAGGCCCTGCGGGAACGACTCGCGCAACTGTCGCAGCGCCAGCCCGACGCCGAACTGCGCCTGAGCGCCGACCAGTCCGTGCCCTACGGGAAGGTCGCGCAATTGATCGGCTGGGCGCAGAAGGCCGGGCTGAACCGGATCGCGTTCGTCGCCGAAGCCGGCGAAACCGACGAGACCGGCAAGACCGGCGAAAAGTCCGACGGCTCAGCGCCTGACAGAGGCGCCGCGACACCCCCGAAGCGCTGATTGCTCCCCCGCAAGGTGGCCCTCCCACAGAGGATGGGACGGTCGCGCGCAGCCTCCTACAATCGACGGCTACGTTGCCCGAGCCACCATGAACGAGAAATACGCCCCCTCCGAGGTCGAACAGGCCGCCCGCGATCACTGGAACGCCCGCGACGCCTACCGCGTCGTCGAGGACGCGTCCAAGCCGAAGTTCTACGCCTGCTCCATGCTGCCCTACCCGAGCGGCAAGCTGCACATGGGCCATGTCCGCAACTACACGATCAACGACATGTTGACGCGACAGCTGCGCATGAAGGGCTACAACGTGCTGATGCCGATGGGCTGGGACGCGTTCGGCCTGCCCGCGGAGAACGCGGCGATGAAGAACAAGGTGCCGCCGGCCGCCTGGACCTACGACAACATCGCGTACATGAAGTCGCAGATGCAGGCGATGGGTCTGGCGATCGACTGGTCGCGCGAGATCGCCACCTGCAAGCCCGACTACTACCGCTGGAACCAGTGGCTGTTCCTGAAGATGCTGGAAGCCGGCATCGCTGAACGCCGCACGCAGGTCGTGAACTGGGACCCGATCGACCAGACGGTGCTGGCCAACGAGCAGGTCATCGACGGCAAGGGCTGGCGCTCGGGCGCGACGATCGAGAAGCGCGAGATCCCCGGCTACTACCTGAAGATCACCGACTACGCCGAAGAGCTGCTGGCCGCGGTGGCCGATCCGTCGGACAAGAACTACCTGTCGGGCTGGCCCGAGCGCGTGCGCCTGATGCAGGAGAACTGGATCGGCAAGAGCGAAGGCGTGCGCTTTGCCTTCCCGCACGCGATCGCGGGCGAGGACGGACAGCCCATCCAAGGCGGCCTGCTCTACGTCTTCACGACGCGCGCCGACACCATCATGGGCGTGACCTTCTGCGCCGTCGCGCCGGAGCACCCGCTGGCCGCGCACGCCGCGAAGACCAACCCCGCGCTGGCCGCGTTCATCGAGGAATGCCAGCAGGGCGGCACCACCGAGGCCGAGCTGGCCACGCAGGACAAGAAGGGCCTGGCGACCGGCCTCTTCGTCACGCACCCGCTGACCGGCGAGCAGGTCGAGGTCTGGGTCGGCAACTACGTGCTGATGAGCTACGGCGACGGCGCCGTGATGGGCGTGCCGGCGCATGACGAGCGCGACTTCGCCTTCGCGAAGAAGTACGGCATCGCGATCAAGCAGGTCGTGGCGGTGGGCGACGAGGCCTACTCGACCGACGCCTGGGCCGAGTGGTACGGCGACAAGCAGCGCGGCCTGTGCATCAACTCGGGCGTGCTGGACGGCCTGACGCACAAGCAGGCGGTGGACAAGGTGGCCGAGCTGGTCGGCGGCAAGGGCCTGGGCGAGAAGAAGACGACCTGGCGACTGCGCGACTGGGGCGTCAGCCGTCAGCGCTACTGGGGTACGCCGATCCCCATCATCCATTGCGCGACCTGCGGCGCGGTGCCGGTGCCCGAGCAGGACCTGCCCGTCGTGCTGCCCGAGGACTGCATTCCGGACGGCAGCGGCAACCCGCTGAACAAGCGCTCGGACTTCCTGGACTGCAGCTGCCCGAAGTGCGGCGCCGCGGCCAAACGCGAGACGGACACGATGGACACCTTCGTGGACAGCTCGTGGTACTTCATGCGTTATTGCGACGCGACCAATCCCGAGAAGATGGTCGCCGGCGGCACCGACTACTGGATGCCGATGGACCAGTACATCGGCGGCATCGAGCACGCGATCCTGCATCTGCTGTACGCGCGTTTCTGGACCAAGGTCATGCGCGACCTGAAGCTGATCAGCTTCAGCGAACCCTTCACCAACCTGCTGACGCAGGGCATGGTGTTGAAGGGGGCGTTCTCGCGCAAGCCGGAAGACGCCGGCAAGAACTACTACTGGGAACACGAGGTCGACGTCATCCGCAACGAGCACGGGCAGCCCACGGGCGGCACGCTGAAGGCCGACGGCCTGCCGCTCGAATACGAGATGACGACGATGTCGAAGTCGAAGAACAACGGCGTCGACCCGCAGGCCCTGATCGACCAGTACGGCGCCGACACCGCGCGCCTGTTCGTGATGTTCGCGTCGCCGCCGGAGCAGACGCTGGAGTGGAACGACGCCGGTGTCGAAGGCGCGCACCGCTTCCTGAAGCGCGTGTGGGGCTTCGGCACCCGGCATGCCGACGCCATCAAGACGGGCGGCGCCGACTTCGCCGCGCTGAGCGACGACGGCAAGGCGCTGCGCCGTGAGGTCCACCTGGTGCTGAAGCAGGTCTCGTACGACTACGAGCGCATGCAGTACAACACGGTGGTTTCTGGCGCGATGAAGCTGCTGAACGCGCTGGAAGGCTTCAAGGCCGACGGTCAGTCGGCCGCGGTCCGCGAAGGCTTCTCGGTGCTGCTGCGCGTGATCTATCCGGCCTGCCCGCACATCGCGCATGCGCTGTGGACGGAACTCGGCTTCGCCGCCGAACTGGGCGAGCTGCTGGACGCGGCCTGGCCGCAGGTCGACGAATCGGCGCTCGTGCAGGACCAGATCGAGCTGATGCTGCAGGTCAACGGCAAGCTGCGCGGTGCGATCAAGGTCGCGGCCTCGGCGGACAAGGCGGCGATCGAGGCGATCGCGCTGGCCAGCCCGGACTTCGAGAAGTTCGCGGAAGGCAAGGCGCCGAAGAAGGTCGTCATCGTGCCGGGTCGTCTCGTCAACGTGGTGGTCTGAGCATGAAGCGACGTGATCTGCTGTCGTTCGCTTCCCGGGGCGCACTGGGCGCACTGGGCTCTGTCGGCGCCGCCGGCCTGCTGTCGGCTTGCGGCTTCGAGCTGCGCAAGGAACCGGTCTATCACTTCAAGACGCTGGCGCTGACCGGCTTCATCCCCCATTCGCCGCTGGCGCAGGAACTGCGCCGTCAGGTGCAGCGCAGCACCGTGCGCCTCGTCGAGGATCCCAACCGCGCCGACGTCATCATCGACGCCGAACGCGAGATCCGCGACAAGACCTCGGTGGCGACGACCGCCGCGGGTCAGATCACGGAATGGCAACTGCGACTCTCGCTGGATTACTCGCTCCGCTCCCCGGGCGGCGACATCCTGCTGCCGCGCACCGAGCTGCGACTCACGCGCGACATGAACTACAGCGAAAGCGCGGCGCTGGCCAAGGAGCAGGAAGAACTGGCGCTGCAGAAGGCCATGCAGGTGGAGGCCGTCGGCCTGCTGATGCGCCGGCTGGCGGCAGTGCACCTGACCAACTGACCCACTGACCCCGGACGGACCGCGCATGCAGATCAAGGGCGACGCACTCGCCGGCCACCTGGCGAAGGGGCTCAAGCCGGTGTACGTCGTGCACGGCGACGAACCCCTGCTCGCGCAGGAGGCCGCCGACACGCTGCGCGCCGAGGCGCGCACGCAGGGCTACAACGAACGGCAGGTCTTCATCGTCAGCGGCGCGCATTTCGACTGGGCGTCGGTGATCGCGGCGTCGCAGGCCATGAGCCTGTTCGCCGACAAGCAGCTGATCGAGATCCGCATCCCCGGCGGCAAGCCCGGCAAGGACGGTTCGGACGCCTTGCAGCGTTATGTCGACGGCCTGCCGCCCGACGTGCTGACGCTGGTGACCCTGCCCCGCCTGGACAAGACCCAGCTGAGCAGCGCCTGGTTCACGGCGCTGGACAGCGCCGGCGTGTCGGTGAAGGTCGACCCGGTCGAACGTCGCGAACTGCCCGCCTGGATCGCCCGGCGCCTGCAGCAGCAGGGGCAGCCGGTGACGGCAGGTCCCGACGGCCAGCGGGCGCTGGAGTTCTTCGCGGATCGCGTCGAGGGCAACCTGCTGGCCGCGCATCAGGAACTGCAGAAACTCGCGTTGTTGCATCCGAAGGGCGAGCTCAGCCTGCAGCACATCGAAGCGGCCGTGCTGGACGTGGCCCGATTCGACGTCTTCAAGCTCAGCGAAGCCTTGCTGAGCGGCAAGGTCGGCCGCGTGCTGCGCATGCTCGACGGCCTGAAGGCCGAGGGCGAGGCCGCGGTGCTGGTGCACTGGACGATGGCCGAGGACATCCGCGGCCTGAAACGCGTCCATGACGCGGTGGCCGCCGGCAAGCCGCTGCCGATGGCCCTGCGGGAGTCCCGCATCTGGGGACCGAAGGAGCGCCTCTTCGAACGCATCGTGCCGCAGTTGCACGGCGCCGCGCTGACGCGCCTCGTCGTCGCCGCGCACATCTGCGACGGCATCGTCAAGGGCTTGCGCCATCCGGAATGGCCCACGGACCCCTGGGAAGCGCTGAGCCGATTGGCCCTCCTCCTGGAGCAAGCCCTGCGCCCGCCAGCCCAGAAAACCCGCTATGGTTGACGCTTGTCGTGCATCTGGCGTCGATGATGAGCCCCTTCCGTCCCGCTCCCCTGCTGATGGCCGCCGCGACCTGGGCCATGGCGCTGTCGAGCATCACGGCCGGCAGCGCCGCCCTGGCCGCTGACTGGACGATCCAGGTCCGTGACGCCGGCGGCACGCCGGTGCCGAACGCGGCCGTCGCCGTCGAGCTGAAGGGCCAGCCGGCCAGGCCGGTGGCCGGCGTCACGGCGCAGATGGCCCAGCGCGAGCGTCAGTTCCAGCCACAGCTGCTGGTGGTGCAGACCGGCACGGCGGTGAACTTCCCCAACTTCGACACCGTCCGGCACCACGTCTATTCGTTCTCGCCGACGAAGAAGTTCGAGCTCAAGCTCTATTCGGGCACGCCGTCGGAGCCGGTGGTCTTCGACAAGCCGGGCGTGGCACAGTTGGGCTGCAACATCCATGACCGGATGAGCGCCCACATCGTGGTCGTCGACACGCCCGTCTTCGGCGTCACCGATGCCAAGGGCGAGGTCAAGCTGAACCTGCCACCCGGCGATCACCGCCTGCGCCTGTGGGCGACGCGACTGGGCAACGCCGCGCCGACCGCGCAGCCGCTGACGGTGGGCGCCGGAGCGGCGTCTGTGCTGAAGGTCGACCTGAAGGACTGACGCCGCGATGCGCTGGCCGGACTTCCTCAACCTGCGGCGGCTGGAAGGGCGCATCGTCGCGTTGTTCCTGGCGCTGCTGCTGGTGGTTCAGCTGCTCAACCTCGCGCTGATCGACCAGGGCATCGATCGCAACGCCCGCGCCCAGGTGACCGAGGAACTCGAGGCCGGCGAGCGCATCCTGGTCCAGCTCATCGACGAGGACAACCAGCAGCGCGGCCTGGTGGCCGATCTGCTGCAGTCGGACTACGGCTTGCGCCAGCTGGTGGCGGCCGGCATCCAGGGGGAAGAACTGCGCGCGATGCTGCAGGACGTCTTCACCAATCTGAGCGAACGCGGCGACGCCGCGTTCATCGGCTACGCGGACGACGCCTTCAAGCTGGTCACGGCGACCGATGCCATCGCGGCGAAGGTGACGCCGCTGCTCCGCGGCGTCACGCGCGAGCAGCAGGGCCGCACGCAGAGCCAGTTGCTGCTGCTGGACGGCAAGGCCTACCAGGTCGTGGTCGCGCGGATGCGCGCGGCGGGCCTGGGCGGCTGGATCTTCACCGGCTTCGAGATGAAGAGCGACCAGTTGCAGGAGCTCAAGCGCATCGTGCGCATCCAGGGTGTGCTGCTGGCGCAGTCCGAGACGGGGCAGTGGCAGGTCCTGGCCTCGGTGCTCGACCCGGCGGCGACGGCGCGCGCGGTGCAGACGCTGCCGACGCTGGGCGCGTCCGATCGCGAGGTGCGGACCTTCCACATCCCGCTGGACGACGAACTCTTCCAGGCCCGCCTGCAGCCGCTCGCGCACGGCGGCGATATCGACAAGTCGGTGGCCGTGCTGCTCTTGCGCTCGGTGGACGAGGCACTGGCCCCCTACCGGCGGCTGCAATGGATGCTGCTGGGACTGAGCGGCGTCGGCGTGCTGCTGTTCGCCGTCGGCGCCGTGCTGACCGCGCGACGCATCAGCGGCCCGGTGAAGGCCCTGGCCGGCGCGGCGCACCGGCTCGGCCAGGGCGACTATGCCCAACCCGTCCAGCGCCCCTCGCGCGACGAGATCGGCGATCTGGCCGAAGCCTTCGAGGCGATGCGCCAGGGCATCCGCGCGCGCGAGGAAGAGGTGAACCGGCTCGCGTTCTGGGATCCGTTGACGGACCTGCCGAACCGGGAGCAGTTCCATCAGGCCCTGGCGAAACGGATGACGGAGAGCGACGCGCGCTTCTCGCTGCTGATGCTGAACCTGGACCGCTTCAAGCATGTCAACGACGTGCTGGGACGTCCGTTCGGCGATCGCCTGCTGCGTGCGGTGGCCGACCGGCTGCAGCACCTGCTGAAGAGCGAGGCGGGCCTGATCGCGCGGGTGGGCGGGGACGAGTTCCTGCTGATGATCGAAGGCGCCGGCGCGACGCTGGCCGAATCGATCTGCAAACGCATCCAGCGCGACTTCGAGCGGGCGCTGAGCATCGACGACCAGACGGTGGACCTGTCGGCAGGAATGGGCGTGGCGCTGTATCCGCAGCATGGGCGTGATCCGATGCTGCTGCTGGCGCGCGCGGAACTTGCGATGCACGCCGCCAAGCGCGGCCAGAGCGGCTGCGAGGTCTACGCGCCCAGCATGGACGCGGCAAGCCAGGAATCGCTGTCGCTGCTGAGTGAATTGCGGCACGCGATCGACGCCGGCGAGCTGAGACTGTTCCTGCAGCCGAAGGTGGACCTGCACGGTCAGAAGATCTCCGGCGCGGAGGCGCTGGTGCGCTGGCAGCATCCGACGCGCGGACTGGTGCCGCCGATGGAGTTCATTCCCTTCGCGGAGCAGACGGGGTTCATCCGCCAGATCACCGCGTGGGTGCTGCATGCGTCGGCGCAGGCCTGGATGGGCTTGCAGCGGGAAGGCCTGGCGCTGCCCATCAGCGTGAACCTGTCGACGCGCGATCTGATGGACCAGGACCTGCCGATCAAGGTGGCAGACCTGGTGGCAGGCGTGCCGCCGCCGGCGCTGTGCCTGGAGATCACCGAGTCCGCGATCATGGACGACCCGCAACGCGCGCTGCAGACGCTGGAGCAGCTGCACGCGCTCGGGTTCAAGCTGTCGATCGATGACTTCGGCACCGGGTACTCGTCGCTGGCGTATCTGAAGCAACTGTCGGTGGATGAACTGAAGATCGATCGCAGCTTCGTGATGAACATGGAGCGCGACATCGACGACGCGAAGATCGTCCGCTCGACGATCGAGCTGGCGCACAACCTGGGGCTGACGGTGGTTGCCGAAGGACTGGAAACGGCCAAGCAATGGACGCTGCTGCAGACGCTGGGCTGCGACCAGGGCCAGGGCTACTTCCTGTCACGGCCGATGCCGGCGGAGCAATTCACGGACTGGCTCCGCGACTGGCAGCCGCCCGACCTCAACGATGCGCAAGCGAACACCATCCTGGCCGGGCTGTGAGGGACAGGTCTTGCCTGCCTTGAACGCGGGGCTCGGTTGATTCACTCACTCGTGCGACTCAGTCCCTCACAGTTGCTCCCGCTGAGTGGGGATGCGATCTCCCCCTCTGAAGCGATTTCCTTTTGCAGGACCTACCGAGATGATTCACGCAGATCTGGGACCCGAACTGGAGGCTATCGTGCTGAATCTGATTGAGAGCGGAAGGTATTCGTCGCGCACGCAGGTGCTGCGCGACAGCGAGGAGTTGCGAGCCTGGCGCGAGGCCCAACTGAAGGAATTTTCGGACTCCATCACCCGCAGCAAGGCCTCCGCTGCAGCTGGCGGAGGAAAACCTGCGGCAGAGGTCTTCGATCGCCTGATCGCAAAATACCAAGCCTTGGAAGACGCACAGAAATGATCGTGCGCCTCCTTGAGGAGGCAGAGGACGATCCGTGAATGCTGCTTCGGGAACAGTCGATGTCCACCGAATCCTTCATTCGGCTCGCGACATCGAAGCCATCTTTCGCCGCTGAGTTTGCCGGATCGTCAATGACGATCAGGAATCTCTATCCTCCAACGCATCACACAACGCCTCCAGGCCCGCACGAACGGTCTGGGCGCGCACGGCATGCCGGTCGCCGGTGAAGTGCTCCTTCCACACCCGCACGCGTTGGCGGCCGTGCACCAGCGCGAGCCACACTGTTCCGACCGGCTTGTTCTCGGTGCCGCCGCCCGGGCCGGCCACGCCGGTCACCGCGATCGCCCAATCGATCGGCGCATGCGACGCCAGACCGCGTGCCATCTGCTCGGCGACCTCGCCGCTCACCGCGCCGTGCAATCCGATCAGCGCCGCCGGCACGCCGAGCAGTTCCGTCTTCGCCTCGTTGCTGTAGCTCACCACGCCGCGCTCGAACCACTGGCTCGAGCCCGCCAGGCTCGTGCACGCCGCCGCGATCAGGCCGCCGGTGCAGGACTCCGCGGTGCCCATGCGCTCCTTGCGCTGGATCAGCGCCAGGGCGATGCGTTCGATCAGTTCGGATTCGTCGGGAAAAAGCATGGGGATCTCCTCGTCGATGGATCTGGACGACCTGGCATCCGTGGATGACAGCGACCGGTCGTCAGTGCAACAAGGCCCTCGCGCCGGCCAACACCACAAGCGTACAGGCTGCCGCCACCAGATCGTCGAACAGGATGCCGAAGCCCTGCCACACCGTCACCGGCTGGCCGGGCTCGATCTTGAACAGCGCATCGGCCCAGCGCACCGGGCCCGGCTTCGCCGCATCGAAGAAGCGGAACACGCCGAACGCCGCCAGCTGCCACCAGAACCCCGCCGGCATGATCAGCCACAGCACGATCCAGATCGCAACGATTTCGTCCCACACGACCGAGCCGGGATCGCAGGTCTTCAGGTTCCTCGCCGTGACCGTCGACGCCCACCAGCCGATCAGGATGCTCGCCGCGATCACCACGCCCCACATCGCCGGCGTCAGCCACAGGTTCAGGACCGCGAAGGCGGCCCAGCCCCAGAGCGTGCCCACCGTGCCCGGCGCCCTCGGCGCCAGTCCGCTGCCGAAGCCCATCGCGATCCAGTGCGCGGGATGCCTCGCCATGAAGCCGAAAGTCGGACGAACCGCGCTCATGATCTGAAATGGTCGAAGCTCTGCAGCGGGTCCTGCAGCGGACGCCCGGCGCCGTCGACGACGCGCAGACCGGGTTGTTCATCGATGCCGCCGACGCGGTACACCGGCGTGCCGGAGCGCCGTCCCGCTTCGAGCACGCGCTCGCGCGCCTCGGCCGGCGCGGTGAAGACGAGTTCGTAGTCGTCGCCGCCGCTCAACAGGCACAGCTGCTGGATGTCTTCGGGCATCGCGCCCAGCACGCCCGAGCGCGGCAGGTCCGCCAATCGCAAGGTCGCGCCGACGTTGGAACGCTTCAGCACATGACCGATGTCGCCGGCCAGGCCGTCGGACACGTCCGCCGCGCTCGTCGCGACACCGCGCAGCGCGCGTCCGAGCGCCACGCGCGGCTCGGGCATTTCCATCCGCAGACGGGCCTCGTCGAACTGCGCCGCGCTCAGCGACAGCGTGCCGCGGATCACCTCCAGCGCGAGCCGCGCATCGCCGAGCGTGCCGCTGACCCAGACGTCGTCGCCCGGCCTCGCGCCCGAGCGGAGCAGCGCTTGACCGGACGGCACCTCGCCCATCGCGGTGATGTTGATGTTGAGCGGGCCAGCCGTCGTATCGCCTCCGGCGAGCACGATCCCATGCGCATCGGCGAGTTCGAAAAGCCCTTGCGAGAAACCCGCCAGGAAGGCCTCGTCCACGCGCGGCAGCGCCAGCGAGAGGAAGAAGGCCTTGGGCGTTGCGCCGCACGCGGCGAGGTCGCTGAGGTTCACGGCCAGCGCCTTGTGGCCGAGCCGCCGCGGCGACACCGTCGACAGGAAATGCCGGCCTTCGACCAGCATGTCCGCCGTCACCAGCCATTGGTGGCCGGCCGACGGCGTCAAGACCGCGCAGTCGTCGCCGATGCCCAGCGTCACCGCGCCGCCTTCGGTCCGGCCGGCGCGCCCCGCGCGGCCGAAGAAGCGGTCGATCAGGTCGAACTCGCCCAGTGCAGAAGATTCACCCATGGGCGGCATTGTCGCCGCGCAGGAGGTTGGACAGTTCGACCGCGGACTTCACATCCATCTTCTCGAACACGCGTGCGCGATGCACTTCCACCGTGCGCACGCTGATGTTGAGCTGGTCCGCGATCAGCTTGTTGGGCAGGCCCTGGACGACGAGCTGCATCACCTCGCGTTCCCGTTCGGTGAGATCGCCGACGCGATGCCCCAGCGCCGACTTCGCGTCGCGCGCGGCGATCGCCTCGGCGCTCTGCGCGAGCGCGTGCTCCACCCGGTCCACCAACGCGTTGTCGGAGAACGGCTTCTCGACGAAGTCGTAGGCCCCCTGCTTCACCGCCGCGACCGCCGTCGGCACGTCGCCGTGACCGGTCAGGAAGATCACCGGCAAGGTCTCCAGCAGACCGCGCTCGATGAGCCGCTCGAACAGCGCCAGGCCGCTCATCCCGGGCATCCGGACGTCCAGCAGCAGGCAACTGGGCGCCGACGGCCAGTCGCGCCCGCTGCGCGGCAGGCCGTCCAGCATGGACTCGAAGGCCTCGGCGCTGCCGAAGCCCTCGGACAGCAGGCGCCGCGAGCGCAGCAGCCAGGCCAGCGCGTCGCGCACCACTTCCTCGTCGTCGACGAGGTAGACCATCGGCAAGGACTGCGGCTTCATGCGGAGGACTCTCCAGATCCAATGATGGGGAACCGGTCGACCCCGGACTTCGGTGCCGATCCAGGCGCATCCTCGCACGGCAGGCTGAAGCGGAACTCGGTCCCGGTCGGCGACGCGGGCGCGACGCGGCTTTCGAAATCCATCGCGCCGCCGTGCTGCTCCACGACCGTGCGGCACAGGCTCAGGCCCAGGCCCATGCCCTCGGTGCGGGTCGTGAAGAACGGCGTGAACAGCTGGCGCGCCACTTCCTGGGGAATGCCCGGACCGCGGTCGATCACCGCGAAGCTCAGCCAGCGCGGCTGCAGCCGTTTCACCTGGATGACCAGCGACCGGTCGGCCAGCGGCGTCGGTCCGTCCATCGCCTGGATCGCATTGCGGGTCAGATTCAGCAGCACCTGCTCGACCATGGTCCGGTCGCAGCGCACGCGCGGCAGGCCCTTGGCCAGGTCCATCTCGATGCGCGCGCCGCTCTTGCGCGCCTGCAGCCGGATCAGCGGCAGCACCGCCTCCAGCAGCTGCTCGACGTTGACCCACTCCCGGGCCGCCTCGCGGCGCCGGACGAAGTCGTGCACGCTCTTGATCACGCGGCCGGCGCGCTCGGCCTGCTCGGCGATGCGGGTCACGGCCTGACGCACCATCGCCGGCGTCTGCGGATCGTCGGCCTCGCGCACCATCAGGTTGATGGAGGCCGTCGCGTAGCTCGCGATCGCCGCCAGCGGCTGGTTCAGTTCGTGGCTCAGCAGCGAGGCCATCTCCCCCACCGTCGCCAGCCGCGCCGTCGCCTGCAGCCGGTCCGACTGCTGGCGCGACAGTTCCTCGACCTTGCGCTGCGCGCTCAGGTCCAGCACCGCGCTCATCCAGCCGGTCTGCTGGCCTTCGGCGTTCAGCAGCGGCGCCTCGTAGATCATCACCGGGAAACGCTCCCCGCTGCTGCGCGCAAAGACCGTCTCGAAGCCTTCGCGCGGCGGCAGGCCGGCCTCCCAGCGCGCCTCGCGGTCGTGGTGGCGCCGCCAGTACTCGTCGGTGAACTCGGGCGGCCAGTAGGGCGGCGCGTGCGGCGGCCGGCCCGTGCCGACCACTTCCCCGGCCGGATAACCGACCATCGCGCAGAACGCCGGGTTCACGTAGCTGATGTTGCCGTCCAGGTCGCGCGCGCGCAGCCCGGTGATCAGCGAGTTCTCCATCGCCTGCCGGAACGCGAGCGACTCCGCCAGCGCGTGCTCCGCCTGCGCGCGCTTGCGGGTGTCGCGTGCCAGGATGATGACCAGCGCGAACAGCGCCATCGACAGGCCGAGCACCAGCGCCGTCGCCAGATTCGGGATCAGCTGCGGCCGGCCGGTGGCGTTGTCGACGCGCAGCTGCAGGCTCAGGCCCGGCAGGTCGAGCAGGCGCTCCGACAGGTAGAAGCCGGTGCCGCGCGTCAGGCCGGTGCGCGCCAGCCGCGTGCCGTCGCCTTCGACGAAGGACATCTCGAAACGCCGCGCCTGGTCCTGCGAGACCGACTCCTCCAGCAAGGGTCGCAGGCCCATGGTCGCGACCACATACGAGCGCGGCTCGCCGGCGCGCACGCGCGGCAGGCAGAGGTCGGCGACCTCCATGCCGTCGCCGCCGGGCCCCGGCACGAAGTAGGAGCGCGAGAACAGCGGCGTGCCCTGTCTCAGCGCGGCGATGCAGGCGAGTTCGGTCTCGATCTGGAGCTGCTCGCGCGCGAGGATGGAGAACAGCGGCGGCGCATACGGCGTGTCGACGGCGCGGCGCACCTGGCGCTCCGAGTCGCGCAGCTCGATGCGCAGCAGCACGCGCGTCTGGCGCAACTGCGCGGCGGCGTTGCCGCGCCAGTCGTCGTCCTCGGCCCACATCAGGCCCTGCAGCCCCTGCAGGTCGCGGCCGATCAACTGCTTGGCGCGCGCGGTCACCTCGGCGGCGGCGAGATCCGACGCCTCCTGCGCGCGGGCCGCCTCATGGCTCAAGGTCAGCGACAGCAGCAGCGTCTGTGCGATCAGCAGCAACGCGACCAGCGTTCCCCACAGCAGCGCACGGCGCCAGCGCCGCGGTCGGGCGCCCGGCGCCATCGGGGGGAAGGGAGCGGCGGGCCGCATGATGGTCGGAGCAGGCAAGCGGAAGTCGGGGGGGCGCGTGCGGGGCAGGCAGTATGGCGCCCCGCGGGCGGGTGGCGATGCGCAGTTTCGCGTATGTGCCTGCGCCCCTTCCGACATGCAGCATACGCATAGTCCGCACTGCCGCCGACGGGGCGGACTCCTACAATCCCCGACCCGGCCCACGACGGCGGACCGGTTTCAACCAGAAGAGTCCCCCATGTCCACGTCCGAAGAAAAACGTGCGCAGCTGCGCCAGGCCGCTCTCGAGTACCACGAGTTCCCGACCCCCGGGAAGATCGCCATCGCGGCCACCAAGCAGCTGATCAACCAGCGTGACCTGGCCCTGGCGTATTCGCCGGGCGTGGCCGCCGCCTGCGAGGAGATCGTCGCGGATCCCGCCAACGCGTTCCGCTACACCTCGCGCGGCAACCTGGTCGCGGTGATCTCCAACGGCACCGCCGTGCTGGGCCTGGGCGACATCGGCCCGCTGGCCTCCAAGCCGGTGATGGAGGGCAAGGGCGTCCTGTTCAAGAAATTCGCCGGCATCGACGTCTTCGACCTCGAGATCGACGAGAAGCACGACCTCGACAAGCTGGTCGACGTGATCGCCGCGCTGGAGCCCACCTTCGGCGGCATCAATCTCGAGGACATCAAGGCGCCGGACTGCTTCTACGTCGAGCGCGAGCTGCGCAAGCGGATGAAGATCCCCGTCTTCCACGACGACCAGCACGGCACCGCCATCGTGGTCGCGGCCGGACTGCTCAACGGGCTGAAGGTCGCGGGCAAGGACATCGCCTCGGTGAAGCTGGTGACTTCCGGCGCCGGCGCCGCCGCCCTCGCCTGCCTGAACCTGCTGGTCAAGCTGGGCCTGCCGCGCAAGAACATCTGGGTGACCGACCTCGCCGGCGTGGTCTACGAAGGCCGCACCGAACTGATGGACCCGGACAAGGCGATCTACGCCCAGCCGACCGAGCAGCGCAGCCTGCGCGACGTGATCGCCGGCGCGGACATCTTCCTGGGCCTGTCGGCCGGCGGCGTGCTCAAGCAGGACATGGTGGCGACGATGGCCGCCCGTCCGATCATCTTCGCGCTGGCCAATCCGAATCCGGAGATCCAGCCGGAGGACGTCCACGCGATCCGCGGCGACGCGCTGATGGCCACGGGCCGGACGGACTATCCGAACCAGGTCAACAACGTCCTGTGCTTCCCGTACATCTTCCGCGGCGCCCTGGACTGCGGCGCGACGACGATCAACGATGAGATGGAGATCGCCGCCGTCCACGCGATCGCCGAGCTCGCCCAGGCGGAGCAGAGCGAGGTCGTGGCCGCCGCCTATGCCGGCGCGAACCTGAGCTTCGGCCCTGAATACCTGATCCCCAAGCCGTTCGATCCGCGCCTGATGATGAAGATCGCCCCGGCGGTCGCGCTGGCGGCGGAGGCCTCAGGCGTGGCGCTGCGTCCGATCGCCGACATGCCGGCCTACCTGGAAAAGCTGCAGAGCTTCGTCTACGCCTCCGGCACGACGATGAAGCCGATCTTCCAGATCGCGAAGAAGGCCAAGCACAAGCGCGTGGCCTACGCGGAGGGCGAAGAGGAACGGGTGCTGCGCGCGGTGCAGGTCGTCGTCGACGAGGGCATCGCCCGCCCGACGCTGATCGGCCGTCCCGAGGTCATCGCGCAGCGCTGCGAGCGCTTCGGCCTGCGCCTGCAGGAGGGTCGCGACTACGAGGTGGTGAACACCGAGTTCGACCAGCGCTACCGCGACTACTGGCAGACCTACCTGGCGATGACCGAGCGCAAGGGCGTGACGCAACAGCTCGCCAAGATCGAGATGCGCCGCCGCCTGACGCTGATCGGCGCCATGATGCTGCACAAGGGCGAGGTGGACGGGATGCTCTGCGGCACCTGGAGCAACACCGCGATGCACCTGCAGTACATCGACCAGGTCATCGGCAAGCGGCCCGGCGTGAAGACCTTCGCGTGCATGAACGGCCTGATCCTGCCGGGTCGCCAGGTCATGCTGGTCGACACCCACGTCAACTACGACCCGACCGCCGAGCAGCTCGCCGAGATCACGCAGATGGCGGCCGAGGAAATGATGCGTTTCGGCCTGCGTCCGAAGGCGGCGCTGCTGTCGCACAGCAATTTCGGATCGAGCAACTGCCCGTCCGCGGTCAAGATGCGTGAGGCGCTGGCCCTGATCAAGGAACAGGCGCCCTGGCTGGAAGCGGACGGCGAGATGCACGGCGACGCCGCGCTGGACCCCCATTACCGCGAGCAGTTGGTCTCCAACAGTTCGCTGACGGGCGAGGCCAACCTGCTGGTCATGCCGAACATCGACGCCGCCAACATCAGCTACAACCTGCTGAAGACGGCCGCCGGCGGCGGCATCGCGATCGGGCCGGTGCTGCTCGGTGCGGCCAAGCCGGTGCACGTGCTGACGCCATCGGCCACGGTGCGTCGCATCGTGAACATGACGGCGCTGACCGTCGCGGACGCGAACGCAGCCCGCTGACCGGCCTCGTCGGAGGACCGAAGAATATTCGGTTCAGGACCTTCCGAGCCCCTCCGAAGAAGGGCCGGAAGGCCCTTAAACCCGACCTGCGCCCCGGCCTATAGAAAAAGTTTGTAGCGGCTCACCAGTGAATTTCTGTGGGATGACGGCCATGATCCGCAGAGCCTCCGGCGTATGTGTGCGCACGCTCACAATGCCGCTTTTTAGGGCATTCTGGTCCCCCCTGGCTTGAGCATTCGGGCCCGTTTCTGTACCATCTCGGTTTCAGAGTTCAGGGTTAACCCTCTCTGACCACCCCCACGCCACCGACGATTGCAGGCTCCCCAGCGGGTTCTGTCCGGGGCGGCGGGCACGGTTGGACATGAACTCGGAACCCCATCTAGGAGGAACGCGACAATGCTTTTGCAGACAGTCCGTCCCAACATCGTGCAGGCGATCAGAGCCTACCGGGTCGAGGACTTGATGCAGGCCGCGCAGGACGCCGGCCAACACTTCCTGTACGCCGACCTGTCTCCAGCGGAGACCAAACAGGACGTGCTGGAATTGATTGCCAGCAATTTCCTGTTCCCGGCCCACTTCGGCAAGAACATGGAAGCGCTGTACGACTGCATGACCAACCTGGTCAACAAGTCGGGCACGCAACCGGGTTTCGTCGTGGTGCTGGACCAGTTGCCGGACCATGCGAAATTCGATCGTGAGGCGCGTGAGCAGTTGCTCGATGTCTTCCGCGAGGCGGCCGATTTCTGGGCCGAGCGGAAAGTCTCATTCCGGTGCTTCTATTCTTTTCAGTAGCCCGCTCTCAAGAACAAGGTTCCTGGGAGCGGGCGACCGAAGTGGCCCCCGAGGCGAAGCCGGTGCTCAAGAGCACCAAGGCGAATCCGAATCCGAACTTCGGCATGAACATGCCGATGATGTGCAGCGCCTTCGACACGTCCATGTGGCTCAGCGCCGCGTGATCCGTTGACGAACGACTGAACCTTCGGGTCCGATGCAAAAGGCCTTCCGGCGACGGAAGGCCTTTTTGTTTGGCTCAGCCCTGGACCGCCAACGCCAGCGCGACGAATTCGTCGACCGGCACTTCCTCGGCGCGACGCTGCAGATCGAATTCGCCCTGGAAGCCGCGGGCGTCCAGCCATTTGCCGAGCGAATGCCGCAGCAGCTTGCGACGCTGCGAGAACGCCGAGGCGACCAGCTCGCTCAGCAGCGCCTCGTCGATCCTGGCCGGCGCCGACAGCGGCACCATGCGCACGATCGCCGAATCCACCCGCGGTGGCGGATCGAAGGCTTCCGGCGGCACGTCGAACAGCGCTTCGACGTCGTAGCGCCACTGCAGCATGACGCTCAACCGGCCAAAGTCCTTGGTGCCCGGGCCGGCGGCCATGCGGTCGACGACCTCCTTCTGCAGCATGAAGGTCTGGTCGACGACGTGGTCCACGAAGCCCAGCAGATGGAACAGGATCGGCGAGGAGATGTTGTACGGCAGGTTGCCGACGACCTTCAGCTTGCGCCCGCGCTCCGCGGCCAGCGCGGCGAAGTCGACCTTGAGCACGTCGGACTCGATGACGGTCACGTCGCCGCGCTTGCGCATGCGGGCGGCGAGGTCGCGATCGAGCTCGATGACGGTCAGCGGCCGGCTGGACGCCGGCAGGCGCTGCAGCAGCGGCAGCGTCATCGCGCCCAGGCCCGGGCCGATCTCGACCATCGATTGATCTTCGCCCGGCGCGATCGCGTCGACGATGCCGTCGATGATGGCCTTGTCGGTCAGGAAGTGCTGGCCGAAGCGCTTGCGCGCGACATGTCCCATGAAGTCAGCCCCGGCCGGTCAGTCCAGCCACTCGCGCGTCTCGATGAAGGCGCGGGCGCGCATTTCCTTCATCCAGTCGTTGTAGGCGTCTTCGTACTTGCGCTCGCGCAGCGCATTGCGGGCCTGCTCGCGCAGCTGCTTCATGTCGAGCACCACGTCGCGGCGTTCCATCACCTGGATCAGGTGGATGCCGAAACGCGAGGGCACCGGGTCCGAGATGCCGTTGATCGGCAACGTGTCCATGGCCTGCTCGAACTCGGGCACGAAGCCGCCCGGCGAGACCCAGCCGAGGTCGCCGCCTTCCTGCGCGCTGCCGTCTTCCGAGTTGGCGCGCGCCAGTTGCTCGAAGGTGGCGCGCTTGGATTCGATCGCGCGCTTGAATTCCACCAGGCGGCGCGTTGCCTGCTCGGGGCTCAGCTGCTCGGACGGACGCAGCAGGATGTGGCGCGCGTGGGTCTGGACGACGACGTTGATCGACGCCTTGCCGGACTGGCGCTCGACCAGCTTCAGCACATGGAAACCGGCTTCGGAGCGCAGCGGCTCGGACCTCACCTCGCCGTCCTTCAGGTCCTTGACCGCGTCGACGAAGACATCGGGCAGCTTGTCCGCGGCGCGCAGGCCGATCTCGCCGCCGCGGTTCTTGTTCGCGTCTTCCGACACCTCGCGGGCGACCTTGGCGAAGTCTTCGCCCGCCTTGATGCGGGCCAGCGCGGCCTCGGCCCGCGCCTTGCGCTCGGCCACCACGGCCGGGTTCGAGCCTTCGGGCACCGGCACCAGGATCTGCGCGATGTTCAGTTGCGCGCGGCCCTGCATCGCCGCCTGACGCTCGTCCAGGTACTTGTCGATGTCGCCATCCGTGATGCGGATGCGCCCCTGCACCTCGCGCTCCCGGACGCGTTCGCTCAGCATCTGGTCGCGCAGGTTCTCGCGGAAACGCTTGAAGTCGATGCCTTCGGCGGCCAGACGCTGGCGCAGCTCGGGCATCGTCAGCTTGTTCTGCGTGGCGACGTTGCCGACGACGCGATCCAGTTCCGGCTCGTCCACGCGCGGACCGTTCTCACGGGCATACGTGACGACGACACGCTCGTCGACCAGGCTGTCCACCGCCTGCTTGTGCAGCAGTTCGTTGGTGACGGTCTGACCGCGCTGACGCGCTTCCTCGCGCATGCGCTCGGTGCGCTGGATGACTTCGGACGCCGCCACGATGTCGGTGTTGACGATCACCGCGATGTAGTCGCCCGGCTTCAGCTGCCGCTGTTCGACGACCGGACGGTTGACCGCGGGCGTCGAGGCCGCCGCGGCAGGCGCGGAGGCAGCGGCAGCAGCGGCTGCGGCTGCGGCGCTTGGAGCGGGCGTTGTCTGCGCCAGGGATGCCGAGCCGGCCAGGGCGGCGGTCAGGGACAGGAGGGTGGCCGCCACCGGCTTGAGATGTCGCATCGAACGCAGTTCAGTCATATGTGCCAAAAGCCGAGCGCTCGGAGCTCAGCGAACGGTAACCCGGAATATTGTCTCTCAACACCTTCAGGGCATTGGAACCGAGCGGCGACAGGCCGACCAGTTCCAGCTGGAGGATCAGTCGGGTGTTGGTTTCCGCGCGGCCGGTGGCCTGGCGTTCCGCGCCGATGCGCAGGATCCAGCAGCCCGAGTCGTACTCGGCGCCGATCACGGAATCGGTGAAGCGCTTGTCGCGCATCGAGTACTGCAGGCGGCCCGCGCCGTACCAGGCGCCGGCGCAGCCCGCGCCGCCGGAAATCGACTTGCGATCCGGCCCGAACAGCGGCCATTGCCAGGCGAACTCGACCTGCTCGCTCTGCCCGCGGGCGAGGCGGTAGGACGCGCTGACGGTCCGGAACGGACCCGGGGAATACCGCAGGCGCAGCACGGTCCGTTCGACCTTGCCGTCGGCGGAATTCAATTGCAGGGTGCTGTCCGTCCACCAGGCCTGGTTCAAGTGCGCGGAAGCCAGCAGCACCACGTCGGACAGGCGGTGCGTCTGCGGCGTGCCGTCGGGCGTGATCTGCTGGTTGCGGAACAGGTAGCGCTGGACCATGCCCAGGCGCAGCTGTTCCTCGCCGCGCTCGTCCTCGATCCAGCGCGTGGTCGCGCCGAAGGCCAGCATGTTGGCGTCGTTGACGCGGTCGACGCCGGAGAACTGGTTCTCCGCGAAGACCGAATCGAAGTTGTAGTCCCGCGGCGCCGCGTCGAAGTTGGGCATCGCGCTCTGGTCGCGGTACGGCGTGTTGACGTACAGCAGGCGCGGCTCCAGCGTCTGGCGCATCGCATTGCCGAAGAGCGAGGTGTTGCGCTCCAGGATCCAGCCGTGGTCGACGCTGAAGGTCGGGATGGTGCGGTCGATCGAGCGGCGGCCGGTGACGTCGATCGCCTGGTCGAGGTGGTAGCTCGCCGCGTTGATCGACATCTTCGGGATCAGCCACCAGGCCGCGCCGCTGAAGGGCAGGCTCACGTGGCCGAGCATGTGGACCCGCTCGCCCGTCTGCGTCTGCGAGCCCAGCGCGCCGCCGGGCAGGTCGAAGCGGTTGTATTCGAGCTCCAGGCCGCCTTCCAGTCGCGCGCGGCGGCCGGTGGGCAGGTAGCCGGCCAGCACCGATTCATCGGCGCCGGTCTGCAGCCGCACGCCGATCTGCGGCGAACGCTGGTAGGGCGAGGCGAACTGGTCTTCCGTCTGCGCGACCTGCAGCGGCTGCCACTTCTGCACCCGCGCATAGGTCTGCATCTCGCCCCAGTTGAAGCTGAAGTCGCGCTGCGTGCGCAGGTCCGTCGACAGCAGGCGCGGCGTCTGCGTCAGCATGCGGCTGCGCAGGTCCTTCCAGTAGTCGTCGTCGGAGACGCGCTCGGTGTGGACGTTGTAGGTCCAGTTCGGCATCACGTCGCCGTCGGCGTTCAGCCGCAGGTCCCAGCGAGAGATGCCGGTGACGCGGTCGTGCGGCAGCAGCGCGTAGTCGATCTGGCCGCGGTGGCCCGGCTCCAGGTAGCGGAACTGCGTGTCGACGCCGGGACCCCGGCGCGTCATCACGAAGGGCGTGATCGTCGCGTCGCGGTTGGGCGCGATGCTCCAGTAGAAGGGTTGGCTGTACTCGACGCCGCTGCGGTTGTCGATGTTGACGTTGGGCGGCAGCAGGCCGGACTTGGGCTGGTCGCCGAGCGGGAAGCTCAGCGACGGCGCCGCCAGGATGGGCACGCCGAGGAATCGCACCACGGCGTTCTTCGCCACGCCCTCGCCGGCGTCGAAGTCCAGGTTCAGGCTGCTGGTGACCAGTTCCCAGTCGCGCTTGCCCTTGCCGTCCTTTCCGCCGTTGGCGGCATCGGCCGCGTCCTGCTCGCCCTTTTCCGACACCGGGCAGGTCGAGTAGGTCGCCTCGTCGGCGCGCATGCGCTGGTCGCCGAGGAAGTGGATCGCCCTGGCGCTGCCGCTGCCGCCGGTGGCGGCGAAGAAGTAGGTCGGACTCTGGAGCTGGCCCTCGAATTTGTCGACGAAGAGCTCCAGCTTCGGGCCACGCAGCACGGCGCCGTTCTGGCTCAGTTCAACCCCGCCCTCGGCGGTGGCCAGATCCCGCGGATAGTCGTAGCGCAGCGTGTCGGACCTCAGCAGCATGCCGCCGTAGCGCAGCTGGACGTCGCCTTCCGCGGTCGAGGTCTGGTCCATCTCGCTGGTGATGCGGTCGGCGCTCAGCGCCAGCGCGGGGCGGGCGTCCTTGCGCTTGGTCTGGTGCAGCTGCTTGACCGACTTGAGGATCAGCGGCTGGCCTGCGGACTCCTGCGCCTGAGCGGACGATGAGGAGAAGGCGGGCAACGCGACCGCCAGCGCGGCGGCCAGCGAGATCGGACGGGGACGGGAAACCGGTGGGCGCATCAGGCGGGCAGCGTCTTGCAGAGGTCAGGCGGCCGCGCGTCGATCGCGCCGCGCTGCCCGGGGGTTTGTAGAATCATTATCCACGAGGCTCGCGCGCCGGCAGGACCGCGTCGGCGCCTTGTCACCGACCTGGCGGCCGCTCGCGCAGCGGCCCTTTCGCTTCTTCGCCCGAGCCTCTGCTCGCGACTCCCAGCTTCCGATGACCGCTCCTGCTCCGCACGCCGCGATTCCGCTCTGGCCCGACGCCGCCCGCGCCGATCGCTTCCACGCCTGGACCGCACCGCTGGTGGAGACGCTCGGATTGCGGCTGGACACGCTCGCCGTCGCCAGCAGCGACGCGGGGTTCCGGCGCTACCTGCGCCTGGAGACGACGGACGGCGGCACGCTGATCCTTATGGACGACCCGGCCTCACCCAACCAGCTGGCCGCGTTCCTGCGCGTCGGCGCGCTGATGGCCGACCGCGGCCTGCACGTGCCGCGCGTGATCGCGCATGACGTCGGGCTCGGATTCGCCTTGATGGAGGACCTGGGCCGCCGGTCCTACATCGCGGCGCTGCTGGAGGCCCAGCGCCACGGCGACGAGGCCCTGCCCCGGCTGCTGATGCGCGACGCCACCGCCGCGCTGCTGCGCTGGCAGACCAGCGAGGCGGCCCGCGCCGACGGCGCGCTGCCGCTGTTCGACGACGCCTTCGTGCGCCGCGAGCTGCAGATCTTCGTCGACTGGTGCGTCCAGGCCCACCATGGCAAGACCTGGGACGAGAAGCAGCAGGGGTACTGGGACCGGACGGTGGCGCTGCTGTCGGCCAACGTCCTGGCGCAGCCGCGCGTGCCGATGCACCGCGACTACATGCCGCGCAACCTGATGGTCTGCCCGGCGGGGAACGCCGGGGGCGGTGATGCCGCAGCCTTCGCCACGCCCGGCATCCTCGATTTCCAGGACGCGGTGATGGGCCCGGTCACCTACGACATCGCGTCGCTGTTGCGCGACGCCTTCATCTCCTGGGAAGAGGCCGAGGAGCTTGACTGGGCGGTGCGCTACTGGGAAGGCGCGAAGCGCGCCGGCCTGTTCGGACTGGACCCGAACGGCGAGGACCCGCACGAGATGGCGCTGGACTTCGGCCTGTTCTGGCGCCGTCTCGAATGGACCGTGCTGCAGCGGCAGCTGAAGATCATGGGCATCTTCTGCCGGCTCAAGCACCGCGACGGCAAGCCGCATTACGCGGAGGACCTGCCGCGCTTCTACGCCTACGTCGTGAAGACGGCGACGCGCTACGTCGAGCTCTCGCCGCTGCTGCGCCTGATCGAAGATCTGCAGCCGCAGTACACGCAGGTCGGCTTCAGCCTGCGCTGAGCGCCCTCAATCCCCGGCCGCGGCCGCCTTGGCCGCCTGCGCTGCCAGCAACTCCTGCGCCGCCCGATACGACGGGCACCCCGCGGCGGTGAGCCACGGATCCTCGTCCTTCCCGCCGAAGATCTCGACGAGGAAGTCCATGAACGCGCGGGTGCGCGCCGGGACGAACTTGCGGGTCGGCATCGCCGCCCACAGCGCGTAGCTGTAGATGCGCCACTGCGGCAGCACGCGTTCGAGCGCGCCCTCCATGAGCGCGTCGCCGACGACGAAGGACGGCAGCCCGGCCACACCCAGCCCGTGCAGCGCGCAGGCGTACTTGGTGTCGACCGAGGAGGTCGTCATCACCGGCCGACTGGGGATCGCGAAGAAGCTCTCGGTGGTGAGGCCATCGGCGCCGCAGCGCTCGAAGGTCACGCCGCGGGTCAGCTCATGGATGGGCGGCAGCATGACGTCGTGCTGCTTGAGGTCGGACGGATGCTGCGGCTTGCCGCGCCGGCCCAGGTACTCGGGCGACGCGCACAGGATCACCTCCGTGCGGGCCAGCTTGCGGGCGATGAAGTCGCCCTGCAGCGGACTGCGGGTGGAGATGACGGTGATGTCGAAGCTCTCGTCGAGCGTGTCGACGGGCCCCGGCGCGACCAGCTCGACGCTGACCAGCGGGTACAGCGCGTGGAAACGCGCCATGTGTCGCGCCAGCTGATGGATCGCGATGGCCGGCGGGATGAGGACGCGCAGCGTGCCGCGCGGCTCGTTGGTCGCCGCGGAGGCCAGCGCCTCGGCTTCCTCGATGTCGCTGAGGATGCGGCGACAGCGTTCGAGGTAGCCCTCGCCGACGTCCGTCAGCGACAGTCGCCGCGTCGTGCGGTTCAGCAGCCGCGCGCCGAGATGCTCCTCGAGATCCGCCACCAGCCGCGTGACCACGGCGGGTGCCAGGTCCATGGCCCGCGCGGCGCCGGCGAGGCTGCCTTCGTCGATCACGCGGGTGAAGACCCGCATCGCCTTGACCTGATCCATCCCGTCTCCTCCGGGCGGGCGCCGCGTCGCCGCGGGCCGCCTCGCTGTGCGTCGATCAGCGGACCTTGACGACCTGCCGGCCGTCCACCGGGTCCGCGGCGGTCAGGGGTGCGCGGCGATCACCTGCGCCACGGCGGCGGTGAGGCGCTTGCCGTAGGGCACGTGCAGGAACTCGTTGGGGCCGTGGGCGTTGCTCTTGGGGCCCAGCACGCCGCAGACCATCATCTGCGCGGCGGGGAAGCCCTTCTGCAGCATGCTCATCAGCGGGATGGTGCCGCCCTGGCCGATGTAGCCGACCGGCTGGCCGAAGTGGGCCTGGCTGGCGTCGTCCAGCACCTGGCTCAGCCACGGCGACAGCTCCGGCGTGTTCCAGCCGGTGGCGCCGTAGGCGCCGGCGCGGCCGTCCGGCACGAAGCTGACCTTGGCGTTGTAGGGCGCGTTGTCCTCGAGCAGCGCCTTGAGCTTGAGCGCGGCATCGTTGCCGTCGATTAGCGGCGGCAGGCGCAGCGACAGCTTGAACGCGGTGTACGGGCGCAGCACGTTGCCGGCGCTCTTGAGTTCGGGGAAGCCGTCCACGCCCGTCACCGACAGCGTCGGCCGCCAGGTGCGGTTGAGCAGCACCTCGACCGGGTCGGAGGTCACCGGCAGCACCGGTGCGCCGTCCGCGCCGCAGGCCCAGGGCAGGCGCTTGTACACCTCTTCCTTCAGGATCGCGGCGGTGGCCTGCGCCTGCTCGAAGCGCACGCCCGGGATGTCGCAATGGAAGGATTCGGGCAGCAGGCGGCCGGTCTTGGAATCCTCGAGGCGGTCCAGCACCTGGCGCAGGATGCGGAAGGACGAGGGCACCACGCCCGACGCGTCGCCGGAGTGGATGCCTTCGGTCAGCACCTCGACCTTGAGCACGCCGGAGACCATGCCGCGCAGCGAGGTCGTCATCCAGAGCCGGTCATAGTCGCCCGCGCCGGAGTCCAGGCAGACCACCAGCGACACGTTGCCCAGGCGCGGCCGGAGCAGGTCGATGTAGGCCGGCAGGTCGTAGGAGCCGGATTCCTCGCAGGCCTCGATCAGGCCGACGCAGCGCGGACGGGGAATGCCCTGCTGGTCCAGCGCCAGCAGCGCGGTGATCGAGGCATAGATCGCGTAGCCGTCGTCGGCGCCGCCGCGGCCGTAGAGCTTGCCGTCCTCGTACTTCGGCGTCCACGGGCCGAGGTCGGCGCGCCAGCCGTTGAACTCGGGCTGCTTGTCCAGGTGACCGTAGAGGACCACGGTGTCGGCGCTCTCGGGCTTGGTCGACGGCAGCTCGAAGAAGATGACCGGTGTGCGGCCCTCCTGGCGGATGACCTCCAGCTTCAGGCCGGGGATCTTCTTGCCCTCCACCCACTGGGCGGCGTCGCGGACGACGCGCTCGATGTAGCCGTTGGCCTGCCAGTCGGCGTCGAACATCGGGCTCTTGGCGGGGATGGCGATGTAGTCGGTCAGCGCGGGGACGATCTCCTGGTCCCAGACCTTCTCGGCGAAGGCGCCCAGGGCGCTGATTTCATCGGTCTGCAGCGGCAACGACGGATCACGTGCGTTCATGTGGCTCTCCTGCGCGGCCGGTGGGCCGCCTTGGCTGGGTCGGGGGTCGCGTTGGGCGGCCGGTCCGGGCGGAACTTGGGGAATGGGGCTGAATCGACTGATTCTAGGAGCGTGTGCCCAGCCAGGCGCGCAGCCGGGCGAAGACCTGTTCGCGCTCAGGTTCGTTGAAGATCTCGTGCGACAGGTCCGGGAAGGACACGGCCTGCACCGCGCCGCCCGCGGCGGCCGCCGCCGCGAAGGCGGCACTGCCGGCGGGGGCGACGCAGCGGTCGGCACCGGCCCACATCAGCAGCGTGGGCGTGGTCCAGCGCGGCACCAGCGGCAGCGTCTCGGCGCCGAAGCTGGCGATCATCTTCGCCAGCGTCGGGGTGATGCGGTTGTGCACCAGCGGATCATCCTTGTAGGCCTGGACCACGTCCGGGCTGCGCGAGATCCAGGACGGATTCAGTCCGTTGCCGACCGCCAGGTGCGGCACCAGCGGCAGCGTGGCGCCGAGCAGGCCCCGCTGGAGCGCTGACAGCCCCGGATCAAGCGCCGGTGAGCTGAGCACCAGGCCGTCGACCGGCCGGGACCAGGATGCGTTCTCCAAGGCGCCGGCGACGAAGCGGGCGGCGACCGCGCCGCCCATGGAGTGCCCGAGCAGGATCAGCGGTCCCCGCCCCTTGCGGTCGTCGGCGCGCAGGCAGTCGATGGTGGCGGCGAGGTCGAGCAGCAGGCTGTCGTGCGTCGGGATGTCGCCGCGCGGACCGCCCGAGGCGCCGTGCCCGCGCTGGTCGAAGCCGGCGACATGCCAGCCCCAGTCGTTCAGGCGCCCGGCGACGGCTTCATAGCGGCCGATGTGTTCACCCAGGCCGTGGACGATGAGCACGGTACCGCGGGTGGGGAGCGACAGGTCGGCGCCCCATTCCCGCCAGTGCAGCGGGAGGCCGTCATGGCCGGTGAGAGTCTTCATGGGGCCGGAGTGTAGGATCGACCGGGACGTCCACCCGTCGTGGGCGACCCCACGTGTCGAAGACGATGACGCCCGCCTTGCTTGAGACCTTCCCGCCCTTCCACCCGGAAGTCCGGCTCCAGCCGCCGGCGATCGAGCGTTGGCGGCACGGTCCGGGGAGCGAGGTCGAGTTCGTGCATGTGCTGGAGTCCGGCCTGCCCGGCCCGACGGCGATGGTGGTGGCGCTGACGCACGGCAACGAGTTGTGCGGCGCGATCGCGCTGGACACGCTGCTGCGCCAGGACGTGAGACCGCTGCGCGGCCGGCTGCTCCTGGCCTTCGCCAACGTCGAGGCCTTCGGGCGATTCAACGCGCTGGAGCCCTTCTTGTCCCGTTGCGTCGACGAGGACATGAACCGTCTCTGGGACGACGCGGTGCTGCGCGGCACGCGCGACTCGGTGGAGCTGCGGCGGGCGCGCGAGCTGGCGCCCTTCGTCGACGCGGCGGACGTGCTGCTGGACCTGCACTCCATGCAGGAGGCGGGCGCGCCGGCGCTGACGATCTGCGGCATGACGGACAAGAGCGTGCCGCTGGCGCGCGCGCTGGGTCAGCCGGCGACCCTGCTGGTCGACACCGGCCACGCGGCGGGACTGCGGATGATCGATCGCGGCGGTTTCGCCGATCCGCGCAGCGAGCGGCAGGCGGTGCTGGTCGAATGCGGCTCGCACTGGGAACCCGCGAGCGCGGACATGGCGCTGGATGTGACGCTGCGTTTCCTGCGCCACCTGGCGATGGTCGATGCGAGTTGGGTCGAGCCCCGATTGCGTGTGCCGGCGCCTGAACAGCAGCGGCTCGTGCGCGTCGGTGAAGGCGTGACGGCGGTGACGCCGGCGTTCCGCTTCCTGGTGCCCACGCAGCACTTGAAGGTGATCCCGGACGCCGGCACGCCGCTGGCCGAAGACGGCGATCGACGATGGGTCACGCCGCACGACGAGTGCGTCCTGATCATGCCATCGCGTCGCGCCGGCCTGAGCGGACAGACGATGGTGAGGCTGGGACGCTACGAAACCTGACGTTCCTGCTAGCGGCTACAAATCCCAGTCATAGACACGCGACGCACTGACGGCGACGCTGGCGGCTTCTGTTTTCCGGGAGCGTCGCGTGATCGATCTCGATGATGTTTTTCCGCTGCGGTCGCCGCAGCTTTCTGCTGCGCTGGAACGTGCCCCCAGGCACCGCCTGTCCGTGTCGGGCCATCTGGACTATGGGAACGCCCTGCCGATCGAAGACCAGCGGTATGTTCAGACCACCACCGCGCGCGCCGAAGATTTCGCCTGGCGCTTCTATTCCCAGTTGGGTTTCGATCCCGGCGAGCAACTGCTGCCGCCGACTGGATCGAAGGGGTCGCATGTCCTGATGTTCGGACATGTCGGTTGCGGGAAGAGCACTGAACTTCGGCAACTCGCAGTCGCTCTCCACCACCCCGACAGGTACTGGGTCGTCCACGTCGACCTCGTTGCCCTTATCGATCCTCAGGACGTCAGGTTCAGCGACGTCTGGCTGGCGGCGGTCGGCGAGTTGATGCGCAATCTGGAGCAGGACGGCCTGGTGATCCCGGACAAGGCACTGCACGACTTCCAGGTATGGTTCTCGGAACGGATCCTGTCGCATGAAAGTCTGAAGGACGTCAGCGGCGGATTGAGTGTCGAGGCGGAGGCTGGCATCGGCATCGCGTCGCTTGCGCGATTGTTCGGGCGGATCACTGCGGCGCTGCGCGTCGGCAGTTCCTACAAGGACACGCTACGCACTGTCGTGCGCAACACCTTCGACAAGTTCGCGGTATCGCTGAACACGCTGCTGAGCGCCGCCACCCTCGCGCTGCGGGCGGCGGGAAAGGCCCGTCGCATCCTCTTCGTGATCGACGGTGCGGACCGCTTCCGCGCGGAAGATTGGAAGAGGTTTTTCGTCCACGATGTCAATCCACTCACTCGCCTGGATTGCTTCGCGGTCTATGCGGCGCCCATGGCGCTCAAGGTCAGCGGGCACCGACTGGACACGTTCAAGTGCCTCGTCCTGCCGATGGTGAAGATCCTGGAGGCGGACGGCATCACCCGACGCGTCGAGGCCTTCGATGCGCTTCGAGAGCTGGTGCTGAAGCGTTGCCATCACACGCTGATCGCAGATGTCCAGGTCCTCGACCGGATGATCGAGTTCTCGGGCGGGCATCTGCGCGATCTGCTCCGGCTGCTTCATGCCGCCTGCATCAACACGAAGAACTCGATCGTCGACACGAGCGCCGTCGACGCAGCGATCGCCGATCTCGCTTCCGAGTTCCGCGACAAGCTGACCTACGCGCATTACGCAACGCTGGTCCGGATCGATCGTCGCAGCACCAACGAGGGCACCAACGACATGCTGGCGGACTTGGTCGACAAGGGCGCCCTCCTGGAATACAACGCCGGCTCCTGGCGCCAGTCCCACCCTATTGTCCGAACCCTGGCGGGATATCGGTACGCCGCGTCGATCGAGCAGCCATCCACCGTCATGGAGGTCGCATGATTTCAGCGCCGTATTTTCCGTGGCCCGAAGAATTCAACCGCCTCCGGCGATACATGGAATCCGCGCTCGGCCGATGGGGCTTGTTCCTGATGATTTATCGACATGCCACGGACCGGGCGATGGCGGCGCTGGCGTTCGAGGAAGCATGGCCGGGAAGTCGACGATTGGAGGCTTCCGCACGGCACCTGTGCTGGATGGATCTGGAGCGCGATCTCGCCAACCAATCCGCTGGAGCCTCGGCTATCCAGGTCATGGGCCTGGAGCAATGGCTCGATGTGGACGACGACGCGACTGTGAGGAAGCTCGGTCACATGAACTTGCGGCGCGATCCGTTTGCCGCGCGCGTCCGATGCCCGGTGCTGCTTTGGCTGACGCCGAACGCGCTTCGCCTGCTGGCCGATGAGGCCAAGGACCTCTGGTCCTGGAGGGTCGGACATTTCAGGTTCCTGGAAGAGGAAGCCTCATCGCTCCCGCGATTGCATCGTTGGAAGGACCTGGGCCGCTTTCTCCATCGTGACGTCGATGAGCGCGACGAGGACCGCAAGCGACGCCGCCTCGGCGAGCGCTGCTTGCATTTGCACGAGCTTGAGCCTCGCGCTCCGTTGGGTTCGCCGTGCTGGGGTCAATATCTGATCGCAGACATGATCCGCTGCACGACTTCCCTCGGCGACTGGCAGGACGCAGAGGACCTGGTGAAGCTGGAACTGATTCCGCGTGCCCAGGCGGCCGGCGACGACCTGGGGCTGGCCGACGCCTACGGCTGGCTCGCCGATCTGCGCAGGGCCCAGGAGCATTTCGATGAGGCGGTCCACCATCGACGCACCCAGATCCGTCTTCTGCGACGGATCAATGCCATGAACGCACACGAGCGTGCCCTTGCAGCGCTGGCGCACGACCTGCTCGCACACGGTGACATCCGGCAGGCTCGTCGACTCTGGGGCCGCGGCTTCATGCGCACCTACGTGGCGCGAGGCAATCAGAAATTCCAGGCATTCACCAAGGCTGACCTCATCCGCTGCCTGCTCGCCACCGAGCATCCCGCCGACGCCGACCTGCGGAAGGCTGAGCGCGTCCTGCGCGACGAGGTGGTGCCCCTCTTGCCTGACCTGGCAGGCGAACGCGCCACCGGCATCACGCTCGATCTGCTGGCGGACGTGCTGCAACAACGCGGCGACCTGGACGACGCACTGCGGATACGGCGACGCGAGGTCATCCCGCTACTCGGGGTCTACAACGATCCTCGCCTCATCGCCTGGGTGAAGTGCAAGATCGCGGACGGCTACGCTGCACAGGGGCGTTTCGAAGACGCTATCGCGCTCCGCGCCGAGGAAGCCATTCCCGTGTTCCGGCACCTTGGTGACAAGCCGGCGCTGGCGATCGTCGAAGCCGATCAGGCCATCGACCGCGCCGCGCTGGCCGACATGAACGCGGCGCTCGCCATCATGCGCGGCGAGCCGACCGTCAATCCCGATCGAACTTGAACACCGCCATGCTCGCCATCAGGTTCGGCATCACGCGGACCTGACGGCCGTCCTGCACGCCGAAGCTGTCCAGCACCCGCAGCCCGCACTTGCGCGCCAGGATCTGGAAATCGGCGTAAGTGCCGACGCGGATGTTGGGCGTGTCGTACCACTGGTACGGGAGCACGCGCGTCACCGGCATGCGGCCCGCCAGCACCTGCAGGCGGTTCGGCCAGTGCGCGAAGTTGGGGAAACTCACGACGCCCATCCGCCCGACGCGCGCGGTCTCGCGCAGCATCGCCTCGGTGTTGCGCAGGTTCTGCAGCGTCTCCAGCTGCAGCACGACGTCGAAGCTCTGGTCCTCGAAGATCGCCAGCCCCTCCTCCAGGTTCAGCTGGATCACGTTCACGCCGCGCTGCGCGCAGGCGAGCACGTTCGCATCGTCCAGCTCGACGCCATACCCGGTGCAGCCCTTCGTCGCCTGCAGATGCGCCAGCAGCTCACCGGTGCCGCAGCCCAGGTCGAGCACGCGGGCGCCGGGCGGGACCAGCGCCGCGATCATGTCCATCACCGCGCGGTCGCTCATACCGCCACCCCCTGCAGCCGGTGAGAGACCGGCACCGGCGCACCGCCCGGCATCGGTTGCTCATGCTCCTTCGCGATGCGGTCGAAGTAGGCACGCAACACGCCGTGATATCGCGGATCCTCCAGCAGGAAGGCGTCGTGGCCGTGCGGCGCATCGATCTCGGCGTAGGACACGTCGCGCTTGTTGTCGAGCAGCGCCTTGACGATCTCGCGCGAGCGCGCCGGAGAGAAGCGCCAGTCGGTCGTGAAGCTCACCACCAGGAACTTGCACAGCGCGCTGGCGAAGGTGCGGCTCAGATCGCCGCCGTGCTCGCGCGCCGGGTCGAAGTAGTCCAGCGCCCGCGTGATCAGCAGGTAGGTGTTGGCGTCGAAGTACTCGCTGAACTTGTCGCCCTGGTAGCGCAGGTAGCTCTCGATCTGGAACTCGATGTCCGAGGTCGAATACCCCAACTCCGCCGAGCGCATCTGGCGGCCGAACTTCTCCTCCATCACGTCGTCGCTCAGGTAGGTGATGTGGCCGATCATCCGCGCCACCCGCAGCCCGCGGCGCGGCACCACGCCGTGCTCGTAGAAGAAGCCGTCGTGGAACTCGGGGTCGGTGATGATGGCCCGCCGGGCGACTTCGTTGAACGCGATGTTCTGCGCCGACAGGTTGGGCGCGGTCGCCACCGCGATGCAGTGGCGCATGCGCTCCGGATACCGCAGCGACCAGTCCAGCGCCTGCATCCCGCCCAGCGAGCCGCCCAGCACCGCCGCCAGCTTCTGGATGCCGAAGCGGTCCAGCACGCGCGCCTGCGCGTCCACCCAATCCTGCACGGTGACGACGGGGAAGTCCTTGCCATACACGCGGCCGGTGTCCGGATTCAGGTGCATCGGCCCCGTGGAGCCGAAGCACGAGCCCAGGTTGTTGATGCCGATGACGAAGAACCGGTCCGTGTCCAGCGGCTTGCCGGGACCGATCAGGTTGTCCCACCAGCCCTCGCTCTTCTCGACGTCGGCATGCGTGCCCGCCACATGGTGGCTGGCGTTCAGCGCATGGCACACGAGGACCGCGTTGGACTTGTCCTCGTTGAGCCGGCCGTAGGTCTCGACCATCAATTCGTACCCGCCGATGCGGGCGCCGCTGCGCAAGCTCAGCGGCTCGTCGAACAACAGCCGCTGCGGTGTGACGTCACCGACAGATCCCATGGAACACCCCAAAAAACAAAACCCGGCGCCGCTGCTTGAAGCGGAACACCGGGTCTCGATCCGCAGATCGGGTGTCCCTCTTTAGCTGCATTTCTTGGGCGCCCGCAAGCCGGACAAATCGGCGCCATCGGGGAGAAGTATAGCTACGGCGCCGTGCAGAGGCAGTGGACGATCGCGCGCACCGGCGGCTTCGAGCCCGCCGGACCGGCCTCGGCCTGTTCGGCCAGCCAGGTGATGTCGACCTGCGCGTCGCGCAGGGGCGCCGGCAATGCCGGCATCGCGGGGATACCGCCCAGCGCGTGCATGACCATGCCGCGCAGCGACGGCGCCGCCGCGTCGCCCATGCTCGACAGCAGACGGTCGACGGTGCTGCGGTCGGGTTCGACGTAGCGCACGGTGGGCTCGTCGCCCAGCTTGGCGCGCTTGGCGGCGCTGGCGATCGCGTCGGCCAGCAGACCATTTCTGTCGACCAGCCCGCGCTCCAGCGCCTGCGAGCCCGTCCACACGCGACCCTGGCCGACGGCGTCGATCTGTTGCGAGGACTTCTTGCGCGCCTGCGCCGCCTTGCCGGTGAAGTCGGCGTAGATGTGCTCGATGGAGGACTGCACCACCTGCGCCATGCGCGGATCCAGCGGACGGCGCGGGTCATAGCCGTTGGCCAGCCAGGTGGTCGTGTAGCCGCCGGTGTGGATGGACAGCTTGTCCAGCAGCTTCTCGCCGGTGGGCAGCATGCCGAACACGCCGATCGAACCGGTGATCGTCGACGCGTCGGCGATCACCTCGTCCGACGACATCGAGATCCAGTACCCGCCCGAGGCCGCCACGCCGCCCATGGACACGACGACCGGCTTGCCGACCGCGCGCGTCAGTTCCAGCTCGCGGCGCACCAGCTCGGAGGCGAACGCGCTGCCGCCCGGCGAGTTCACGCGCAGCACGACGGCCTTGATCTTCTCGTCCTCGCGCGCCTGGCGGATCAGCTTGGACATCGACTCGCCGCCGATCTTGCCGGGTCCGGCGCTGCCGTCGACGATCTCGCCTTCGGCCACGATCACGCCGACCTGGCCTTCAGGCTTGGGCAGCGTGGGCGGCAGTTGCGCGACATAGGCGCCCAGGCCGATCTGGCGCAGGCGCTTCTCATCCTTGGCGCCGCGCTTTTCCAGCAGCGCCTCGACCTCGTCCTCGGTCTTCAGGCCGTCGACCAGCTTCTCGGCCAGCACGAACTTGCCGGGATCGCCCCCCACGGCCTTCAGGCGCTCCGGCAGCTCGTCGATCGCGCGCTGGATGGACCCCTTGGGCAGCTTGCGCGCCGTCTCGACGCCGGTCTGGTATCGGGCCCAGAGCTCGTCGTACAGATAGGCGTCGGCTTCCATCGTCGCGGGCGACGGGCCGTTGGCGAAGTAGGGCTCGACCGCGTTCTTGTACGTGCCGACACGCAGCACGTTGGGCGAGATGCCCACGCGGTCCAGCGCGTCCTTGTAGTAGTTGCGGTAGCGGCCGTAGCCCTCGATCAGCACGCCGCCCATCGGGTGGACGTAGACCTCGGTGGCCTGCGCGGCGAGGTAGTACGAGCGCTGGTCGAAGGCCAGCCCGGCGGCGACCACCGGCTTCTTGCTGGCCTTGAAGCGGGTCAGCGCGGCTTCGATCTCATGCAGGGCGGCCGGCGTGGCGCTGCCCATCTGGTCGAGGTTCAGCACGACCTGCACGATGTGGTCATCCTTGGCCGCCGCGTCCAGCGCGCGCAGGATGTCGCGCAGCCGCGTCTGGGCGCGGGCCTCGCCCTTGATCTGCGCGATCGCCTGTTCGCGCGGCGAGCCGGAGAACTGCTCGACGACATCGCCGCGGATGTCCAGCACCAGCGTCGTCTTGTCCTGCAAAGGCTTGCCGCCATGCACCGCCGCCCAGATCAGGGCGATCAGGATCACCCAGAACAGCAGCGTGAACATCACGCGCCGCGTGCCGTTCAGGAACCACCACACGCCACCGAAAAAGCGCCCGACCGGCGCCAGCACCCGCTTCACACCCATCCAATCCTCCCGGGATCCGTCAATGGAATATCAGGACAGCGGGGATCAGGATCGATCTCCCGCCGGACCGGTCGATTGTGGGGCCAGTTGGAAACGTCGGCGGGAAGTCAGCGGATCAGGCGTTCGCCGGCGGCACCGTGTCCTGGAAGCTCTGACGCGTCATGAGCTTGTCGAAGTGCTTCGCGAGGTTGGGATGCGCGGCGCGCCAGTCGATCTGGGCGAAGCGGAAGTCCAGGTAGCCCAGCGCGCAGCCGAGCGCGATGTCGGCGAGCGTGAAGTGGTTGCCCGAGCACCAGTGCTTCTCGCCCAGCCCGTTGGCCATCGCCTGTAACGAGGCCAGGACCTTGTTCATCTGGCGATCGACCCAGGCGTCGCTGCGCTCGGCGGGCGCGCGGCCGGACCAGGTGTGCTCCAGGCGCGCGGCGACGCACGCGTCGATCAAGCCGTCGGCCAGGGCTTCCCAGGTGCGCACCTCGCAGCGCTCGCGGCCGCGTTCGGGGATCAAGCGGCCGACCGGCGACAGCGTGTCGACGTACTCCACGATGACGCGCGAGTCGAACACCGCGCCGGTGATCGAATCCTGCCCCTCCATCACCAGGCACGGCACCTTGCCGAGCGGGTTGATCTTGAGGATGTTGTCGCTGCCCCAGACGTCTTCCAGCTCGAACTGGTAGTCGAGCTTCTTCTCCGCCATGACGACGCGGACCTTGCGGACGTAGGGGCTGGTGAGGGATCCGATGAGCTTCATGGTGTCGGGGGATTCTAGCGAGTCGACTCCGGGGACTGACTCCCGGACGCGACAGTGGCGCAGCCCTCATTTGGGTGTATTGCCGTCCCCTGCGCCGGTGACGCACACTCCCGCCCGTCACGTCCTGTCAATAGACAAAAGGCGGGAACAGCGATGTCACGGCCGGAGGGCCGATGACGGCGACTCCGGCAAGCGGAGCGCCCACAAGACGGACCGGCTCCGCAGGAGACCGGCCACCACAGCGACAGAGAGAGGGAAACCATGCAGCACCATGAGGAGGGGGCGGCGACCGGCGGTTTGACCGGATGGCCGTTGTCGGAGTACCGCAAGCGCAAGCTGGAGATCCGGTTCACCGGGTCGGGCAGCGAATACTTCCGGATCTGGATCGTCAACCTGCTGTTGACCATCGTCACGGCCAGCCTGTACTGGCCGTTCGCGAAGGCGCGGCGCATCCGCTACTTCTACGCCAACACGCTGGTCGACGGCCACGCGCTGTCCTTCCACGGCGATCCGTGGAAGATGTTCCGCGGCCATGTGCTGCTGCTGGTGCTGGGCGGCGTGTATTCGGCGGCGGGACGCTTCTCGCCGGTGGCGGGACTGGTCGCCTTCGCCCTCATGGCCGCGATCTGGCCCGCGCTGTGGCGCGCCGGCATGCAGTTCCGTCTCGGCAACACCGGCTGGCGCGGCCTGCGCCTGGGCTTCACCGGCTCGCTGAAGGGCGCTTACGCCCCCTTCCTGCCGATCTGGTGCATGAGCGGCGCCATCCTCCTGACCCAGGTCTACCTGGAGGGTTTCAAGCGCGATCCCCAGGCCTTCGTGAACGTCTTCAGCCAGGTGATGTGGATCATCAACGGTGCGATGCTCGCTGGTCTGCTCGCGACCCCCTGGATCATCGCGGCCGCCAAACGCTACCAGCACAACGGCTATCGCATCGCGTCGCAGCAGGGGGAGCTGCGCCTGCCCACCGGCGCGGTCTACTGGCTGAGCCTGAAGGCCTTCGGCCTCGGGCTGCTGGTCACCGCGGCGGTCACGCTCGTCCTGCTGCTGACCATGGGCGTCACCGCGTTTTCGGGCCGCTCGGCGGTCGCCGGGGTGGCGATGATCGTGTCGATCGCGTTGGGCTACCTGGCCTATTTCGTGGTCGTCGGCCCGTTCTTCACCGCCCGGCTGCAGAACATGGTCTGGAACGGCACAACCTCCGACGATCTGTCGTTCACCAGCCAGCTGCGCATGCGCGCGCTGGCGGTCCTGACGCTGAAGAACTGGCTGCTGATGGCGATCACGCTTGGGCTGTACCGTCCGTTCGCGGTCGTGCACACCACGCGCCTGCGGCTGGAGGCGGTCAGCCTCACGATGGACGGCGATCCGGAGACCTGGGTGGCCGGCGAAGCCGGCGCCAACCAGGACGCCACCGGCGAGTTCGCCGGCGACTTCTTCGGCATCGACATGGGCCTGTGATGGCGGACGGACCGGCGACGCTCCAGGCGGACTGGTTCGACGGCCGCAGCGCCCGCGCGCGGCCGGTCCGGCTCTGGCTGGATCGCGAACAGCTCGTCGTCCACGACCAGGACCTGGAAGGCGTCGAGCGCCGCTATCCGGTCCGCGACGTGCAATGGCCGGAGCGCACGCGCCACGGCCAGCGGCAGGCGCAATTGCCCGACGGCGGCGTGCTGATGGCCCGTGACGCCGCCGACTGGGACGACTGGGCCGATGCCGCGACGCAGGGGCGCGGGCTCGGCGGCGGGCTCGCGGCGCGCTGGTTCTCCAGCTGGCGGCATTCGCTCGTGGCGCTGACGGTCGTCGTGGCCGTCGGAGGCGCGACCTGGCACTGGGGCGTGCCCGCGGCGGCGGACGTGATCGCGCGGCATCTGCCCGCGTCCATCGAGCAATCGATCGGCGACGGCGCGATGGAACAGGTCGACAGTTTGATGCTCAAGCCGAGCCAGGTCCCCGCGCACGAACAGCAGCGGTGGCGCGAACGCTTCGCCGCGATGGTCGCGAGCCAGCCGGCCGAATCGACGCCGTACGAACTGCACTTCCGCGACGCGGGCAAGCGCCTTGGCCCGAACGCCTTCGCGCTGCCGGGCGGGCACATCGTCGTCACCGACGAACTGCTGACACTGCTGGGCGACGAGCCCGACGCGGTGCTCGGCGTGCTGGCGCACGAGCTGGGCCACGTCCGCGAACAACACGGCCTGCGGCTCACGATGCGGGCCAGCCTGATGGGCGTGCTGCTCGGTTTCGCCGTGGGCGACTTCTCCAGTCTGCTGGCGGGCGCGCCGGCGGTGCTGATGCAGGCGAGCTATTCGCGCGACTTCGAACGCGCGGCCGACGTGCAGGCCAAGCGGTTGCTCGTCGACAGCGGGCGGTCGCCGCGGGCGATGCTGGTGCTGTTCGAGCGCATCGGCGACTGGCGAGCGCAGCGTTCCGCGAAGGCACGCGCCGACCGCGCCTCCGAGCCCAGGCGTCTCGGTCGCGAGGTCGGCGAACAGGCCAAGGCGGGCGCCGACGCGCTGCTGCGCATCGCCTTCAACTCGCACCCCGCGGACGAGGAGCGGATGCGGTTCTTCGAACGCTGACAGGCGCTCCTACACTCTCCGCTCCACTTCCGCGGAGATCGTGATGAGCGCTTCCCCCTCGGCTTCCGACATCGGCTACGTCCTCTACGGCACACAGGGTTCCGGCTCGGCGATCGTCGAGATCGGCCTGCGCTGGTGCGGTCAGGCGTACCGGACCGTGCACGCGTCCTCGTGGGAGGACGCGTCGGCGCAGGACGCGCTGCGCGCGCTGAATCCGTTGATGCAGATCCCGACGCTGCGCACGCCCGAAGGCGACGTGCTGACCGAAAGCGGCGCCATCCTGATGCACCTCGGGCTGCGGTTCCCGGATGCGGGGATGCTCGGCGACAGCTCGCCACGACGCGACCAGATCCTGCGCGGCCTCGTCTACATCGCGGCCAACTGCTACAGCTGCATCAGCGTCATCGACTACCCCGAGCGCTACTCCACCCGCACCGACAAGGACGACCGGGACGCCATCGTCGCCGGCACCAAGGCGCGGCTGCACAAGCATTGGGAGATCTTCGCGGACATGTTCCCCGGACAGCCCTGGCTCAGCGGCGGCACGCCGGGCGCGCTCGACGCGATGGCGGTGATCGTGTCTAAGTGGTCGGGCGCGCGCAAGCATCTGGAAGCGAACCGGCCAGAGTTTTTCGCGCTGCTTCAACGCATCGAGGCGACGCCGCAGGTCGCCGCGGTGTGCGCGAAGCATTGGCCGCCGAAGTCCGGCTGAGCCCACCGGCGTCCGGCGAGCGGACTCCGGCGGTGTGATATTCGGCGAGGGCACAGGACTCACTCAAAGGTCCCACGACATCACGACTGATGAGCACGGATCGGGGCCCGGCGATCTATCGGAGCAATTTTGGGAACCTGAGCATGCCCGCACAGTGTCTGGCTGTTCATTGACCCTCGCGAATAACGCTCATGCGCTCCTCAGCATCCAAGAACGCTCCCGCACCCCGCCCGGCACCCGGTCGTCGCCGCAAGGAAGACGATGACGCGCCGACGCCTGTCGCCAGGCACGCCTCGGCCGAAGCACTCGACACGCCCGTCGATGCGGAGGACGTCGTCGCACCGGCCGACGCAGACCACGGCCGGTGGACCGTGGCCTCCGCGGGGTATGCGACCGGCTCGCAAGCCGCGACGTCGGGGCCGGGAGCGGGAGGGTCCGCTGCGGATGGCGAGGCACGGACGCCTCTGCCGTCGCTGGTGGAAGCGGGCATCGGGCTCGGCGTCGTGGGCCTGCTCGGGGCCATCGCCGTCGGCGCGAGCACCAAGGCGTCGGCAAGCCCATCTCCGCTGAATCCGGTCAAGCCGGTCGATCCGATCAAGCCGGTCGATCCGGTCAAGCCGATCGATCCGGTCAACCCTGTCAACCCGGTCGATCCGGTCAACCCGGTCGATCCGGTCAACCCGGTCGATCCGGTCAACCCGGTCGATCCGGTCAACCCGATCGATCCGGTCAGCCCGGTCAGCCCGATCAAACCGGTCAACCCGGTCAAACCGGTCAACCCGGTCGATCCGGTGAGGCCAGTGGACCCGGTGGTGCCCGAGCGGACGACATTCTCAACCTCGAACGCCCACGTCATCGAAGCCTATGAGGGCACGCGGGAGCTGGTCTTCCTCGTTCAACGCTCGGGCGATATCAGCCAGCCCGGCTCCGTTCGTTATTCCGCCCAGTCGGAGAAGAGAACGACCTCCTCAGACGATCTGACCGGTGTCCTGACAGGGACCGTCACGTTCGAGGCCGGTGAATCACAGCAACTCATCCGTCTGAAGGTCAAGGGCGACTACCTGAAAGAGACCGACGAGCGGGTCTCGGTCAAGCTGCACGATCCAGTGGCCGGCACGCTGGGCCGGGCGGAAGGCGACGGCACGATCCATGAAATCGACGTCACGCGCCTGCAGGCCGCCTACGGCTTGCGGGACTTGAACCCGGAGCTGAATGCACCGGCGATTCGCGTGCGTCGATCGTCCGATAGCCAGGAGCTCGACATCGGCTTCGACGCCCACGGGCAGCTTGATCGTCAGAAGTTGCTGGACTTCGTCGGGAGCGACTCCGGCGCGAAGGGATTCGTGAAGGTGTGGTACGACCAGTCCGGTCACTCGCGGGACATGACGGCTTCGGTGCCTGCGCTTCAGGGCGTCATCGTCGACGGCGGCAAGATCGTCACCCGGGCGGACACCTCTGCGGCCATCAGTTTCAACGCCGGCCGCAACGGGGAGAACTTCGACACGATGACGGCGACCGGCTTGGCCGCCGACGATTGGCGCAGCGCGGTGATCTACGCCAACGTGCAGAGCGAGGGCACGCAGAACGGCACCTTGTTCAATTTGGGCGAAGCGAAGAGCGGGCGCTTGAGCGTCCACTTTCCAGCACAGGACAAGGTCAGCTTCGACGTCAGGAGCTCCGAGTCCCATCGGCTGGACTGGAACCCCGGTGCGCCTGAAGCGCTCCTCGAAAGTGCCAACGACATGGTCTTCGAGATTCACAGCGGCAACCGTACAGCCGGGAATGAAGCGCTCAATTACACCGATGCCTCGGAAGCCATCTTCCAGAACGGTCATCGTGTGGCATCGCATGGCGAAGAAAGTACGCCGGGCGAGTTCGCGACGACCTCCCGCTGGCGACTCGCCTCGCATGACGATTCTGGAGATCGCACCTACTACCAGCAGGCGATGTACAACGAATTCCTCGTCTACCTCGCCAAGGACAACAGCACGCCTTCCATGCAGCACCTGATCGGCACGGCGCAGGACGATGTCCTCAGCTACGCCGGCGAGCAGGACCTGAAGCGCATCGATGGTCTGGCGGGCCATGACACGCTGTATGTCGCGGGGACGGCGACCCTCGACCTCACCCGATTCAGCGCGGGCATCAAGAACGTCGAACAGTTCTGGCTGGACAACGGCGACGCCAATACGCTCCAGCTCACGGCACGCACCTTGAGCGACCTTGCCGTGAAGACGCTGGAGATCCGGCTGGATGCGAAGGACCGGGTCGAGATCGATCAGGTGGCGGTCCCGATCGACGGCACCCTGATGAATCGCCTGCAGACGCTCAGCCCCACGATGCAGTTCAAGATCATCGTGGATGGTCAGCCCGTGATGGGCTGATCCGGAGATCAGGCCGCCTGGAACTGCGGCAGGAGCCGCACGTGCGTGTAGCGCGCGGGACGCTCGATCGGATCGAGCGCCGCATCGATAGGCGCGAAGCCGCAGCGGGTCCAGAAGGTGGCGGAATCGTCGCCTTCGCAGTTCACGTGCAGGCGGCTGAAGTGCCCTTGCGCACTCGCGAGCACCGCATTCACCAGGCGCTTCGCCAGGCCGTGGCCGCGCCAGTCGGGATGCACGTAGAAGCGGCGCATGCGGCCGGTGCCGGCCCGTCCGGGCGGCGGCTCGACGTTGAGCCCGCCCACCGCGATCACCTGCCCGTGCGCATCGATCCAGGCCCACAGCGATTCACCGGGCTGCTCGTAGCGGTTGGCGCCGCTGCGCCATTCGTCCATCAGGCGGCGCAGCATCTGCCGCCCCTCGCTCTCGCTGGCCGCGAGCAGCGGCGCCCAGGCGAGGGGATCCATCTGATGCACGCGGATCAGGCGCGGTGCGACGCCATCGGAAGCCAGGGAAAGCATCGAACGAAAACGGTAATCAGTCGCCGACCAGGCGGTCAATCGATCGGGTCATCCGATCGGGAAAGGACGGATTAAGCAGCAGGCGGAATGCCCCTCGCATCAGGGACAACCCGCCCGGCGTCGGTGCTTTCCAACGCTCGTCCGATGGCCTCCGCGGAGGTTCCGCCGGCCGCCGGGTCGACGACCGGGATCCCTGATCACCGCGGCGGTTCGGGCTTCTTCGCGCTGTCCGGATGCTCGATCCAGGCCTTGAGCTCCGCGGCCCGCGCGTGCTTCGGCGAGAGCTCGATGAAGGCCTGGTACGCCGCCTGCGCGCCCGTGTCGTCACCCGCGCGCAGCAGCGCATCGCCGAGGTTCAGGTGCGCCAGCGCGCGGCTGCCGTCCATCTCGATCGCCTTGCGGTACCAGCGCGCCGCCTCGGCCGGCTTGTCGCGCTTGTAGTAGATGAAGCCCAGGTTGTTGGCCGCCAGCGCGAACTTGGGCTGCAGCTTGAGCGCCTCGGTGAACGCGGCCTCGGCCTCGTCGTAACGGCGCTCCTTGTAGAGCTGCAGCCCGCGGTCGTTGGCGCGCTGCGCCGCGATGCGCGCGCTGGTCGGCGCCGGCGCGGCGCTGGTCGCGATCGCCGTGTCCGCGCCGTCCAGGCCCTTCAGCGTGACCTGCACCGCGGTCGCGCTGGCCGCGGGGGCGCCGGGCGCGGCGCCCGTCGGCGCGGAGGCCTGCGCCACCGGCTGCAGCTGCGCGTTGCGGGCGTCGTCCGCCTGCTTGGCCAGCGCGCTGGCCTTGGCGTCGAGCTGGTTGCTGTCGCCGCTGAGCGCCTGCTCCTGCGCGGAGGCGAGCTCGAAGATGAACTCCCCGCCCTCGCTGCCCGGCAGGCTGCCGAAGGCCGGCGTCTGGTGCGCGATCGCCGACACCGCCGGTGCCACGTAGGCGGCCAGTTCGGTCGCGGTGATGAGGCCGTCGCCGTTGAGGTCGGCCTTGCCGGAGAGCGCCTGCAGCAGCGTCCAGGTGAACACCGAATGCCCGCCCGGGCCGTCGTCCGCGACCTGCTGGTCGGCGCCGCCGGCCGTCATCATCTGACGCCCCATCCGGCGCGCGTTGTCGCGCACGAAGTTCGAGCTGCCGCCCGGCGCGCCGCCGCGCGTCAGGCCGAGACCGGAGTAGCAGGCGTCGATGACGAAGAACGCGTGCTTGGCGGGCAGCGCCTCGCTGAGCTCCTGCAGCTGCGGCATCGCGATCGCGTCGGTCTGCAGGTCGTCGGTGCCGGCGTCGACCGGGATGATGTAACCCACGTCGCGCCCGCTCGGCAGCTTGCGCGTGCTGCCGTGGCCGGCGAAGAACACGAACACGCGGTCGTCGCGCTTGAGCTTGCCGTCGCCGCCCTTGCGCGCCATGCCGTTGAGCGCGCGCAGGATGTTGGCGCGCGTCGCGTCGCCGTCGGTCAGCGTGGTGACGTTCTCCGGCCGGAAGCCGAATTGCGTCTGCAGCGTCTCCTGGATCGCGCGGGCGTCTCGCACCGCATGCTGCAGCCGCGGCCAGGCCTTGTACTGGTCGATGCCGATCACCAGCGCCACGCTGTCGCGATAGAGGTTCGCGCCGGCGAGATCCGGCGGCGTCGCGTCCGCGGCCGGCGTGTCGGCCGCGACGATCTTGCCGTCCTTCCAGGCCGCGAACCTGTAGCCCTCGGCCTTCAGCTGGTCGAGCACCAGCGGCAGCGCCTCGACGGTGCGCGCGTGAATGTCATGGAACAGCACGATGCCGCGCTGCTGCTTGCCGAGCTCGCCCAGCACGCGCGCGGCGATCGACTTCGGGATCGGGTCCGACCAGTCCAGCGAGTCGACGTTCCACATCATCGAGCGCAGCTTGAGCGCCTCGATCGCGCCCAGCGCGGCGTCGTTGCGCGCGCCGTAGGGGAAACGGAACAGCGCCTGGCCGTCGCGGCCGGCGGCGTCGAGCAGCGCCTCGGTCGAGCTGGCTTCCTGGCGCACCTTGGCGAGCTCGAACTTCGACATCACGCCGTGGCTGAAGCTGTGGTTGGCGATCGGATGGCCGGCGGCGAGCACGCGCTTGGCGACCTCGCTGCCGGGACCGGGCTTGACCTTGCCGTTGGCGTCGACGCTGCCGAGGTTGCGGCCCAGCTCGAAGAACACGGCCGGCGCCTGGTAGCGCTTGAGGATCTCCAGGATCTCGTCGGTGTAGCGCGGGTGCGGGCCGTCGTCGAAGGTCAGCAGCACCGTCTTGGGCGGCAGCTGGCGGCCGAAGAATTCGCGTTCCTGCTTGGTCGGTCCGCGGGTCGCGGCCGGGGCCGGGGCCGCAGCGGTCTGCGCGCTCTGCGCAGCGGGCGCGGCGGCCGTCGAGGGCGTGGCGTCGTCCGGGCCCTCCGTGACGCTGGGACGCGCCTGCAGGTCCGGCAGGATGGTCGCGTAGTCCTTCAGGATGCGGTCGCGCGCGTACAGGCCCTTGAGCTTGGCGACATAGTCGGTCCACTTCTCGCGCCTGGGCACGATGCCGCGCTGCGCGAAGCGGCCGAAGGTGTCGCGCAGCTCCTGCTCGTAAGCGTTCTCGATCTCGGCCAGCACGCCCAGGTCCTCGCCCGCGCGCTTGGCGAGCTTCAGGCCGGCGATGCTCTGCGAGGTCGAGAACTGCTGCGACAGCTGCGCCAGGAATTCCTTGAACGCGAGCCGGTCGGCATCGAACCACGAGGGCTCCTGCTCGACGCGGTCCAGCAGTTCCGCCAGCGCGGCGAGGCCGGCCGGGTCGGTGCTCCTGCCCGCGGTCTCGCCGAGCGCCCGGATGCTGTCCTGCATGTCGTGGAAGAGCAGCATGCCGACGGCGCGCACGGCGTCGCGCTCGGCGGGCTTGAGCGCGGACTCGCCGTCCATCAGCACGATCATCTGGCGATAGCGCGCGAGCACCTCGTCGCTCTGCCTGAGCAGCGTGGCGCTGACGGCCGGATTGGCGGAGGCCGCCTCCACCGGCGCCAGCGGCCGGGGCGCATCGCCGGACGGCTTGCAGCCGCCCAGCAGGGTCATCGTGACGGCGGACGCCGCGGCCAGGGTGGCCGTCCGGGCGGTCATCCAGACGGCGCCCCTGCGTTGACTTCTCTCTTGCATGCCTTCCCTCGAACCTTCCCTCAATGCCGTTCCGCGGGCCCGGCGGCCGCCCTCCCTCGGGCGTCGGCGGGCCGAAGCGGCGCCATTGTGACCCGCTCTGTAGAATCCCCGGGTTTGTCCCACCCCCTGAATGGCCGGTTCCGGCCCTCGCGCGCCATGAATCTTTCCGCCCTCACCGCCCTGTCGCCCCTGGATGGCCGTTATGCGTCGCGCATGGCCGCGCTGCGTCCGCTGCTGTCCGAGTTCGGTCTGATGCACCGCCGCGTGCAGGTGGAGATCGAATGGTTCATCGCGCTGTCCGACGGGGGCCTGGCGGAACTGAAGCCGCTGTCGGGCGCCTCGCGCGAATTCCTGCGGGCGCTGGTGGCGAACTTCTCCGAGACCGACGCGCAGGCGATCAAGGACATCGAGAAGACGACCAACCACGACGTCAAGGCGGTGGAGTACTGGATCAAGCAGCAGTTCGCCGGCAAGGCGGAGCTGGAGGGCGCGGGCGAGTTCGTGCACTTCGCCTGCACCAGCGAGGACATCAACAACACCAGCCACGGGCTGATGCTGAAGGCCGCGCGCGACCAGGTGATCCTGCCGGCGCTGGACCGCGTGATCGAGAAGATGACCGCGATGGCCCAGGCCCACGCCGCTGCGCCGATGCTGAGCCGCACGCACGGCCAGACCGCCAGCCCGACGACCGTCGGCAAGGAGATCGCCAACGTCGTGGCGCGCCTGCGCCGCGCGCGCACCGTGATCCAAGAGGTGAAGCTGCTGGCCAAGATGAACGGCGCCGTGGGCAACTACAACGCGCACCTGTCGGCCTATCCGGAGAAGGACTGGGAGGCGTTCAGCCAGTCGGTGATCGAGCAGCAGCTGGGCCTGACCTTCAATCCGTACACGATCCAGATCGAGCCGCACGACTACATGGCCGAGCTGTTCGACGCCGTCACGCGCGCCAACACCATCCTGGTGGACTGGTCGCGCGACGTGTGGGGCTATGTGTCGCTGGGCTACTTCAAGCAGAAGACCAAGGCCGGCGAGATCGGCTCGTCGACGATGCCGCACAAGGTCAACCCGATCGACTTCGAGAACGCCGAGGGCAACTTCGGCCTGGCCAGCGCGGTGCTGACGCACCTGAGCCAGAAGCTGCCGATCTCGCGATGGCAGCGGGACCTGACGGACTCGACGGTGCTGCGCAACATGGGCGTGGCGCTCGGTTACGCGCTGCTGGGCTACGACTCGCTGACCAAGGGCCTCGACAAGCTGGAACTCAACCAGGCCGCGCTGGACGCCGACCTGGATTCGTCCTGGGAAGTGCTGGCCGAGCCGATCCAGACGGTGATGCGCCGCTACGCGCTGCCCAACCCGTACGAGCGCCTGAAGGAACTGACGCGCGGCAAGGCGATCACGCGCGAATCGATCCAGGCCTTCATCCAGGGACTGGAACTGCCGGAAGCCGAGAAGCAGCGCCTGCTGGCGATGACGCCGGGGAACTACACCGGCACGGCGGAGGCGCTGGCGAAGCGGATCTGATCGGTTGATCGGCCGGTCGATCGGCCGGATCGCAACAAGGGGGCAGTGCATTCGTGCACTGCCCCCTTTTGCTATCGACCTCCTGTTGAAGGGTTTCGTTCAAGCCTTCCGTTCAGGCGTCCGGATCGGGCGCTGCGGGCTGACGCCAGCGGTGACCCACGAGAACGGCGCAGCAGGCGATCCAGGCCCCGGCGATGACCTCGAGCGCAATGCCCGCCAGGGCCTCCGGCGCAGCGGCCGCGAGGGCCCAGAAGGCCTCCGCGCCGATCGCGGCGGCCACGAGTCCGAGCAGGGCGACGGCGCTGCGCGAGACGCGGGGACGGGTGCCGTCGACGGCGGCCGCGAGGAACACCGCCGTCACCCGCAACACGACGGCGCCCCACAGCATCGCGCCCATGATCGCGAGGAAGAGCTCCGGGTACGACCAGGCCGCGCAGCAGCCCGGCAGCGCCAGCACGAGACGCGCGCCCGCGCTCGCGGCGATCACGCGTGCCGCGGTCCGGAGCAGCCCCGGCGCCGACGGACGTCCGGCGTCGTCGGCGTTCACCGCGTGATGTTGCATGCCTTGGCGTACTGCGCCGCCAGGCCGCCGCCGATGGCCCAGCCGCCCATCACGCTGAGGAAGCTGCCGCCGATGCCGCCGACGGTGGCGCCGATGCCGCTCCAGGCCAGGATGGTGTTCGCGCAGGCGGCGCCGTCCGCGGTGGCGCGGCCTTCGGGCGTGCCGGCCCAGGAATCGCCGCCGTGCACGGTGTCGATCTCCGCGTCGGTCAGCTCGCGGAATTCCAGGTCACGCGAGTCAAGAGAAGTGTTGTTCATGTCGAGGGTCTCGATGAGGAAAAGGAGATCCACGAAGTTGGATTCGATGGATCACACCGTCGGGTGACGGCGCGTTCGCATTCCATCGAGAACGGGCGACGACGCCCATGACCCGGGTGTGCGTGCGACGGTCCTGGCATGGACCGTGAACACGGATCGCGGTTGTCCGATCGCAATGAAAAAAGGGCAGTGCATTTCTGCACTGCCCTCGCACCTGCCGGGGAATCGGGGGTCGGGTGTCGCTCGGAGCAGCCCCGTCAGGCGCCGGTGCCGGGGGGAATCGGCACCGGTCAACCGGAGTCGGCCGTCTTAGAACTGATAGGCCAGGCCCATGCTCAGACGATCGTCCTTCTTGTTGAAGCCGTTGGCATCCGGCAGGTTGTTGAAGCGGGTGGCTTCAGCGCGCAGCGAGACGTTCTTGGTCAGCGCGTAGTCGACACCGACACCCAGCTTCAGGCCGGTCTTGTCCTTGTCGCCCAGGCCGTTGCTGAAGTCGCGCTCGGCGTAGGCCACGCCGACCTTGCCGTAGACGCCGAAGCCCTTGCCCAGCGGGGCGCGGGCGATGCCGTCCAGCGAGTACACCTTGTTCTTCGCGGTCACGCCGCCGAAGTCGACCTTGCCCAGGTCGGTGTAGGCGATTTCAGCCGCGAAGTTCTCGTTGAACTTGTAGCCGCCGAAGATGCTGTAGCTGTCCGACGAGCGCTTCTGCGAATTGCCGTCCACACGCTGCGAGGACTTGCCGACGTCGCCGCCGATGTAATACGGGGTCACCGGATCGGCGTGCGCCACGCCCACACCCAGCGTCAGTGCGACGGTCGCGGCAGCCAGCAGACCGGCCTTCTTGCCGTTGATCGAGGGGCGGGTGTTGTTGTTGCTGTTCATCTGGAACTCCTTCAGAGCTGTTGATCGATCTGTCGTTCCGGGTCGCCTGGGTCAGTGATCAGGCTCGTTCGACGTGGTGCTCATTCTGGGAATTCGACCCCGCCGCGTCTGTGGCGCGAGTTGAGCGCTTGTGTGACGGTCGATGACAGCCGCGCACGCGGCGCTTGACGAAGCTTCACGCGGGGCGGAGAACGCCCACTGCGTCAGCGATTCAGGCGAAATCAGGCCGCTTCGGCCGACCAGTACAGCAGCAGCCGGGCGCCGCCCAGGCGCGGCGCTTCGCCGAGTCGCGCGTGGCCGCCGTGCGCATGCGCGACGTGTCGCACGATGGCGAGCCCCAGGCCGAAGCCGCGCGTGCCGCGCCCTTTGCGTTCGAGGCGCTTGAACGGCTCGAAGGCCGCCTCGCGCAGCGACGGCGGCACGCCCTCGCCGTCGTCGTCGATCGCGAGCCAGAGCTGCCCCGCCTCGACCCACGCGCTCAGCAGAATGCGGCCCTTCGCGTACCGCGCCGCGTTGCGCAACCCGTTGCGGATCGCATAAGGCAGCAGCCTTTCATCGAAGGGCAACTGATCCGGCAGACGCAGATCGGTGTCCAGCGCCTTGCCGTCGAGCAAGGGCGCCAGCGACGCCGCCTCCTTCGTCAGCATGTCGCCCAGATTGCCTTGCATCACATTCGGCTGCAGCGCGCCCATGTCGAGCCGCGCCAGCGTGAGACTCGCATCGATGAGTTCATCGAGCTCGGCGATGTCCCGCTCACACGCCATCACCGCCTGCTCGCGCCGATCGCGGTCGTCCTCGTCGACGAGCGCATCCACCGCGAATCGCAAGCGCGCCAGCGGCGTCCGCAACTCATGCGACACCGCGCCGGTCAGCTCCCGCTGCGTCGCCATCGCGGCGGCCAGCCGCTCCAGCATCGCGCGCGTCGCCGCGGCGACCGGCGCGAACAGCGTGCTCTTCAACGGCGGCAGCTCCGTGTCGAGCCGGCCCGCGCTCAACCGCTCAGCCACGCGTTGCAGACCGCGCAGGTCACGCCACAGCGGCCGCAACTGCCACCACGCGATCAGCGCGACCGCCAGGGCGATGACGACCGCCACGCCGAGCTGCGCCGCGAGTTCCTTCGGCAGCTCGCCGGCCCGCTTGGAATCGAGCGGCCCGAGCAGCAGCAGCTGATCGGGCTCGCCGGGGAGCGCCGCGTAGATGCGCCGGTTGAAGCCGGTGACCAGCACCTCGCCGCGCTCCAGCCGGCGGCGCTGGTCCGCGCTGAGTTTCGCGAGATCCGTGCGGATCAGCCGCACCGGATAGTCGAACTGCGCATCGAGCTGCTGCACGCGCTCGCGCCTCGCCGGCGGATCGAGCGGCGAGAGATCCCGCACCAGCAGGTCCACCGTGCCGCGCATGAAGTTGCGCACGTAGTCGTTGGTGACCTCGGACGCGCCGATCAGCACCAGCGCCTCGACGAGCAGGATGAGCGCCAGCACCGCCAGTCCGAGTCCCAGCGCCATCCGCAGCAGCGAGGCGCGCAGCGTGATCGCGGCCATCAGTCGATCGCGAAGAGGTAGCCCTGGCCGCGCACCGTCTTGATCCGCACCGGCGCCTGCGCGTCGTCGCCGATCTTCTTGCGCAGCCGCGAGATGCGTGCGTCGATCGCGCGGTCCAGCCCGTCGAACTCCAGTCCGCGCAGCCCCTGCATGATGTCGTCGCGGCTGACGACCTGCCCGGCGCGATGCGCCAGGAAGTTCAGCAGTTCGTACTCGGCGGTCGTGAGCACGACCGGCTCGCCGTTCAGGCGCAGCTCGCGCGACTGCGGCAGCAGCGTCAGCGGTCCGAAGTGCAGCGCCTCGCCGATGGGATGCGCGGCCGGCAGCGCGTCACGGCGCAGCAGCGCCTTCAGCCGCGCCAGCAGCACGCGCGGCGCCACCGGCTTGGCGATGTAGTCGTCCGCGCCGCCCTCCAGGCCGAGCACCTGGTCGATGTCGTCGTCGCGCGCCGTCAGCATCACGATGCGGCCGGCGAAATCGCGCCGCGTGTCGCGCAGCACGTCGAAGCCGTCCTTGCCCGGCAGGTGGCCGTCCAGCAGCACCAGCTCGAAAGTCTCCTGCCGCATCAGCGCCTCGCCGGCCAGGCCGTCGCCGCAGACGGTCACCGCGTAGTTGGCCTTGGCCAGCGCGTCGGCGACCAGTTGCGCCAGGCGTTCGTCGTCTTCGATGAGCAGGATGCGCGCGGCGGGATGAGCGGGAATGTCCATGGCGCCCAGCATAGGCGAGCCCCCGCCCCGCCGACTTCAGCCACGCTTAAGCGCGCCTGCGCACGCGCGCGGGCTTCAGCGCTCCGTCGGCACGTCCAACCGCCATCCCGCGGGCGTGCGGACGGCCCGCAGCGTCGGATCGTCCGCCAGCGGCGCCCAGCGCTGCGCCAGGTGATCCAGCGCCTGCGGAGACAGGTCGGTACGGCTGGCCATCACGCGGTCGACCGTCTCCGGCGTCACGCAGGCCATCAGCGCCGCACGGGCCGGTCCGCGCAGCGCGGCATGCCAACGGCGTCGCAGCGCGGCGATCTCCTCGGCGTCGCCGGGCGGTGCCGGGTCGTGCCAGGAATACACCCGCGACTCGCCCTCATGGGCCTCGGTCTGCTGCAGGCCCTCGTCGGTCATGCCGATCGCGAGCAGCACGCGCCCCGACGGATGGTTGTCCGGCGCCGTCGTGCCCAGCAGGTGCCGCAGGCCGAGCACCTGCCGGCAGTAGTCGAAGGTGCCGGCCGCGGCCTCCCGCGCGTAGCCGTGGCCCCAGAACCGCGCCGGGAAGCCGTAGCCGATGTCCGGATGCGGCAGTCCTTCGCGCTGTATCGCGCCGGCCAGGCCCACCAGTTCCCCGTCCTCCAGCCGCTCGACGGCCCAGAACCCGTAGCCCAGCAGCCAGTAACGCGCCTCCAGCCGTTCGCGGATCCAGGCGGCGGCCTGCTCATCGGTGCGGACCTGCGCGTCGTAGATGTGCTCAATCCAGGCCGGCTCGTTGAGCAGGCCGCGGACGAAAGCCGCATCCGACTGCCGGAACCACCGCAGGCGCAGTCGCGCCGTTCTCAACACGTCCATTCCCGCCTCCCAGCGCCCGGAGCCGCCCCCGGATGTGATCTCAAGCAAAAGCGGGACAATACCGCACATGAAATTCATGTCGAAGCTGCAGGCGGCCGAGCGCCTGAACGACTCCCTGCTGTGCGTCGGGCTGGATCCCGATCCCGCGAAGTTCCCGACCCACTGGCGGGGCGACGCCGGCCGGATCTACGACTTCTGCGCCGCCATCGTCGACGCCACCAAGGACGTGGTGAGTTCGTACAAGCCGCAGATCGCCTACTTCGCCGCGCACCGCGCCGAGGACCAGCTCGAGCAGCTGATGGCCCACATCAAGCGCCACGCGCCGCACGTGCCGGTGATCCTCGACGCCAAGCGGGGCGACATCGGCGCCACCGCCGAGCAGTACGCCCGCGAGGCCTTCGAGCGCTACCAGGCCGACGCGGTGACGCTGTCGCCGTTCATGGGCCGCGACAGCGTCGAGCCCTATCTGCGCTATGCCGACAAGGGCGCCTTCCTGCTGTGCCGCACCTCCAACCCGGGCGGCGACGACTGGCAGATGCAGCGTCTGGCGGATGTGCCGGGCCAGCCGCGCCTGTTCGAGCATCTGGCCGCGCTCGCCCAGGGCGACTGGAACGTCAACGGCCAGCTCGGCCTGGTGGTCGGCGCGACCTACCCGAAGGAGATCGAGCGCGTGCGTGAACTCGCCCCCACGCTGCCGCTGCTGATCCCGGGCGTGGGCGCCCAGGGCGGCGACGCGGCGGCCACGGTGTCCGCAGGCTGGCGCCACGGCAGCGGCACGGTCATCGTGAATTCTTCCCGCGCCGTGTTGTACGCGTCCTCCGGCGAGGACTTCGCCGCCGCCGCCCGCCGTGTGGCGCTGGCGACACGCGACGCGCTGCGCCCCCCGGCCACGGCCTGATCCCCGGGCGGCGACGCCCGCCAACTAGTTGGCAAAAACCCCGAACGCGCACCGGACTGGACGCGTTTCGGGATTCCACGGCTCTTCAGAACCCCCTCCGCTCACCGAGACTCCGTTACCGGACGTTGCATTTACGGGCCGCCGCCTGCCGATCCGGCACGCCGCTCGCCCCGCAACCTTTCCAAGGAGAGAAAGGGCATGTCCATCCATCACGAGTTGGGGCGGGGTCGAGTGAGCAAGGATTCCCAGGACGATCTGAGCAGTCTGGTCGGGCACGAACTGTCGCGCGGCGACAGCCTGCCTGCGAAGCTGCAATGGCGCGCCGCGCGGCTGTTCATGGCCGCCTGCGTGCTGCTGTCCGGCATGGCCGGCCTGCTGCTGCTGGCCAGCGCCGGCGCCGCCGAGCCCTTGCGCGGCCTGCTGCCGCCGGTGCTCGCCCTCGTGACGACCTTCGCCGGGCTGGCGATGCTGTGGCGGCTCCCCTCCCACCACGGCCCCGCGGCGGCGGTCGCGCTGATGTGCCTGGCGATGGCGACGGCGCTGTCGCTGGCCGTGTCCCGCCAGCTCGGCCTCAACGCCGCGAGCCTCGGGATCATGGGACTGATGGTCGCGCTCGGCACCGGCATGATCGGCCTGGGTGCCGGCCTGTCGCTGTTCGGCTTGGGACTGGCGGCGCTGGGCGGACTGGCCTCGGCGGAACTGGGCGGCTGGATCCAGGTCGGCGCCGCGCCGGTCGGACTCACCGCGCGGCTGCTGACCCAGCTCCTGCTGCTGACCTCGGGGCTGGTCGTCGGACTGGGAACCGCCAAGCTGATCCGGCGCGCGATGCAGGAGGTCAACGACCGCCACGCGCGTTTCCGCCACCTGCTCAACATGGCGGCGGACTGGTACTGGGAGATGGATCGCCAGTTCCGCTTCACCCACCTGACCGAACACACCCCGGGCTCGTCGGGCCTGTCGATGGCCGAGCGGCTGGGCCGCGCGCCGTGGGAGATCGAGCACCTCGGCCTCTCCGACGAAGAACTCGACGCGCACCGCGCCGACCTCGAATCGCACCGCCCGTTCCGCGGCCTGGTCATGCGCCGCACCTCCGGGGACGGCGCGCTGCACTACGTGTCGATCAGCGGCGAGCCGCGTTTCGATGCCAAGGGCAACTTCCGCGGTTACTGGGGCGTGGGCCGCGACGTCACCGACGAGGTCCAGACCGAGCAGGCCATGGTGGCCACCGAGACGCGCTACCGCGAGCTGTTCCGCCGCTCGCCGTCGCCGCTGGTGCTGCATCGCTGGGGCCGCGTGATGGACGCCAACCCGGCGGCGATGGCCATGTTCGGCTACACGCAGCGCTCGTCGATGATCGGCCAGGACCTGTTCTCGCATTACGAGCCGGGCGACGAGGAACGCGCCCGCCAGCGCGCCGCCAAGATCGAGGCGCTGCCCGTCGGCGCGATGCTGCCGATGACGGAATTCCGGCTGCGCACGCTCTCGCGCCGGCGCCGTCTCGTGCAGGCCACCAGCGTGCGCGTGGACGCGGCCACCGGGCCGGCGACGCTGTCCTTCTTCATCGACCAGACCGAGACCTCGCGCGCGCAGGACGCGCTGCGACGTTCGGAGGCGCTGCTGTCGCACCTGTTCGCGACCAGCCCCGACGTGGTCACGCTGACCGAGACCGTCAGCGGCCGCTACGTGATGGTCAACAAGACCTTCGAGCTGATCAGCGGCTACACCGCCGACGAGGTGCTGGGGCGCAGTTCGGAGGAGCTCGGCATCTGGCAGGACATCGGCGACCGCGAACGGCTGGTGGAGGCCTTGCGCCAGCACGGCCGCGTGAGCGACATGCCGGCGACCTTCGCCAACCGGCGCGGACAGCCGATCCCGATGCTGCTGTCGGCGGCGCCCTTCGTGATGGACGGGATGTCCTACCTGGTCGTCAACTCGCGCGACGTCAGCGACACCGAGCGCACCCGGCTGGTCCATGCGGCGATCCTGGAGAACGCGTCGATCGGCATCGCGCTGACGCGCGACCAGCATTTCGTGCAGGCCAACCGGCTGGTGGAGGAGATGTTCGGCTGGCCCGCGGGCGGGCTGATCGGCCAGGCGGGTGGCGTGGTGTGGCCCAACCCCGAAGACTACGAGGCGGTCGGCGACGAACTCGGTCCGCGGCTGGCCGCGGGCGAGCAGGTCGAGGTCGAACGCCTGATGCGACGCCGCGACGGCAGCCGCTTCCTGTGCCGGATCCTGGCGCGGGCGGTGGACCCGAACCACCCCAGCCGGGGCGGCACGATCTGGATCATGGAAGACGTGACCGAGCGCCGGCGCGTCGAGGCCGCGCTGGCGCAGGCCAAGGACGAGGCGCAGGCCGCCAACCGGGCCAAGAGCGCCTTCCTGGCCAACATCAGCCACGAGATCCGCACGCCGCTGAACGGCCTGGTCGGTCTGGCGCGGCTGCTGCAGCAGCCCGACCTGAACGGCGACACGCGCACCCACTACCTGGACCAGATGGTGGACAGCGCGGAGAGCCTGTCGGGCCTGATGTCGGACATCCTGGACCTGTCCAAGATCGAGGCCGGCCGGCTGACGCTGGAGACGGTGCCCTTCGCGCTGCGCGACATGCTGGCGACGATGCGCATGGGGTACCTCACGCTGGCGCAGGCGCGCGGGCTGGGCTTCAGCATCGACGTCGAGGACGCGGTGCCGGCGTGGGTGATCGGCGACCCGGTGCGGACGCGGCAGATCCTGAGCAACTACCTGAGCAACGCCTTGAAATTCACCGAGCAGGGCCGCGTCGCGGTGCGGGTGCGCCGGCTGGACGAGCGGCGCCTGCGCGTCGAGGTCAGCGACACCGGCCCCGGCATCGCGGAGGCGATGCACGAGCGGCTGTTCCAGCCCTTCACGCAGGCCGACGAATCGACCACGCGCCGTTACGGCGGCACGGGTCTGGGCCTGTCGATCTGCCGCGAGCTGGCGACGCTGATGGGCGGCGACGTGGGCGTGGACAGCCAGCCGGGGGCGGGCGCGACCTTCTGGGCCGAACTGCCGCTGCCGGCGGCGCCGGCGCCCGCGCCGGTCAACACGCAGCGCCGCTCGCCGGCGGACGAGGCGGAACTGGCGGGACGCCGCGTGTTGATGGTCGAGGACAACCCGGTGAACATGATGATCGCCGTGGCCATGCTCGAGCAGTGGGGCGCGGAGGTCTCGCAGGCCAGCGACGGCAGCCAGGCGGTGGAAGCGGTAACGGCCGCGGCCAGCATGGGCAAGCCTTTCGACGCGGTGCTGATGGACGTGCAGATGCCGGTCATGAGCGGTCACGAGGCGACGCGCCAACTGCGCCAGCGCTATGACGCGACACAGCTGCCGATCATCGCGTTGACGGCGGCCGCGCTGGTCCAGGAGCGCGACGAGGCGCTCGCCGCCGGGATGAACGAATTCCTCACCAAGCCGATCGATGCGCAGCGGCTGAGGCAGGTGCTGGTGAAACTCACGGCGGACTGAACGGCTCAGCGGTCGCCGCCGACCCCCTTGATCCCTTCCCGGTATTGCCGACGACCGGCAAGCACCCGCAGCTCAGCGCGAATCTGCTGCGACAGGTTCATGGCTTCGGCCGCTTCCTGTCGCGTGACCTTCCGGTCGGTCGAGTAGTCAGCGTCATTCCTGCATTCACGCAGCCTGCGCAGCTTCATGGCCAGCGCCCCTTGACCGTCTTGCTCGTAATGCTGCTGGGTCCGCTGGTGAACCTTGGAGTGCCGATCGAAAATTCCCGCCATGTTGCGCGCCCTCAAAAACACTCCGTAGTAGGCACGTGAGACCGCGCTGCGGTTGCTCGCTTCGTCAGATCGGCTCCAAAGATGCCGTGCGACGATGAGGACTTCATCTGGGTCAAAAACAGTCATTGTTCAACCCTCACGTCACGAGATGACGGTCCTCGAAGCAGCCAGGCCAGGGACGAGCAGAAGTGACCAACCAGAGGCGTCGGACGGCTGGAACAGATTCGTACAGCGCATAGAAGGCTTCGATCTCCGTGCAGGGGTAGTCAGGTTCCGGCGGATAGCCGAAGAGCGTGAACTGCAGGCCCAGATAGTGCTCCTCGGGATCCTGGGTCACGCGGACACTGATCTGCCGGTCTCCCGCGCATCGCGCAAGCTCCCGATCGACGACCCAGAAGTCCTCGCGAAGCAGATGCGGATGCTTCTGCGCAAACCACTCGAGGATGTCCTCGTAGTCCTCCGTCCCGCGAGGCGCCTGGAGGTCATACGGCCACTGGCCGGGCGAGCAGGGATTCATCCACGGCCGGTAGAGATAGGGCTTCTGGCTCTTGCTGTAAACCCACACCGGTCGTCCACGCTCGAGGAACGCCGGCTCCGGCGCCGGCGCCGAGTCCTCGTGGAATTCTTCGAATTCGATTCGCTGCAACATCGCTTCTGCCTTTCTGCCACCGACTTCATGTCGATGCGATGTATGCATTCTCGAAAACGAATCCCTTTCTGCCATGACTCAAAGTTGTGGGCGGCGAGGGAGATGAAGAGGGCCCTCCTTCGAGGGATTGGGCGCCTCTTCTGGGCACGACCTGGCACCATGAGAAATGGAGCAGTGATCACCTGGCGCTCAGGCTGGTGCCCTTCCAATCCGCCGCCTGCCAGCGCTGGAACGCACCGAGCATCGTCACGTCGCCGGCCTGGCGCTTCGTCTCCAGCGTGTCGAGGTCGACGACTTCGTAGCTGCGCTTGTAGCGGCCTTCGGCGCGGGACTCACGTGCGACCAGCAGCTCCCTACCGCCCGGCACCCAGCCGGCGAACTCCGCGTAGCCCAGGCCGGGCTGCGCCGCCGCCGGCGGCAGCACCGACACCTTCCAACCCTGCGCCGTGCGGCGCAACACTTGAAGCTCGCGCCAGCCGTCGGCCGGCACTGAAGCGATCGCGATCGCCGTGCCCTCACGGTTGATACGCGCCGACGCCGTCATCACCAGGCCCCAGGCGCAATGGCGCAGCAGCGGCGCGCTGCCCTCCCTCGCACCGTTGATCGTCAGCGTCAGGCAGGTCTCGCCGGGCTGGCCCGCGGCCACGTTCAGCTTCACGGGACCGAGCGTCTGCTCCGCGGCACCCGCCGGCAGCGCGGCCCAGCGCATCGCGTTGCCGCGCATGGCGGCGTCGTTGTAGCTGGGCTGGTCGTCGTCCGACAGCTCGGCCGGCACGACGCGGGCAAAGGCCTCCAGCGCGCGGCGCGACGCCGCCGACGACACATCGATCTGCAGCTGCCCCGGCACCGGGGACGTCGCAGACGTCGAGCCGGTGGACACGTTGGACACGGTGGAGGTGGCCACCATCGCACGACGGGCACGGATGAACGCCAGGCTGCTCCACACGCCCGACTGGCGCATCAGCACGCGATTGCGCCAATGCGCGGCCAGCGCGGGATCGCGCAGGTCGACCTTGTCGAGCACGTCAGCGCGCCACTGGTCCATCTGCTCGCGCTGCGGCGGCGTCGCGACCGGGTCCAGGCAGTCAAAACGCGTCAGCGCCAGCGCGGCCCGCGCCTTCTGCTCCGGCGTCGACGCGGGCATGGCGAGCACGCGACGGAACGCCTCGCCGTCGTAGCAGAGCTGCATCGCCCCGGCCTCGCGCTCCAGCATGCGGAAACGCAGGCCGTAGCGTGCAGCGACGTCGAGCTGCGCGGCCACTTGCGTTTCAGCGGCCGACGGCGCGACCGCCGCGCCGTCCGGGCGGGACTGCGCGCGGGAGGCCCGATCGGCCAGGCGCTCGGCCAAGGTGCCCATTGCATCGAGCGCCTCGGCCCCGTCCGCGCCGTTCATCTGCGCGGCGCTCGCCCCCTGCACATAGGCTGCAGCCAAGCCCAGGCCGAGCGACTCCGAGCCCGACTGCTGGCGCACGACACGCAGCGCGGCCAGCAGCGCGTCCGGCTGCGCGGCAGGACCGTTGAGCGGCAGCAGCGCGGCCTTGCGGACGAAGCCGCCGCGCTCGCGGCGGTAGTCGTAGACCTGGAAGTGGTCGGGACGCTCGCCGCGGATCTCCAGCGCCTCGCCGCGCCAGAGCTGTGCCTGCGCCGGCGAGGAATCCTTCGCCGCCGCACGCATCGCGACGTTGTCCTGCACCACCAGCGCGGTGCGCGGTGCCGCGTCGTCCGGCGAGACGCGCTTGATCGGAGGCTTCGGCGCCGTGTCCCCCGTCGCGGCGTTGGCGGCGTTGGCGGCGTTGGCCGACTGGACACAGAGCAACTGGACGGCGACGGCGGCGATGGCAGCGGCCATCACGAGCTTCATGCGGCACATGGCGTTCTCCTTCCTGGCTTTCATTGCGCGGACTGCTCTTGCGTGGCCGACTCGGACTGACCGGTCCTGGCGCCCAGCAGCGTCTTGCCGATGAACCCGCCGTCCGACGGGGGCGGCGCGATGATCACCTGCACCTTGTCGGAGAGCTTGTCGGCCATGGCCTTCTGGATCAGCAGCGGATGGCGGCTCAGCAGCGCACCCTCGGCGGCCATCTGGTCGACCGCGACCTTGCCGATGCGCGTCTGGCGATAGGCCTCGGCGTCGGCCAGCTTCTCGCGCGCCTTGGCCTCGCCCTCCGCCTCGATGCCGCGCGCCTGCGCGTTGCCTTCCGCCATGCGCACCCGCGCGACGCGCTCCGCCTCGGCTTCCAGCTGGCGCTGCTCGACCTGGCGCTGCTTGAACGGCAGCACGTGCTTCATCGCTTCTTCCTGGCCCTTGGCCGCGATGACCTGCTCACGCGCCGCGGCTTCCGCCGAGGTCTCGCGACGGACCTTCTCGGCGGCGGCCTCCAGCTCGGTCTGCTTGACCTGCTTCTCCTTGAGCTCCAGCGTGTAGCGCATCTTTTCGCTGGCCAGGCCTTCGGACAGCAGGTTCTCCAGACCGGCGCGGTATTCCTGCGGCAGGTCGACGTTGCCGATCTCCAGCCCGCGCAGCACGATGCCGTCCAGCGCCAGCTTGCGGCGCAGTTCCGACTCCAGCGCGGCCTGGATAGGGCCGCGTTGCGTCGAGAAGATCTCACGCACCGTGTGCGTCGCGATCTGGCGGTAGACGATGCCCTGCAGCGCGGGGGCGATCACGTCGCCCTCGATGTCGTCGGGCAGCGAGGCGGCCAGTTGCGCCAGACGCGTCGGGTCGACGGTCCAGCGCACCGTCAGGTCCAGGCCCAGCGAGAGGCCTTCGAGCGACTGCAGCGGCGCTTCGCCGTCGGCACGGGCGAAACGGTCCGGGTGATAGCTGCGGTCGCGCACCGGCAGGTCGCGGACGTCGTGCAGGCCGGGGATCTGGAGCATCGAGCCCGAACGGGCCTCGCTCACGCCGCCGGTGAGCACGTTGGTGCGCAGGCTGACGTTGCCGCGCGGCACTTCATGCACGGGCGGGTGCGTCACCAGCAGCGCCACCGCGCCGGCCACGGCGGTCAGGCCGGCCAGCCAGGGCAGGCAGCGGACGACGCCGGCGCCGGCGCCGCGGGGGAAACCGGGCAGCCGAGCCTTGAGCCGCGCGGCGGCGTTGCGGATCGATTGCAGGCGGTCGTTCATGAGGTCCTCCGGGGTTCCCGTGATTCGGGTGTTGGGATGTCGCTCATGGTCCGGAAAGGCCCCGGAAGCCTCAATGCGGGCGTCGGCGGGTCCCTTCACGGTCCGGAAGAAACCCTCACGGGGCGGCCGCGCCGGAGGGCACGGGGGTGCCGATAATCCGGCGCCATGGCCATCCCCATGAACAAGGTCGCCGTCATCGAGGACGACCGCCCCACCAGCGAGCAGCTCACCGGCTGGATCCGCGCCGCGCGGCCCGAGCTGCAGGTCGACCAGTGGTTCGACCGCGACGCCGCCGAGGCCGCGCTGGCGCGTGAGCGCTACGACATGGTCGTGCTCGACATCGAGCTCGGTCGCGAGCGCAACGCCGGCATCGCGCTGATCAACGAGATCAACAAGCTGAACGCCGGCACGCCGGTGCTGGTCGTGTCGGCGATGCCGGCGGCCATCTACCGCGGGATCATGAAGGCGCTGGACGCCTGGGACTACCTGCAGAAGACCAGCTTCGACGAGGCCGAGTTCATCGACACCTTCCTCGACATCCTGCGCGCGGCCCGCGCCCGGGAAGCCGCCGGGCCGGTGCCGGTCGCGCCCGACGCGCTGCAGCTGGATCCGCTCTGGCAGCGCAGCCCGCTGTGGAGGGGCCAGCGCATCAACCTGCCGCTGACCGCGCAGCGCATCCTCGCCACGCTGTACCAGCGCGCACCGCAGGTCGTGTCGTACGAGGAGCTCTACGACGTCGTCAAGAGCGGCCGCACCCGCGACAACGTCCGCAAGCACGTGTCGACGCTGCGCGAGGCGCTGAAGGAAGTGGATCCGACCTTCGACGCGATCGAGAACGTGCCGATGCGGGGGTTCCGGTGGTCGGGGCCGCGGTGAGCGTCGGGAGCGTCGGGAGCGTCGGAATGGGCGCCGCATGAGGCTCGGACCGGTCGAGCTGCCCGCGCTGGTCGTGCCGCGCCTGGGCCTGGCGGCGTTCCGACGTCGCGCGGTGGTTCACCTGGCCTTCCTGCTGCTGGCACTGGCGACAGTCGGCTTGGTGCTGACCGTGCTGATCGACCAGAAGGAGCGCGCCTACCAGCGCTACGCGCAAGGCTTCCGCCAGTCGCTGTCCGAGATCGTGCTGCAGCTGCGCCATCCGAGCGGGCAGCTGGCGCTGCTCAATCCGACCATGGGCGCGGGCGACCGCGACGGCCAGGCGCCGGTGCTGCTGCCGTTCTCGGCCATCGACTTCGACGACCAGAACAAGGCGCAGCGCGCCGTGGAGATGGCCGGCTGCGGCCTGCGATGGCCCGACGGCTCGAGCCTGTGCGCCGCCGTCGGCGCGAACGCCTATGCGGGCGGTTTCCTGTACCTGGTCGGCAGCCTGGACAGCGGCCCGCTGGCCGGCCGGGAGCACGGCGCGCTGGACCTGGGCGGCGTGCACCGCGCACGCGTGACCGTGAAGGCGCGCGGCGGCACGCAGACCTGGATCGCGCCGTTCGAGGGCGCCGCCTCCGCGGACGGGACGCAGCGCGGCCGACTCACCGGTTTCCTCGGCGCGGGGCCGCAGTTGCCCGGCAAGGCGCGGCCAGTGCGCGAGTTCCGCGGCTGGCTCTGGCGCGAAGGGCCGTGCGCCGAAGGCAGCAGCGGGCCGGACTGCGCGCGCCGCACTTTCTATTCGATCCGGCTGCCGGTGGAAGCGTTCCAGGACGCGCTCTTCGACGACGCCGGCCGTCGCGCGCGACCGGTGTGGCCGCCTGCGGACCTCGACCAGATGCGGGTGCGGGTGGAGTTGCTCGCACCCGCGCAGAGTGGCGCGGAGACCAGCGCGGAAGTGCCCGTGGAACCGCCGGCCCTTTTCGACAGCGCCCGTCCCGGCGCTTCGCTCGCGCTGTCGCTGGACAAGATCGGCGCGTCGCTGCAGCCGGGCGAGACGCTGCGCATCGAGCGTCTGGGCAGGCAGTCGACGACGCTCGCCGAGCGTCGCGGTCCGGAGCTGTCGGAGCGCGCGCTTCCCTGGCTGATCCACGTGATGCGGCGCTTGCCGGTGCAGGGCGAGATCCTGGGCGTCGGCGCCGGCACGGACGCGGCCGAGATCCGCTGGCTGACCGCGAGCGACGACGTCGCCACGCCGAGCGGCCGCTACCGGCTCGACCTGCGCGGCGACCTGCGCAGCCTCGACCGCCAGCTCGCGCTGGAGGCGCGCCCGCTGGCGTGGCTGGCGGCGGCGATGCTGGCCGCGGTCGGGCTGGCGTGGCTGATGGTGGAGCTGGGGCTGATCCGGGGCATCGCGGTGCTGACGAAGCGCGCGGCCGCCGTCTCCTACAACATGCAGGACGCCCGCGCGGAGCAGCGCATCGGCGAGCTCGATGTGGCCGACCTGCGCGGTCGCGACGAACTGGGGATCCTCGCCGGCAGCCTGGCCGACGCGCTGACCCGCGTGAAGGACGGCCTGCGCCGCGAGCAGCTGCGGGCCGAACGCGAGCGCGAGATGTGGCATGCGGTGGGCCACGAGATCATGTCGCCGCTGCAGTCGCTGATGGTGCTGCACGGCGCGGGCGACGATCCCAGCCATCGCTACGTGCAGCGGATGCAGCAGGCGGTGAAGGTGCTCTACGGCAGCGCGCCGCCGAGCGAGGCGCTGGCTTCGGCCGACCTGCACACGGAGGCGCTGGATCTGGCGGCCTTCTGCCGCGAGGTGGCCGCGAATGCGCATTACGCCGGCATCGATCACGTGAGCTTCGACACCGCGCTGCCCGAACCGCAGCCCGTCCATGCCGAGGCCTATGCGCTGGAGGATGCCGTCACCCACGTGCTGCGCAACGCCGACCGTTACCGGCCCGAAGGCACGCCCATTGCCATCACCCTGGCAGCGGGCGGGCCGGGTGTCGTGCTGCTGCAGATCCGCAACCAGGGCCCGCGCATCGAAGACACCATGCTGGAACAGATCTTCGAATACGGCGTCTCCGACACCGCCCCGCAGGTCAACGGGGAACGCCGAGGCCAGGGGCTCTTCGTCGCGAAGACCTACCTGGCGAAGATGGATGGCAGCATCCGGGCATTCAATGTGCCGGACGGGGTGGTGTTCGAGATGAGCCTGCGCCGCGCGGCGGCGTGACTGGCGTGACCGACGTGACCGGCGCGGTCGGGGCAGCCCGCAGAGCCTGCAGATCAAGGAGTTTTTCCATGCCGATGAATCCCCATTACGCGCTGACCGAGCCGATCCGCGACGCCGTCGACACGCTGTCGAAGGAACATCCGCTGCTGGTGGAGTTCGGCGCCTCCTGGTGCCCCATCTGCGAGTCCGCGCAGCCGCTGCTGGAGCAGGCATTCGAAGGCCGCCACGCGATGGTCCAGCACATCAAGGTCGAGGACGGCAAGGGCCAGGCGTTGGGGCGCTCCTTCAAGGTGAAGCTGTGGCCGACGCTGATCTTCATGCGCGACGGTCAGGAGGTGGAGCGCCTGGTCAGGCCCACGAACGCCGCGGATATCCGGGCCGCGCTGGAGCGCATCGACAACACGTGACGGACAATCGGGGCCATGACCCAAGCCCATGTGCTGCTCCCCAAGGACGGAGCTCCCGATCTGCTGTTCGTGCTGCTGCACGGTGCCGGCGCCGACGCCGAGCAGATGCGCCCGCTCGCCGAGGCGCTGCATCGCCAGTACCCGCTGGCCGCGCTGGTGCTGCTGGAGGGCTTCGAGCCCTTCGACGCGATCCCGGGCGGCGGCGCCGGCTTCCAGTGGTATTCCGAGCAAGGCGACGACGCGCTCAAGGCCCTGCGTCTGAACGCGGCCGTGCCGACGCTGGTCGCGCTGGTGCGCGGCTGGGCGGAGAAACTCGGTCTGGAGTGGGGACGGGTGGCGCTGGGCGGGTTCTCGCAGGGCGCGATCCTGGCGCTGGAGGCGCTGCAGCAGGAAGAGCAACTGGCCGGGCGCGTGCTCGCCTTCGGCGGGGCGTTTGCCTACTGGCCGCAGCATGCGCCGAAGGATGTGTCCATCCATCTGCTGCACGGCAAGGACGACGGCGAACTGCCTTACCCCGCGCTGCTGAACGCGGCGCGCGAGCTGATGTCGCTCGGCGCGGACATCACCGCGGACGTGGTCCCGCATGTCGGCCACGAGCTGCATCCGGCGCTCATCGAGCGCGCGATGGAGCAGCTGCGGACGTTCATTCCCGCGCGGCTCTGGCGCGAAGCGGTTCTTGCGGCCGCCGAGCAGGACAAGAACGAGCCGAGGCACTGACCCGACCCTCACCCCGGCCCTCTCCCGCAAGCGGGAGAGGGAGAAGGTTTTTCAGTCGAGCTCAGTCAAGCGTCACTTCGGTTCTCACGGTGCCGGCGCGATCCGCCGACGCGACGAGGCTCAGACGCGTTCCCTGCGGCGCTCTCACCACCCACTCGCCGTAGGCGCGGTCGCCGGTGATGTCCCGCTCGGGCAGGAACGCGAGCTGCGTCTGCTTCGGCGCATGCCCTTCTAGCTGGGGACCTTCCATCCGCGGCTTGCCGCTCACCAGCCCGACCTCGGGATCCACCGGCAGGAAGATCTCGAACATCACCCCGCGCGTCTGCTTGCGCGCCAGCGCCTGCTTGGTGACGTAGGCCGGCAGCCAGCCGCTGTTGCCCACGGCCATCCGCACGCGCCACGTATCTGGTCCCAGCGCGCGCACCTCCGTGCGCAGCAGCTCCAGCCTCGGCAGGCTCAGCGCGATCTGGTTCATCCACGCCGGGAAGCGCGCCGCCTCCCGCTCGCGCAGGTGCGGCGGCGGATTTCTCCAGAAGTTCATCTTGTCCCAGCCGCCGATCTCCACCGGCCCCAGCTGCGGGTGCATGAACGAGGTCCACTCCACATGCGCCTTGCCGTCGCAGTGCTCATCGCTCCACTTCAGCAGCTTGAGGTCGTCCTCCACCGGATGGTCGCGGAACCAGTCGATCCACTTGTAGCCGGTGATGCCCGCCTCCTTGTTGGGCGACCACAGCTCCACCACCCAGAACAGCGCGCCCAGGTGTTCGTACACCCAGTCCTGCGTCCCGGTGATCACTTCCTTGGGGTGGTACTTGAACTCATGCCAGATGCTCACCGCCGGATAGCCGGTGTGCTGCTCGCCGAGCTTGGAGAAGCGCTGGAAGGCCCACAGGTCTTCGGGCGGCATCTCGTCGTCGCTGCGCGTGCCGCAGGGCCGCAGGATCACGCCGCTGTGCGTGTGGAAACTGATCGCCGCGCCGATGTTGGGATGGCCGACCATGAAGTCCACCATCGCCCTCACCTCGGGCTCGCTGGTCGGGTACGGACCGGCGCCGACCTGTTCGAACTCCTGCCGCCAGCCGGCGGGGAAGTTGCGGTTCAGGTCCAGGCCTTCGCTGTCGCGGTTGACCTTGATGCTGAAGCCGTCGTGGTTGATGACCAGGCCCTCGGGCATCAGGCGGTAGTACTCGCCGCCGAACTCGCCGGGCTGGCGCGGCACCATCAGCCGCGGGTCGTCCGCATGCTTCTTGTAGCCGCCGTGCGGGTCGGGGATGCGCATCGTCAGGATGCGTCCGTCGCCGTCGATGTCCTCGACGCTGAGTCCCTCGACCGGCTCCTCGTCGAACGGATACGGACGCGTCGACGAACGGATGTGGCGCGGCCGGTCCGCCAGCGCGAGCTCGGCGCCGTCCGGGTTCAGGCGCGGCACCATGTAGATCGTGCGCGTGTCCAGCAGGTGGGTGACCTGCGGGTCGGTGCCGTACTTGCTCAGCAGCTCGTGCAGGTAGTACAGACAGGTGGTGCAGGCGGTCAGCTCGGCGGCGTGGATGTTGCCGTCGACCCAGAAGGCCGGCTTCTCGACGTCGACGCCGGTCGCCGTGTTGGTCAGGATCAGCACCCAGATCTCGCGGCCCTCGAAGCTCTTGCCGAGGGAGCGCACCGACAGCAGGTTGGGACAGGCCTGCGCGTAGCTGAACAGCAGCTGCGTCAGCGCGTCGTAGCGCGGGAACTCGTCGAAGCGCGGGGTGGGCAG
>SEFA01000183.1 GCA_004210455.1 Rubrivivax sp. | reverse complement strand
CGGACGACGCTGAACGCCCTCTACGGCCTCGATCTGACCACCGACGCGGCGGCCGCCGCCTTTCTCGCGTCGCGCGCCGAACCCGTCGCGGTCGTGCGCACGTCAGAGGATGTCGTGGTGTCGGCCATCGGGCGGGAGCTCTACGAGACCTTCTTCCGCGGCTACACCCGCAAGCAATGGGGCCTTGATCCGTCAGATCTGGACCGGTCCGTCACCGCGCGCGTGCCGACCCGCACCGATACCGATGACCGGTATTTCACCGACGCTTTCCAGGCCATGCCGCTGGACGGCTACACCAAAATGTTCGCGCGAATGCTCGACCACCCGAATATCGAGGTGCGAACCGGCGTCGAGTTCCGCGACGTCATGGCGGAGGTGTCCTACGATCATCTCGTCTTCACCGGGCCGATCGACGAGTATTTCGGCTTCCGCTACGGACGCCTGCCCTATCGCTCGCTCACCTTCCGCCACGAAACCCTGCCGCGGCCGAACGCCCAGCCTGTCGCGACGATCAATTTTCCGGACGAGGCCACGCCCTGGACGCGGGTGACCGAGTACAAGCACCTGACCGGTCAGGCCCACCCGTCCACCAGCCTCACCTGGGAGTTTCCGGCCGCCGAGGGCGATCCCTACTATCCGATCCCTCGCCCGGAGAACCAGGCGCTGTTCAAACGGTATGAGGCGCTGGCGGCCGCCGAGACCGACGTGTCCTTCGTCGGACGGCTGGCCACCTACCGCTACTACAATATGGATCAGGTGGTCGGTCAGGCCCTGGCGACCTACCGCAAGCTGGCGGGACGGTCGGACGCCGCGCCGGCGGGACCTTCAGCTGCGGCTGTCGCGGCGCTCTAGGGCGTCAAACCGGCTCGCGATGAAGGCGGAGGTAGGCGGGGTCAAACTCCGCCAGCGTCGCGAGCCGGTCCCAGTCCAGGATCCCGATCCGCCCTTGCGCCCAGGTCAGCACCTCGAGCTGACGCAGTTCGGCGATCAGACGGTTCACATGGACCGTCGACAGGCCGAGCACATCCGCCAGAACCGCTTGCGAAAGCGGCAGGTCGAACCCGCCCTCCGCCGCCAGATGCACCACCTCCAGCCGCTTGTAGAGTTCGCACACCAGATGCGACAGGTGCGCCAGGGCCGTGCGGCGCCCCATGGAGGCGATCCATTGCCGGTGGATCGCCGCGTCGA
>SEFA01000153.1 GCA_004210455.1 Rubrivivax sp. | reverse complement strand
GCGGTCCGGACTTCGGCGGCCCCGGCCCCATGGGCCCCCTGGGCGGCCTGCACGGCAAGCTGTTGAAGGACGCCAGCGTCACCGACGCGCAGCAGGCGCAGATCAAGCAGATCTTCGAAGCCGCACGCAACGATCTGAAGTCGCAGCGCGACACCGAGCGCCAGCTGCACGACCGTATGCAGGCCCTGTTCGCCGCGCCGACCGTGGACGCCAACGCCGTCGAGCAGGTGCGCCAGCAGATGCACGCCGCGCATGACGTCGAGTCCAAGCGCATCACGCTGGCGATGATCGATGCGTCTCGCGTCCTGACCCCCGAGCAGCGCGCCAAGATCGCCCAGCTGAAGACCCAGCAGCGCGAGAAGATGAAGGAGCGCATGAAGGACCGCGCCGAGCGCGCCAAGGAACGCCGCGGCGCCAACGAGGCCAACCCGGTTCCCAAGCCTTTCACCGACCGCTGAACGCACGAGGCCGGCTATGCTTCAGTCTTTCGATGAGTCCGCGGCGCGCGGCCTGGCCGATCCGGCCCGGTCGGCGGCTGCACCGCAACGCCCGATGAACCCACGACTGCTCCTGATCGACGACGACGCCCGGCTCACCGCGATGCTGGGCGACTACCTCAGCAGCGCCGGCTTCGACGTCAGCTTCGCCGGTTCGCTGGCGCAAGGCCGCACCGAGCTCGAGTCCGGCCAGTTCGAACTGCTGGTCCTGGACCTGATGCTGCCCGACGGCGACGGCCTGGAGTTCTGCCGCCAGCTGCGCGGCGACAAGCGGTGGCGCCGTCTGCCGGTGCTGATGCTGTCGGCGCGCGGCGAGCCGATGGATCGCATCCTCGGCCTCGAACTCGGCGCCGACGACTATCTGCCCAAGCCCTTCGAACCCCGGGAACTGCAGGCCCGCGTGAAGGCGCTGCTGCGCCGCACCGAACCCCAGGCCATGGGCGACGAGGTGCTGCGTTTCGGCCGTCTGGAGATCGATCTGGCGGCGCGCCAGGTGCGCCTGGACGGCAACGCCTGCGACCTGACGAGCCACCAGTTCGACCTGCTGGTCGTGCTGGCGCAGAGCCCTGGCCGCGTGCTCTCCCGCGACCAGATCATGGACGCGCTCAAGGGCCATCCGCTGGAAGCCTTCGACCGCTCGATCGACGTGCACATCTCGCGCATCCGCTCGGTCATCGAGGACGACGCCAAGAACCCGCGCCGCGTGCTGACGGTGCGCGGCGCCGGTTACGTGTTCGCACGCAAGCAGGACGCCGAAGGCCTGGAATGAAAGCTGCGACGCGGTGAAGGCGCTGTACCTGCGCATCTACATCACCGTCGTGGTGGTGTTGCTGGCGTTTGCGCTCGGCTCGGCGTGGCTCTTCCAGGGCCGCATCGAGCAGGAGCGCGGCACCTTCGAGCAAGCCGCGTCGGAGCGTCTGGTGGCGCTCGCGGTGCTGGTGCAGCGCGCCTTGCCGCCGGTGACCGCGTCCACGGATGAGCAGGCCGACGCCGTCGAGGACTGGGGGCAGCGCCTGCGCATGGCGCTGGCATTGGAAGATTCGCGCGGGCGCCGCATCGGCGCCTCGCCGCTGTTCGAGCGACGCGAGGACCTGCCGGGTTCGCGCGTTCAGCGCGTGCCGCTGGACGACGGCCGCCACCTGCTGTTCCTGCGCCTGGCGCGTCCGCCGGGCGCGTCCGGCCCGACCGGCCAGGACAAGCTCGAAGCCGACGCGCGTGCGGCGAGCGGTCCGCACCGCCTGCCGCGCGAACGCCGCGATCCCTTCGTCGACGGTCCGCCGCCCAACGACGCGCGCGATCCCGTCCGCCGCGAGCCTCGCCCGGAAGCGGAACAGATGCGTCTGCGCATGCTCGAGCGCCTGGAGCAGCAACGTCGCGAGGACGCGGCCAATGGATCCTGGCTGCCCGCCTGGGTGCCACGCCCCAGCGGTGAAGCGCTGGCCGTGCTGCTCGCGGCGCTCTTCATGGCCGTGGCGGTCGGCGCCTATCCGGTCGTGCGCCGACTCACGCGCCGCCTCGAATCGCTGAAGTCCGGCGTCGAGCAGTTCGGCGCCGGTGACCTGAGCTTCCGCGTGCAGGACAACGGCAAGGATGAGGTCGCCGCGCTGGCCACCAGCTTCAACCTCGCCGCCGAACGGATCGAGGCCTTGCTCAGATCGCAGAAGAGCCTGCTCGCCAACGCGAGCCACGAGCTGCGCTCGCCGCTGGCACGGCTGAAGATGGCCTTCTCGATGCTGGACGATGCGTCGCCCGCGCAACGTGCGCGGCTGGGCCAGGAGATCAACACCAACATCGTCGAACTGGACGCGCTGGTCGAGGAGGTGCTGCTGGCCAGTCGCCTCGAAGGCGGTGCTCAGTCGCTGCGACTGGAGCCGGTCGATCTGCTGGCCATCGCCGCCGAGTCCGCCGCGCTGGGCGATGCCGAGCTGGAGATCGAGGACGGCATCGCACGCCTGCCGCTGAACGGCGACGATCGCCTGCTGCGCCGGGCGCTGCGCAACCTGCTCGAGAACGCTCGCCGCTACGGCGGACCGGTCGTCGAGCTCAAGGTGCGCCGCGCCGGACAGGACCGCGTCGAGTTGCAGGTCTGCGATCGCGGCCCGGGCGTGCCCGAGCCGATGCGCGAGCGGATCTTCGAAGCCTTCTTCCGTCTGCCCGGCCATGCCGAGGTGTCAGGCGGCGTGGGCCTGGGGCTGAGCCTCGTGAAGCAGATCGCGACGGCGCATCAGGGCGCCGTGCGCTGCGACGCCCGTGAGGGCGGCGGGAGCTGCTTCGTCATGACGCTGCCGCTGAGCCAGGCCTGACGAGTCGCCCGGTGCCTCCTGAACGCTCTGCGGAGACTCAGGGTCCGATCTCTCGGCGATGCACGAGGGCCAACAGGATGCCGAGGCCGATCGCGGCGGCCGCGAGTCCGACCGAGGCGGCGCTCCAGAAGCCCATGGCGCCTTGCATGATCGCGGGCAGCGCGACGGCGTGATCGCCGAAGACCAGCCAGTAGCCGCCACCCAGGCCAAGTCCCCAGATCGCGAACGCATAGATGAGCATCGGCGCGGTCGCGATGTGATGGGCGCGCAGCACGAAGGCGGCCACGGTCTGGCCGGCATCGGACACGTGGAAGAGCCACAGCCAGCCCAGCAGGGGCAGGGCGGCGGCGATCACGGCGGCGTTGCTCGTGTACAGACCCAACACCTGTTCGCGCAGCGAGAAGACCACGCCGCCGAGCACGAACGCGATCGCCAGTGCGATCTCCAGCCCGTGCCAGCCGAGCCGGCGCGCCGCCGCGTAGTCACGCGCGCCCATCGCCTGCGCCACCAGCGTGCTGCAGGCGTTCGCCTGCGAGAGCGGCAGCATGAACATCATCGCGACGAGGTTGGCGCAGAGCTGATGACCCGCCACCGGCGTCGTGCCCAGCCGCGCGATGAAGATCGCCATGAAGGTGAAACCGGTGACCTCGATCAACACCGAGGCGCCCATCGGCACGCCCAGCCTCAACAGTCGCATCAACGTGGCCCTGCGGGGCCGATGCAACCCGCCGCGGGCGAAGCCGAAATCGGCATAGAACGGATCGCGGCGCAGCACGGTCAGCGCGATGAGCCACTGGCTCCACATCACGATCGCGGTGGCGATCGCGCAGCCGACCGCGCCCAGCGCCGGCACGTGCAGCGGTCCGAGGGTGAATCCGCCGATCAGCAGCGTGCTGGCCGGGAATTTCAGCAACAGCCCGCCGATCTGCAGCGCCATCACGGCCTTGGGGCGCGACACGGCCGTGTTGAAGCCGCGATAGGCCGTGAACAGGAGGGCGGCGGGCAGCGCGATGCCCAGCATGCGCAGGTAGTCGCGGATCTTGGCGGCGATCTCGGGACTCACCTGCGAGATCGCCAGGAAGGGTTGCGGGAACCACAGGATCAATTCGCCGACGACCGTGAGCGCCAGCGCGAGCCATGCGGCCTGATGCAGGCTGTCGCCGGCCTCGCCCATGCGCTTCGCCCCGAAGAGCTGACCCGCGACCGGCGAGATCGCCAGCACCACGCCCATCAACCCGACGAAGACCGAGGTGTAGACGGCTGAACCCACCGCCAGCGCCGCCAGGTCGATCGCCGAATGGCGCGCGACGAGCAGCGTGTCGATCGTCGAGTACGCCAGCACCGCGAGTTGCCCGATGAACACGGGCCACGCGAGCGGCAGGATCTGGCGCAGGCTCTCAAGCCGGCCGTGGAGCGCTGCGCTCAAGCGGCGTCCTTGCCGGCCGTGTCGGCTCCGCCGGCTTCGGCCGCACCGGCCGCACCGGCCGCATCGACCGTCCCGTCGGCGCCGCGCAGTTCGATGGCACGCTCCGAATACCGGTTGAAGCGCCACGCCGTGCCTTCGATCGTGATCCGTCGCCAGGTCGCGCGCTTCTCGCCCGGCGTGAGCACCGGCCAGTTCTGGACCTCGTCGAAGCTGCGGCCGCAGCCCTTGCAGAGCTCGTCGCCCTGGCTGGTCGAGCAGATCGCGATGCAGGGCGCGTCCGGCGTCGTGTCATACCAGCGCATCCAGGCCGCAAGCGCGCGCGTCGGCATCGAGTCCTCGTCGCACTCGGTCTCATGGTGGAAGACCATCAGCGCATAGACCTCGGCCAGCGCGCGCAGCTCGGGCCCCAGCGTCACGCCGTCGCCGGGCGAGCGCTGACGCCACCAGTTGATGGCGGATTCGAGGTCGGTGATGTGGATGCCGGCCATCTCTGTCGTTTCTGTCTTCGGTGTCGTCTCAGTAGTCAATGCCCATCGCGCCGCGCACGTCGCGCAGCGTCTTGCGTGCCACCGCACGGGCACGTTCGGTGCCGACCTCGACGATCCAGTGGACCTTCTTCGGATCGCCGAGCAGTTCGTCGGCGCGGGCGCGCCAGGGCGCCTGCTCGTCGTGGATCGCCTCGATCAGCGGCTCCTTGCAGTCCAGGCAGCCGATGCCGGCGCTGCGGCAGCCGGCCTCGACCCAGGCGCGGGTGTCGCTGTCGGCGTAGACCTTGTGCAGCGCCCAGACCGGGCAGCGCTCGGGCTCGCCCGGGTCGCCGCGGCGCACGCGCTGCGGGTCCGTCTGCATCTTGCGCACCTTGTCGGCCACGACCTCCGGCGCGTCGCGCATCGCGATCGCGTTGCCGTAGGTCTTGCTCATCTTGCGGCCGTCCAGACCGGGCAGCCGCGACGTCTCCGTCATCAGCGCCTGCGGTTCCGGGAACAGCGGCGCCGACGGCGGCCGGTAGAGGTGGTTGAAGCGGCGCGCGACCTCCCGCGTCACCTCGACGTGCGGCGCCTGGTCCTCGCCCACCGGCACGAAGGCGGCCTTGTAGATCAAGATGTCGGCCGCCTGCAGCAGCGGATAGCCGAGGAAGCCGTAGGTCGCCAGTTCGCGGTTCTCGGCCACGAGGTCCTTGTAGCTCGGCATGCGCTCCAACCAGCTCGACGGCGTGCTCATCGCCAGCAGCGTGAACAGCTCGGCGTGCTCCGGCATGCGGCTCTGGATGAACAGCGTCGCCTGCTCCGGATCGACGCCGGCGGCCAGCCAGTCGACGACCATGTCGTAGACGCTCTGCTCCAGGCCCTCGCGGTGCTGGAAGTGTGTCGTCAGCGCGTGCCAGTCGGCGACGAAGAAGAAGCAGTCGTAAGCCTCCTGCAACCGCACCCAGTTCTTCAGCGCGCCGTGGTAGTGGCCGAGGTGCAGCGCGCCGGTCGGGCGCATGCCGGACAGCACGCGCTGGCGCGGGGTGAGGGTGGGGTGGTCGGTCATTGGCGGAGGGCTGGGG
>SEFA01000182.1 GCA_004210455.1 Rubrivivax sp. | reverse complement strand
GCATCGAACTCGGCCGGATCGTCGCGCGTGGCAACCACACCTTCGTAATTCTCGGTCGGCCACGGCGCGACGATCCGGCCGAGTTCGATGCCGCGAACCAAGGCACCGGGTTTCAGCGCGCCCGGCTTCACCAACGCCAACCGCGAGCGGAACCGCAACGGCAGCAGCCAGCGCCGCTCCAGCACGATGAGGTCGCCATTGGGCAGCGTCGCTGCATCCGCCACCGCGAAGCCGGGCGCGGGCAGATAGCTGAAGCGTGCTGCGAGCCGCGGCGCCTCGGCCGGATCACCCGCGAACAGTACCGCCGCCAGTCCCGGCTGACCGCGCCACCTGCTCTCCTCGGAGAAGGCGACGAAGCGACCGTCGCGCAGCCGGACGAGGGACTCCGGTCCGCCATTGGCATCCCAGCGTCGCATCGTCGGCGGCCGTGCCCAAGCCTCCGCGCGGGCGAAGCCGGGCGCGTAACGCCACACCGCGTTCGCGCGCTCGAAGCCGACCCACATCGTGCCGTCCTCGCCGACGATCAGCGATTCGGAATCGCGATCGCGCTTTTCCCAGCCCGTACCGGGGCCGTCGGGCAGCTCGCCGAACCGGACGCCGCGCGCGCCTCCGCCCGCGCCCAAGTCGAACCGCACGAAATTACCGCCGTCGTTCAATAGCGTGAAGTGGCGTCCCCGCGCCGCCAGCGCGGAAAAGCCACCGACCAACGGATCGTCGCTCTCGATCCGCGCGCCCGCCAGCCACGTCAGCCGGCCGCTGGTGCGGATTGTCGGCGCAGCCTCCGCGACCAACCGCAACGTCGGGACCGGCCCGAACAGCGGTAGGCGGGTCGGCCCGGCGTAACTGGTCCCCAGCAGCAGCACCGCCACGATCACGAAGATTGTCCGCACCCACACGCGGGCTTCCGTAACGCGGTCCGGCGCGGGCGGAAGCCTGAACCGTGGATAACGGATGCATTCAGGACCGGCTCAATGCGAATCGGGCAGAACGCTTTCAACGCTAAGGCGAACCGTCCCGGTTCATCCTGCAGCGCCACGAAGGAGTTTTGCGATGATCAAGCAGTTCACCCTTGCCGCGGCCGCCCTCGCGATGGGCGCGACGGCCATCATCCCGGCGACCCCGGCGTCGGCCCAGCGCTACGACCGCTATCAGGGTCAGCGCTACAACGGCGGACGCTACGACAATGGCCGCTCCTA
>SEFA01000152.1 GCA_004210455.1 Rubrivivax sp. | reverse complement strand
GCGTCAGCCGACGGATCCCGCCATCGGCACAGCAGTGGCCTCAGTCCTCACAGCGCGGAGGCGATCTGGCTGCCGTCGGCCGAGCTGTCGCGGCGACCGGTGATGTAGACCGTCGGCAGTTGCTCGCGCTTCACGGAGATGACGACCGGATCCAGCGTCACGATGGACGCGCGCATCTCGCGCTTGGCCTCGGCGTGCACCAGGCCCAGACCGAGCATCACCGTGGCCACGGCCCCGATGGCGATGGCCTTGACGGTCATGGACGTGGCGGAAGCGAGTTGGAAGCGGCTGGTGGTCATGTCGTTCTCCTGAGGGCGTTTGCTGTGTCGATGGAGTCAGTGTCGTCATCGGACCTGCGCTCCTCCAGCCCCTCGCGACGAAGCAGCAGCGCCTCGGCGTGAAATGCAGCTGCGCCGGATGAGCGGATGCGGTTCGGGATGAAAAACGCCGGCTGGGCACTGGCCAGCCGGCGTGTCGAGGGAGCGCCGGAGGAGCGGCTGAGATCGATCAGCGGGCGGCGACGCCTTCGGTCACCACGCCGGCTTGTCTGGCCTCGAACTTCTGGACCAGCGCCGCGTAACGGGGCGAGGACTTCAGCTCGGCGTAGCGGGCTTGCGCCTTGGCGCGCTGGTTGATCTCGAGGCTCGTGTCTTCCGTGCGATCGACCGCGGCCAAGCCGGACTCGCGATAGATCTGCAGATCGGCCAGCACTTCGGCTCGGCTCTTCTGCGAGGTCGTGATCGGGTCGAGGTGGCTGTAGCTCTGCGCGAAGGCCGGCACGGCGGCGGCGGACAGGGCGATCAGGGCGGAGGCGATCAGGGTCTTGGCGGTCATGATGGGTTCCTTTGAGAGAGCGTTGATCAGGGGCCTTGCTTGGGTCTGCCGGCTTCGTTTGCCGATGACTGAAGGTTAGAGGCGGACCTGATCCGGATAAATGCGCGCTCTCGGAACTCGTCGTTGTGATGGCCGCAACAATCGGCGGCGGAGTGCGGCTATCGCAGTCTGGTCAGCCAATCCGGATATGCATCGTTCTCCGCATAGAAGATGCACGCTTCCACCTTCTGGCCAACGGTCAGGCTGCGTAGATCGCCAATCACATCGTCCACCGCGAGGCTCACCTCCAGGAAATATTCGTAGCCGTCGGCCAGAACTTCGACTGGAACGCGATATTCGTCGGTGAGCGCAATCAGCTTCGCTTCAGCGCCGGGCGCCCAAGGACGGCGCGCAACGATACAGAGCGAGTCGTCCGCTGAGTCGAGGCGAGCAATGATTTCGGTGAGGTTCATACCGGGACAGATGCTATCGCCAGAAAACGCGATGTCACTTTCGGTCTGCAATCAAACGGCTCAACGCGAGGTGCTCAGCCATGGCTGGCACCCCGCCGCCGCGCTCGCGCTCAGGTCACCACCTTTCGCAGATCCTCATCCACCGCGCGCTCCACCACGCCGAGCATGCCCAGGCCTTCGCGGAGCGACTCCTTCACCGCACTGGCCACGTGCTTGGTCGGATCGCATTCGGCGCTGTTGTCGGCGAGCATGGACAGCATCGACGCGCTGCTCACCAGCAGTGCGCGCAGATTGGCCAGCGCCGAGCCGGTGGTCAGATCCGCGCGCAGGCAGATCGCATCGGAGCCGAGCCGCGGTCCGAAGATCTGCGGCTCGGTCATGCCCCAGCCGTGCTGCAGGCTGATCAGCGTCTGCTGATCGCAGCCCGCCAGCGGATGCCGCGCGCGCAGCGGCTTGTCGGACTCGTCGATGCGTGCTTGTTGGAAACTTGCCATGTCGTACTACCTCGATCAAGGGTGGACTCCACCCGCTCCGATGTCGAAGGCGACATGCCTTCGGATCGACCGGAGAGGTGGGCGAGATGTCAAAAGCACGGCAATGACGTGATGGCCGTCCTCGCGGAGAGGCCCATCTCGCCCCTTGATCGAGAGATCAGGGACGCAGACACCGATCGCAGAATCGGAGCCGGAATTGCACGGCGCCTTTGAAACACCGGAGTCCATGCTGCGACCGATCGGGACTTCGATCTTTGATCCATATCAAAGACTTTGATCAGTTCATACCTTAGTGGGACCGCGGGGGATAGGCTCCCACCTTTGAGGGGCAGGTCTTGCCAGTTCGGTATGGTGCCCGACGTCGCCACGTTGAATGAAGATTGCGACACCGCTCTCTTCATGGTGACAATCGCCTGAGACGTGATCTCGGGCTGAGCCTTCGAGATCGAAGGACGAAGGTGACGCTCGGGAGGCGCCATGTCAGCGATGGATCCATCTACGTACGAGGCGACCGGTCAAGGCGCTGTCGCTTCGGCTTGGCGAGTGCTCGTCGCCGCCGCGCTGGTAACGCTCGGCCTCACCGCCTGTACGTTCCCGAAGAACACCCATCTCATCCGCCGGGCCGAGACCTTGTCGGTGGACGGCCAAAGGCAGGCGCCGTCGAGCGGCCCATTGGGTGAACTCGAGTCGCGTTTCGCCGTGGACGGTGCCGCGATGACGATCGAAGTCAACGGGAGACGCCTGGTCAGCAGCGAGGTCCGACTGCTGTATGTGGTCCCGGTCAAGGAACGGGTCGACGGCAGGCCCGAGGGGATGCCGTTGACGGTGGCCGTCCAATTGACATCGACGCGGCCCTGGCACCATCGGCTCGCGGTCGACGGACGCCTGCGCGACGCTTCAGGAACGATCCATGGCCCCGCCGTGATCGGCATGCGGGACGGCCTCTGCGGCGCCGCGCCGAAGGCTGAGGTGCGGCCAGTGCCGGACAAGGTGGTGCACGTGCCGAGCACCGGCAGCGCCTGCCTGTTGCTCCGCTACGACCTGTCGCTGTCCATCGAGGCGCGTGCGACGCTGGCGCTCGGAGAACTGACCGTCGAAGAGCCCGGCGTCCCCGCGCGGCAACATGAACTGGAGGTCGAGATGGCCCCTGTGCTGACGGAGCGGCTCAACGGGCACTGAGCCGATTGACCGCCCTTGAGGGTCGAGGGTGTCAGTTCTGGCTCCTCCGCTCGCGTCCTTTCCACAAGAGCTTTAATCCATCGTCCTGGCGCGACTCGCCGCCAACGGCGAAAAGGTTGATTGCCAGCGTTCTAGGCTTACGGGGAGACCAGATCCGCTTGATCGCTCTGCAGGGCGGTTGCGGCCGATGGATGACGCGACCTCGGCGCACAGTCAATGGCGCTCAGCGGACATCGGACCGGCGCGGATCGCGCGCGCTCAATGACCGCTGATGGATTTGCAGCCGACATGGTGAGTTCCGAGGCGCGCTAGCGTCGGCCGGATGACCGCTGCCTTCGGTGGCGAACAGCCACACTCGACCCTCAGCTGCCCTCCACTCAGGCTTCCGCAACGGGTATGAGGCGGCCCACAGAATCAGCCGTGGCCTCCGACCGATTCCAACGTCGACAAGAAGCGGTTACGACCTGGTTCGCAGCCAATGGTTGGCGAGTGAGGTACCTGGAAACATTCCCGCACGTCGATAGCAGTCCTGCGGAACCGTTGGGTCAACACCGAAGTCTGCGCCAAAGATGTCATTGACAAGCCCGACAAATACGGCGGGCTGAATATTCCAGAAATAGGCCAACGCCGTCAGCACGGTCGGAAGTAGCTCATCCACGTCTGGATAGCTGGAGCGGGCCTGCACATGTCCGGCCGGTCCGAAGACTTGCAGCTCATCTTGTCCGTCCTCTCCTCGCCATCGCATCTGCATGTGAAGCGACATGACGAGGAAGCGCACTCTGCCTTCACGAGTGAGTTCGCCATAAGGCCGGCCCGCCTGGTAGTCGCCTCCTGGATCGCTCCATGGTTCAAAGCCCGGGATCTCCGACGCATCAATCGTGCGCGCAAGCCGGGTGGGATAAAGCGGTTCCGGTTTCCTTCGCATGGTGACGTGTTCCGTGGGAGATGTCGCAGTCTATGAGGAACAGCGAGACGTTCGGCAGCGGGCGTTGGCCGCCTTCAGCGACAGCTATGTGGCGCACGGCCGAACAGGTAGTCCCGGCCAGGAGCTGCCGGTCGCGACAGGCGGTCTTCCGTCATCGGATTCAAGGCGTCGCTATTCAATCCCAGTGACGCTTCCTGAGCGCAGGGCTTATCTCTCGTTGCATGGCGCGCCACGCCCGACTGCGCGATGCCGGCACACATGGAACGGCCGAGGCCCAGCATTGCCCCTGTTCGCCTGAGACTGCGAGCCGGGTACATTTCCTCGATATGGACAAGCCTGCCGTCTTCATCGCGTCCTCAGTAGAGGGCCTACCAGTCGCCGACGCCATCAATCTGAATCTCGACCACGAGATGCAGTGCACGCTTTGGAGGAACGGAACATTCAAGCTGGGCTCTGATGCATTGGGCGACCTGGTCAAGAAATCCTCAGCTGTCGATTTCGCGATTTTCGTTTTCTCGCCTGACGACATTTCGACTATCAGAGACAAAGCCCACGTTGTAGCTCGCGATAACGTGGTGTTCGAACTTGGACTGTTCATTGGCGCCTTGGGGAAGGACAGATGCTATGTCGTCAAGCCACGCGGCGTGGACATGCATTTGCCCTCAGACCTAGCAGGCGTCACAACGGCAGACTTTGTTGCTGATCGTCCCGACGGCGACGTCGCGTCTGCGTTGAACGCAGCGTGCAAGCAAATCAAGGATCGAGTCAAGGAGTTGGGAATGCTCCCCAGATCCGCAACGGGCCAGCGTCGCCCTCAGGGCCAGCATGTCGCCAACCCCCCAAAATACGACCTGAGCGATATCGACCTGGCATTTCTAGGCCAGTGCGCTCACGCCCATGTCGCCTACCCGCAGGGGCGCGGCTATCACCAGATCGCAAACAGTATCACCGCGCCCGACTATCGGATCGCCCTTTCGGTGGTGAAGCTCGACCGCCTTGGCTACATCGAACGAACCGTTGAAGAGGTGGATCGCGATACGTACTACAGCTATCGCGCCACGGAAGCGGGTCTCGATGCGTTCATCAAGTACGAAGAGCGGTACGCCGAAATCCAGGAAGAGAGTGATCGAGCATCACGGAATCGGCGCGGTTACGGCGGAAGCTCGGTGCCAAGGTCCCGCCCGCCGACGGCGCCGCCCGTCTCAAAGTCCTTCGAGGACATGGACGATGACATACCGTTTTGAGAACTATGACGCTGCGCCAGGGACTCAGATTCACCGCGGCAGCTTCGCCGTTGGGGCCGGCAAAACCTAGCTTGCACACGTCGCCTGTTCGAGGCTGACGGCCGGCAGATTTTTTTGCCCACACGCGCAGATCGGCACAGCAGAGATCGCGACTGAGGACCCGCATGTATTGCGCGAAGTCTGGAACAGCATTGGCGACGACGTGGGCTGTATGCCCGTAGCTGTTTCGACGAAGCCAGAGATCACCAACTCATCAGAGTCATTCAGAAGGCATTGGGCGTCCGTTTTGTGGCGTCGAATTCAACGGGAATCATCTCCGCTTTGGGTCGAGACCGCCAGTTCGCGCCGCGTGAGAGCTGCCGTTGATGGCGGCGCCGCGCGGGCCAATGCACCGAGTCGGCCGAGCGGCGGGTTCCGGAGGTTCACCAGTCACACGGTCCCCGCACACGTCGGATGACCGGTACCGCACTCAGCGGTCGTCGGCCCGCAGAAACCGAACGACTGCAGCCAGCCTGAAGCAGAACTTTCCGCGCAAGTTGCGAGACCCACCATGCAAAACGCCCAGCGAGCTGGGCGTCCTGTTTGAAGGCGATGGATGCGGCGTCAGCCGACGGATCCCGCCATCGGCACAGCAGTGGCCTCAGTCCTCACAGCGCGGAGGCGATCTGGCTGCCGTCGGCCGA
>SEFA01000092.1 GCA_004210455.1 Rubrivivax sp. | reverse complement strand
CGCAAGGCCAGGGCGGTCGTCCGCAGGCCGGCGGCCAGGGTCAGGGCCAAGGTCGTCCGGCACAGGGCGCCCAAGGCGGCGGCCAGAGAGCCGGCGGTCAATCGCAAGGCCAAGGCGGTCAGCGCCAAGGCCAGGGCCAGGGTGGACAAGGCCAGGGTCAAGGCCAGCGCCAGGCGCAGGGCCAAGGCGGTCAACGCCAGGGTCAAGGCCAAGGTCAGGGCCAGGGCAGCCGTCACGGCAGCCAGGGCAACCGTCCGGCAGGCGCGGCGCTGACACGCCCGAAGTCGAACTCCTGATCCCGCACGACTGATCACGGGCTCTCCGTGATGCAACGGCGCCTTCTGAGGCGCCGTTGTCGTTTCAGTCCTCAGATACTCCGGCGCCGCGCGACATCACGTTGGGCATACTCCCGGCCATTCGTCCCACCCCATGAAGACCGCGCCCATCCTCCCGGCCCGCGTCGATTTCTCCGGCGCCATTCCAAGTGCGCCGGACTTCGGCGACTCGTACCACGCCCCGTCCGGGGCGTTCGCGCAGGCGCGGCAGGTGTTCCTCGGCGGGAATGGCCTGCCGGACCGCTGGGCGGGCCGACGGCGCTTCGTCGTGCTCGAAACCGGCTTCGGACTGGGCAACAACTTCCTCGCCACCTGGGCGGCGTGGCGCGACGATCCGGCACGCTGCGAGCGGCTGGTCTTCCTCAGCATCGAGAAGCATCCGCTGACGCGGCCTGATCTTGAGCGCGCCCACGAGGCCACGCCGGAGCCGACGCTGGCCCGGCAACTGATCGACGCCTGGCCGGCGCTCACGCCCAACCTGCACACGCTGGACTTCGAGGACGGTCGCGTCCGCTTGATGCTGGCCTTCGGCGACGCGCATGAGTGGATGCCTGAGCTGGTCGCCTCAGTCGACGCGTTCTTCCTCGACGGCTTTGCACCGGCAAGGAATCCCGAGCTGTGGGACGAGGCCGTTCTCCGGCAGGTGGGACGGCTGGCCGCCACGGACGCTACGGCCGCGACCTGGAGCGTCGCCCGCAGCGTGCGCGACGGCCTGACCTCGGCAGGCTTCGAGGTCGAGAAACGACCAGGGATCGGCGGTAAATGGCAGAACACGGTGGCGCGTTTCGCGCCTCGCCATCGGCCGCCGGTGCCGCCGGGTCGGACCGCCAGCGCACCGGACGCCAGGGACGTGCTGATCGTCGGCGCCGGCCTGGCTGGCGCCGCCTGCGCGCGCGTGCTGACGCGCGACGGCCTGCGGGTCACGGTCCTCGAAAGCGGCGCGACGACCGCGCCTCAAGCCTCCGGGAACCCTGGGGGACTGTTCCACGGCACGCTGCACGCCGAAGACGGCCCGCACGCCCGCTTCAGCCGCGCGGCGGCGCAGGCGACCGAGCGCGAATTGCGCCGACTCTCGCCTGTTCTGCCCTGGCTGCAATGGGGATTGCTGCGCGTCGAACGGGATCCCGAAGCGTTGCCGCAGATGCAGGCGCTGCTCTCCCGGAGCGGCCTTCCCGCCGACTATGTCCAGGCCCTGAGCGCCGAGGCGGCGAGCGCGAATGCGGGCCTCGCGTTGAGCCAACCCGCCTGGTTCTTCCCGGGCGGGGGCGCGGTCTCGCCGCCGGCACTGGTGACGGCGTGGCTCGCCGACGCGGCGAATGCAGGCAAGGCCGCCGAGGTGGCTGAAGCGTCCGAAGGGGCTGAAGCGGATGGGTTCCAGCTGCACCTCAACACGCCCGTCGCGCGCCTGCATCGTGACGATGCGAACGGCCGCTGGTCGGCAGTGAATGCCGCGGGCGAGATCCTCGCGGCCGCTGACGCCGTCGTGCTCTGCGGCGGCATCGGCAGCGGCTCGCTGGCGTCCGACTGGACGGCCGGTCCGCCGTGGCCGGCGGTGGCTCAGCGCGGGCAGTTGAGCGTCGCGCCGCAAGACCTGGCCCCGCCACCCTTGGCGATGCCCGTGGCGGGGCTGGGGTATGCGCTCAGCCTCCCTGAGGGCGCGATGTGCTTCGGCGCCAGTACCGATAGCGGCGACATGGATCCCGCGCTTCGTGCATCGGACCACGCGCAGAACATCGACCGGCTGCGCGCGCTGCTCTCCTCGACCGCGATCCCCGAGGACCTGCCGCTCGCGGGTCGCGTGGGCTGGCGCAGTCTCGTGCCGGACCGGCTGCCCATCGTCGGCGCCCTGCCGGCCCGCATGCCGGAACAGCGCGCGGAGCAGGCGCGCTTCTGGCCGCGTCAACCCGGATTGATGGTGGTGGGCGCCCTCGCCTCGCGCGGGATCACGTGGGCCACGCTGTGCGCCGAGCTCGTCGCCGCGCAGTTGACCGGCGCGCCCTGGCCGGTGGAAGCGAGCCTCGCTGAGGCTCTCGACCCGGCCCGCTTCGCCGCCAAGGCGCAACGGGCCACGACGTAGCTCGCCTACTCGCGCTGCGCGTCTTGCACCTTGTCGGCCACCGTCGCCAACGCCAGGGCATCCCGACCGCGCGGGGAGAGCTGGAGCATCGGCGCCATGGCCGTCACGACGGCCGCCGCCGCCACGATCGACGTCAACGCGACGCCGACGCCCCATTTCAGCAAGTTGGTGAAGGCCTGATGCATGTCCGATCGCAGGCCACCGATCTCGGCACGCATCTCGGCACGCAAGATGCCGATCTCGTGCTTGAGCTCCCCCCGGATCGCGCCCACCTCCTGCTGCAACTGCTCACGCGTCGCCAGGGTCGGCAACACCACATCCAGGCGCGTCTTCAGCATCTGTACCTGCAGCGCCAGCTCGGCGTTGCCGCTCATCGCGTTGCCGCTCATCGCGCTGGCGCCTTGCCCGTCTTCATTGAACTGCATGAACTTCTCCATCGCAACGACGGGCGCCCTCGCCCGTCCAAGGCAATCACTCTGCCACTGCGTGAGAGATCCGTAATTCAACTTCCGGGGGAAACGACGGGGGATTCGATCCCTCTTTGCGCGGCGTCAACTCCCCTCGTCATTTCGGGGGGTCAGGCCTTGACGGCTTCCACCGGTTTCCCATCAACCCCGGTGCGCACCACGTAGCTCGTCACCTCGCGCGAAACCAGCATCGGGAGGATGGTGCCGAAGCCCAGGCGCTGGAAATGCTCGGAGGCGCGGTGGTCGTCCAGACCGCCCGCATCGGTGTACTGCTCGAGGATCACGTAGCGGTCCGGGTCCTGCGGCGAGCGATAGAACGCATAGGCCAGGTTCTTGGCCTCGCGGCGGGTGGCTTCGGTCAGGTCGGCCAACAGCGCGCCGACCTGGTCGCCGAGACCCGGCTTGACGTGGTAATGCGCGATCACCTGGAGGAAGCTGCCGTCGGCGGCGGTCGTCGAGGTGTTCGTCGAGGCAGTCGAGGTGTTCGTCGAGGCAGTCGAGGAAGTCGAGTCGGACATGGCGGATGTCGGCGTCGGGCCGGGTGTCGTGACGGATGGCGCATTGTCTGGCGCCCATCCGTCGAACCGTTTAAGTTTCTTCACGTACCCGTCGATATGGTGCGAAGGCGGCGTCAAGGTCGCTGAGCGCCCGCCTGGGCGCAGGCCAACCGATTCAAGCGGATTCAATATTCCGGGGGACATTTTCATGATTCATCTCGTGGCAGGCCGATCGATCGGCCAGCGGCTCGGCGTGGTGCTGGGCCTGGTGCTGCTGATCGCCTTCGTGGGTTCGGGCCTGAGCTACCTGGCCTTGGGCCGCGTGGCCGCCGAGACCGACGTGATGCTCAACCAGGACCTGGCCGCCGAGCGTGTCGCCTCCGACTGGTACCGCAACATCACCAACGGCGTGAACCGCACCAGCGCGATCGCCGTCAGCGCGGATCCCAGCCTGGCGCAGTTCTTCGCGGCCACCTCGGCCGAATCGACCAAGCAGTCGGGCGAGTTGCAGAAGCAGCTCGACGGCTACATGGTCACGCCGGAAGAACGCAAGATGTTCGAGACGCTCAGCGAAGCCCGCAAGGGTTACCTGAGCACGCGCGACGCGGTGGCGGCGGCCAAGAAGGCGGGTGACGCCGAGAAGTCGCGCGAGGTCTTCGACCGCGAGTTCCAGCCGGCCGCAGCCAAGTTCCAGGAAGCGATCCAGGCGATCGTGCAGCACAAGCGTTCGCTGCTGGACGAGGCGGCCAAGCAGGTCGACGCCACGAACGGCCGGGCGCGGACCGCGCTGCTGGTGTTCTCGCTGGTCGCGCTGGGACTCGGCGCATGGTTCGCGGTGTCGCTGACGCGCTCGATCACCGGCCCGCTGCGCGGCGCCGCCGAGGTGGCCGACGCCATCGCCCATTTCGACCTGACGCAACGCGTGCCGCAGGGCGGTCGCGACGAGACGGGCCAGTTGCTCGGTTCGCTGGGCGGCATGCAGTCGCAACTGTTGAAGCTGATCGTCGACGTGCGCGGCTCGGCCGAGAGCATCGGCACCGCCAGCGCGGAGATCGCCACCGGCAACCACGACCTGAGCGCGCGTACCGAGCAGACCGCCTCGAACCTGCAGGAAGTCGCCGCGTCGATGACGCAGCTGACCGGCACCGTGCGACAGACGGCGGATTCGGCGATGACGGCCAACCAGCTGTCGAGCTCCGCCGCCGAGACCGCGCAGCGCGGCGGCTCCGTGATGGGCCAGGTGGTCAGCACGATGGGTGACATCAGCGCCAGCTCGCGCCGCATCTCCGACATCATCGGCACCATCGACGGCATCGCGTTCCAGACCAACATCCTGGCGCTGAACGCGGCCGTGGAAGCGGCACGCGCCGGTGAGCAGGGTCGCGGTTTCGCGGTGGTCGCGAGCGAGGTGCGCTCGCTGGCGCAACGCAGCGCGGAAGCGGCCAAGGAGATCAAGACGCTGATCGGCGCCAGCGTCGAGCGCGTCGAATCGGGCTCGCGCCTGGTGGAAGATGCCGGCGGGGCGATGACCGAGATCGTGGCCAGCGTGCAGCGCGTGGCCGACATCATCGGCGAGATCAGCGCCGCGTCGCGCGAGCAGAGCGACGGCATCAATCAGGTCAACGCGGCCATCGGCCAACTGGACCAGATGACGCAGCAGAACGCGGCCCTGGTCGAGGAATCGGCCGCCGCGGCCGAAAGCCTCAAGGAACAATCGCAGCGACTGGCCAGCGCGATCTCGGTGTTCCGACTGCGCTGAGCGCTCGCGAAGCAGACAGTGAATCGGGGCCCCGCGGGGCCCCGATGTCATTCTTGCGGCGATCGGGCGTCCAGACCTGAATCCACAGGTCGTGGCGAAGAATCCATGATCTGGGGATTCACCGACCCGACCATCAGAACGTCATCGTCTTCACGCCCTGCGTCGTGCCCAGCAGGCACACGCCGGCCTTGTTGCGGGCGAAGACGCCGACGGTGACCACGCCGGGCCACCGGGTGACCTCGGCCTCGAACGCGGCGGGATCGGTGATCTTCAGGCCCTTGACGTCGAGGATCTGGCAGCTGTTGTCCGTCACGCAGTCCTTGCGCAGCACCGGCTCCGCGCCCATCTCGCGGAAGCGGCGCGCGATCTGCGCGGCAGCCATCGGGATCACCTCGACCGGCAGCGGGAAGCCGCCCAGCACGTCGACCAGCTTGCTCTCGTCGGCGATGCAGACGAAGGTCTTCGCCAGGTCGGCGACGATCTTTTCGCGCGTCAGCGCGGCGCCGCCGCCCTTGATCATGTGGCCCTGACGGTCGATCTCGTCGGCGCCGTCGATGTAGACCTGCAGCGACTCGACCTCCGACGCGTCCAGCACCGGGATGCCCAGCGCCTTCATGCGCTCCGTGCTGCGCACCGAGCTCGACACCGCACCCGAGATGCGGATCGCGCTCGCGGCCAGGGCGTCGATGAACTTGTCCACCGTCGATCCGGTGCCCACGCCCACCACCGTGTCCGGCGTCACGTACTGCAATGCGGCCTGGCCGACCAGGGTCTTCAATTCGTCTTGGGTCATGCGGGGAGCGAGCACAGGCTCGTCGTTGAGGGCGGGAAAGGAAAGGCGGGATTATCTCCGTCGCGCCAGGTCGCTCAAGCCGGCGACGACCTCAGGCCGTACACCTTCCCGCCGACGAACAGGTACTCCGCTCGCAGCACGGCCGCGCCCTGCTCGCCCGGCGCGGCGAAGCCGATCACCGACACCTCGGTGCCAGGTCTGATCTCCTCGACTTTCCAGGCCTCCAGCCGCGTCAGCGGCGCGAGCTCGATCTCCCAGCGCCGGTCGCGCCGCGTCGGCACCTGTGTCTTCGCGAGCAGCGCCTCGCCGTCGACGGCGGTTGTCTGCTTCGGCAGCGTCCGCTGCTTCAGGTCCGCGGGCAGCACGAGCCGCTCCGGCACGTCCAGATCCAGTTCCGCATGCGGATTGCGCCAGGTCACCTTGGCTGCGCGGCCCTCGAGGTACAGCGGGCGGTCCTGGTCGAAGCCGCTCCACCCGTGGTGGGCGCGGACAGTGGCGGGCATCAGGGGCGCGGCCGCGAGCGCGGCCAGCAACAGACGACGTTCCATCGGAGCCTCCTTGAAGGAAGTGAAGGACGCGCCGGCGGGTGGAAAGTCAGACGAACGCGTCAGACGAACGCGATCCAGCGCCCGCAGATGATGACAGCGACCCAAATCCCCAACGACAACAGGCATTGCCAGCGCCCGAGCCGGTCCTGCGCGCGGACCCCGCCGCGCCAGTGGAACCACGCGGCGTTCAGGCCAGCCAGCGCGATCAGCGCGACCTTGATCCGCAGCGCCGGATTGACCCACAACTCCTGCGGCTGGATCGCGAACATCGCCGCGCCCGAGACCGCGCACAACGCGAAGCCTGCGAGCGCCGTGGGGATCGCCAGCCGCGCCAGCGACGACGGATCGAGCTCGCGCCGCACGCCCAGCGTCCTCAGTTCAAAGACCAGCAGTCCGCCGAGCAGGGCGCCCAGCCCGATCAGGTGCACGACCGAGAACGCCGGGTAAGCCCACGGATGGGCCACCAGCGTCGTCATCGTGCGCCACATGCGCTCAGGCCACGCGACGCTCGCGACGTTGGCGCACCGCGGCGGCCAGCGAGCGCATCAGCGGCTCGGTCTGGCTCCAGCCCAGGCAGGCGTCGGTGATGGACACGCCGGGCAGCAGGTCCGCCCTGGTCTGCCCCGTCAGCAGGTCCTGGCGACCCGGCTGCAGGTGCGACTCGACCATCACGCCGGTGATGCGCGCGTCGCCGCCGGCGATCTGCGCGCCGACCTCGTGCCCGACGTCGATCTGGCGTTCGTACTTCTTCGACGAGTTCGCATGCGAGAAGTCGATCATCAGCTGCTCGCGCAGCCCCGCCGCCTTCAGCACCTCGGCCGCCGCCTGCACCGAGGCCGCGTCGTAGTTCGGTGCCTTGCCGCCGCGCAGGATCAGATGGCAGTCATCGTTGCCGCGGGTCTCGAAGATCGCGGCCAGGCCCATCTTGGTCATGCCCATGAAAGCATGGCTCGCGCGCGCCGCCAGCACGGCGTCTGCTGCGATCTTCACCGAGCCGTCCGTGCCGTTCTTGAAGCCCACCGGGCAGGACAGGCCCGACGCCAGCTGGCGGTGGCTCTGGCTCTCGGTGGTGCGCGCGCCGATGGCGCCCCAGGCGATCAGGTCGGAGATGTACTGCGGCGACAGCAGGTCCAGGAACTCCGTGCCCGCGGGCAGGCCCAGCGCGGTGACGTCCAGCAGCAGCTGGCGCGCCAGCCGCAGACCTTCGTTCATGTGGAAGCTGCCGTCCAGGTGCGGATCGTTGATGTAGCCCTTCCAGCCCACCGTCGTGCGCGGCTTCTCGAAGTACACGCGCATCACGACCAGCAGGTCCTGCTGCAGCTCGCCGCGCAGGTCCTTGAGCAGACGGGCGTAGTCCATCGCCTGGCCGTGGTCGTGGATGGAGCACGGTCCGACGATGCACAGCAGCCGGTCGTCGCGGCCGTGCAGCACGTCGCTGATCTCGCGGCGCGCGGTCTCGACGACCTTCAGCGAGGCTTCCGGCAGCGGCAGCTCGTCGAGCAGCAGCGCGGGCGAGATCAGCGGGCGGACCGCGTCGATGCGGGTGTCGTCGGTGCGGGTGTCGTCGCGGGTGGAATCGGCGGAACCGATCTCGCGATCGTGCTGCGGGTGGTCGAGGTGCTTCATGGCGGCGGCGGTGCGCCCTTTCGGGCGCCGAAACGCGGAATGGAACCGCCGATTATCCGCTCGCCCGGGACATCGAGGCGAGCCCCACCGAGGCGGCCGACACGACGAAGCCCGCCAGCGCCAGCGCGCCGAAGTGCTCGCCGAGCAGGCCCATGCCCATCAGCGCCGACACGCCGGGGATCAGGTAGAAGAGCTTGGCCACCGCGCCCGCCTGGCCGCGCCGGATCATCACGAACATCAGGCTGAACGCGCCGATCGAATTCACCAGGCCCAGCCAGAGCGTCGCGCCGAGGAGCTCCACGCTCCAGTCCGGCGCGCCGGGCTCGCGCCAGAGCGCCAGAGCCAGCACGGCGAGGGCGGAGACCGTCATCTGGATGCCGCTGCCGGTGCGCAGGTCCATGCCGGCGCAGAAGCGCTTCTGGTACAGCGTGCCGGCGACCAGGCCGGTGAGGCCGAGCAGACCCGCGCCGTAGGCCATCCAGGCACCGCCGGCCACGGGACGGTCGGCGATCACCAGCGCCACCCCGGCCGCGCCGCCGAGCATGCCCAGCCACTGCGCGGCGCTCATGCGCTCGGAGAGCCAGAGGTGGGCGCCCATCGCGGTGGCCAGCGGCATCATCCCGATCAGCAGCGCGGCGACGCCGGTCGGCAGGCCCCAGGCGATCGCGCAGTAGACGCCGGAGAAGTGCAGCACCTGCATCAGCAGACCGACGACGCCGAGATGGAGCCAGGCCCGCGCGGTCGTCGGCCACGGCGCGCGCGTCGCCACCGACACGGCGTGCAGCACCACCGCCGCGAGCCCGAAGCGCAATGCCAGCAGCGTGAACGGTCCCGCATGCGGCAATGCCAGCTTGCCCGCGACGTACCCGGTGCTCCACAGCAGGATGAACAGCGCCGGCAGGCTGAGAGCGACGAGCGCTCCGAGCCTGTCCGTCCGCGTGGCCGCAGGAGGCGCGGAGGGCACCGACACCGCGGGTGACACGCAGGTCCGATGCAGGGAAGCACGGGGCAGGATCGAGGTCGTCATGATGGGACTTCCAGGTGAACGGCGATGGGTGGACTCTAGAAATGGAAGACCTTGGACACAATCCGCTCCGGATTCGTTTTAGAGTTTCCATATCGAGAACAATCGGAGCGCCATATGGGACGACTGGAAGACCTGCAAGCCTTCGCCCGCGTCGTCGACGCACGCAGCTTTTCGGGTGCGGCCAAGCTGCTGGGCGCGACCAAGTCGGCGGTCAGCAAGCAGGTCGCGCGGCTCGAGCAGCAGCTCGGCACACGATTGCTGCATCGGACCACGCGCAGCATCAGCCCGACCGCGGAAGGTCGCGGCGTGTACGAACGCGCCCAGCGCCTGATCGAGGAAGCGCAGGCGCTCGATGCGGAACTCGCCGGCCAGCGCGAGCAGCCGCGCGGCGTGCTCCGGCTCAGCACGTCCACCGCCTTCGGCAATCTGCAGTTCACTGCGTTGATGGCGGAGTTCTGCGCGAGGCACCCGCAGCTGCAGGTCGTGCTCGGCCTCAACGACCGCTACGTCGACCTGGCCGAGGAAGGCTTCGACGTCGTGATGCGGCTGACGGGACGCCCCAGTCCCGGGCTCGTCGCGCGCAAGCTGGCCGACATCCGCTTCGTGCTGTGCGCCTCGCCGGCCTACCTCGCGGCCCATGGCACGCCGACGGCGGTCGCGGACCTGGCCGACCACCGCTGCCTGCGCTTCGGCTATCTGCACGCGCCGGAGCGCTGGCGCTTCCTGCATCCCGCCGAGGGCGACACGGACGTCGAGATCTCCGGCGCCCTGCGCTTCGAGAGCGGGCTCACCGCCAACAGCAGCGAGTCGCTGCGCGTGGCGGCGCTGGCGGGCATGGGGCTGGCGGTCCTGCCGACCTACGCGATCGGCCGCGACCTGCGCGAAGGCCGCCTGACCGCCCTGCTCCCGCACTGGACGCCGCTGGGCGGACCGGCCGAGGCCAACGTGCTCTACGCCGTCTACCTGCCGAGCCGCTTCCCCAGCCCGAAGGTGCGGGCGCTGATCGATTTCTGTGTCGAACGGTTCGGTGAGTTGCCGCCGTGGGATCGCCCGGAACCGGCCTGACACCCGCGACGGCCGCCTTGGCGGCGCATCGACCGCGGCACGCCTCCGGGCCCCGGCCCGTTCGGGCCACGGAGAGTCCCCCATCACCGTTCGCACGCCAGGCGTATGGGCGGCAGGAACGGTTCCGGGCGCGATGAGACAATCCGCCCCCATCATGGCTCTCATCCCCTACGGCTTCGCCCGTCCCTTCCTGTTCGGTCTGGATCCCGAACACGCGCACGAACTGACCCTGGGCAGCATCGCCCGTCTGCAGAACACCCCCGCCCAGTGCGCCTGGGCGCAGACCCGGGTGTCGGATCCGGTGACCGTCGCCGGATTGCGCTTCCCCAACCGCATCGGCCTGGCCGCCGGCCTCGACAAGAACGGCCGCTGCATCGACGGCCTCGGCGCGATGGGCTTCGGCTTCATCGAGGTCGGCACCGTCACGCCCAAGGCGCAGCCCGGCAACGACAAGCCGCGCATGTTCCGCCTGCCCGCGAAGCAGGCCCTGATCAACCGCCTGGGCTTCAACAACGAGGGGCTGGACGCGTTCATCGCCAACGTGAAGCGTTCGCACAGCTTCCGCCACCACGGCGGGCTGCTCGGCCTGAACATCGGCAAGAACGCCGCGACGCCGATCGAGCGCGCCGTCGACGACTACCTGATCGGGCTGGAAGGCGTGTTCCCGCACGCCGACTACATCACCGTCAACATCTCCAGCCCCAACACCAAGAACCTGCGCCAGCTGCAGAGCGACGAGGCGCTGGACGCGCTGCTCGGTCCGCTGCAGGCGCGCCGTCTGGCGCTGCAGGACGAGAGCGGACGCCAGGTGCCGTTGTTCGTGAAGATCGCGCCCGACCTCGAAGAGGACCAGGTCGCCGTGATCGCGGCCAGCCTGAAGCGTCACGGCATCGACGGCGTCATCGCGACCAACACGACGATCTCCCGCGACGCCGTGCAGGGCCTGCCGCACGCGGCAGAAGCCGGCGGTCTGTCGGGCGCGCCCGTGTTCGAGGCCAGCAACCGCGTGATCCGCCTGCTGCGCTCGGCTCTGGGCAGCGGCTATCCGATCGTCGGCGTGGGCGGCGTGCTCGGCGGCGAGGACGCGCGCGCCAAGCTGCAGGCCGGCGCGGACCTGGTCCAGCTCTACACCGGCCTCATCTACAAGGGTCCGGCGCTGGTGCCCGAGTGCGCGAAAGCGATGGCGCGGCTCTGACCGCCCGGCGGACGGGCTTCTTCCCTCCCTCGTCGGAAAGCGCTCCTCCTGGAGCGCTTTTTCGTTGGTGCGCTCAGCAAAGACCTGATGGACGGACGTGGAACTTCTTTCGGTCGTGCACTTGACAAGACGATAATGCCTCGCATTCACATTGCCCGATCCCTGCCCGCCCATGATTGATACCGCTCCCAGCCCCGCTCACAGGGTGAGCCGACCGCTGCCGCTGGCGCTCCTGTCGCGCATCGCCGCGGCGATCCTCGGCGGCTATGCGTTCTGCTGGGGCTTCATCGCGATCGCGCACAGCGGGATGTACGCGCTGGGCATGCCTTTCCACGATGCCGAACACCTCAGCGCCATCCTGGGTCTGCTGCTCTTCCTCGTGCTGTTCCTATGGACCTTCGCCACGCGCCGGCTGGGCGTGATGTGGGCGGTGCTGCTGGTCGGCGGCGGCGTCATGACCGGAGCCGCCGCACTGATCCAGCGCGCGCTGCTCGCCTGACGCGAAAGGAGCGGATCGTGTTCCAGAATTTCCGGCTCTCGATGGCCTGGCTGCACACCTGGTTCGGCCTGGTGCTGGGCTTCGTGCTGGTGGTGGTGTTCTTCTTCGGTTCGCTGTCGGTCTTCGACCGCGAGATCGACCGCTGGGCGATCCCGTCCTCGCGCTTCGACCCGCAGCCGATGCCCTCCTTCGACCAGATCCTCAAACCCGCGTTCGAGAAGATGCAGCCGGCCAAGGAAGCCGTCGCACTGCTCGAGGGTCGCGTCAACGGTCCGCTGCCGGCGCGCTTCGACGACGTCAGCAGCTGGGGCGCGTACACGACGCACCGCGACCCGGTGGTGTCGGTGTTCGCCGGCTTCAAGGTCCCGAACGCGAAGGATCCGGATGAAACGGTGTTCGCGGTCCATGCGCTCGATCCGCGCAACGGCGCCGTACTGCCGCAGGGGCAATTGCGCATCGGCAGCGAGTTCTTCTATCCGCTGCATTACAGCCTGCATCTCACCTGGAAGGACCTGGGCTACTGGATCGTCGGTTTCTCGGCACTGATGATGCTCGCGGCGCTGGTCAGCGGGGTGGTGATGCACCGCAAGATCTTCCGCGAGTTCTTCACCTTCCGCCGCAACAAGACCGTGCAGCGCAGCGCGCTGGACCTGCACAACCTGACCGGCGTCGTGGCGCTGCCCTTCCACTTCTTCTTCGCCTTCACGGGGCTGGTGATCTTCGCCGGCATCTACTTCCCGGTCGCGCACACGCAGCTGCATGACCTGCACGACCTGCACGAGCGGGTGGAGGCGCAGGAGACCGGCCTGCCGCACGAACGTGCCGGCGTTGCCGCGCCGCTGGCGTCGGTGGACGCGATGGTGGCCGAGGCGCAGCGACGCTGGGCCGCCAAGGGCATGGCAGGCGACGTGGGCTTCGTCAACCTGCAGCACGTCGGCGACGCCAACGCCTATGTGAGCGTGTATCGCGCCGGCACCGACCGCGTCGCGCTGACCGGCGAAGGCATCCACTTCAAGGCGACCACCGGCGAACTGCTGCGCGAGGATCCGCCGCGCACCGCCGTCGACAGCGTCAACGAGTTCCTCACCGGGCTGCACCTGCAGCACTTCCGGCACTGGCTGCTCCGCTGGCTCTACGTGCTGGGCGGGCTGCTGGGCTGCGTCTGCATCGCGACCGGCTTCCTGTTCTTCGTCGAGAAGCGCAAGCAGCAGCACGCCAAGGCGGGCGGCCAGGGCAGCCGCGTCGTCGACGCGCTGGCGGTGACGACGGTCACCGGCATGCTGGTCGCGACGATGGCGATGCTGATCGCCAACCGGCTGCTGCCGGAGTCGCTCGCCGACAAGGGCCAGTGGGAACGCAACGTCTTCTGGGGCGCCTGGGCGCTGGCGATGGTGCACGCCTTCGTCCGCGGCGGCGCGGTCGCGCAGGCGAAGATGAATCCGGCCTGGCGCGAACAATGCTGGGTGATCGCCGGCGGCGCGGCCTCCGCGGTGGTCGCGAACGCGCTCACGACGGGCGACCACCTCGTCAGGACGCTATCGACCGGGTATTGGCCGGTGGCCGGGGTGGACCTGAGCCTGATCGCGACAGCGGCCGTCGCGCTTTTCGCCGCCGGGAAGCTGACTCAACGGGCCAGGCCAACGATGTCGGCGGAGCCTGCTTCGCCGTCCGCGCTCAAGACCGCAGGCGTCCGTCATGGCTGAGCCCGTCGTACTGCTGAGCGCCGCCGCCGTGAACGCCGTGCTGGGCTTCGGCTGGCTGGCCCTGGCCATGGACACCCACTGGGAGCAGGTCTACGGCGAAGCGGCGCCCAAGGCGGCGACGGCCCGGAATCTGCGCGTGGCCGGCGCGCTGGCGCTGGCACTGTCGCTCGGACTGTGCCTGCGGGCAGACCACCCGTCGATGGCGGCGCTGGTCTGGCTGATGCTGCTCGCGGGCGCGGCGGCGACCATCGCGGCGACGCTGTCGTGGCGACCGCGCTGGCTGAGGCCGCTGTGGCCGGGATCCCGGGGCGCCGCAGGCTGACATCCGCCTGAGATCCACCGGTCATCCGGCGGACGAGCCACGACGAACCGTGTCCGCCAAGGCCGGACAAAGGGGCCCTTCACCGGAGAGGCCTCATGTACACGTTCGCTTCCGACCTGCTCCATCGTGCGAGCGCGACGTCCGGATTCATGGGCTCGACCGTGCCGGATCTCGCCCGGCAACTGGCGGAGGCGGCCGACTCCGAGGACGGCGGCCTGAGCGTCGTCCCCCTGCTGCGCGGCCGACTCGTGTTCATCCGCAGCGCCAGCCTGATGCGCAGCCTGTCCACCAACGAGGCGCTCGCGCGAGGTCCGTCGCAGAACCTGTTGCGGGCCGTCTTCGTGGACGCCCTGTTTCTCCTGCCCCCTGGCACCGAGCATGCGTCGCGCAGGCAGGAATTCAAGGATCAACTGGGCAAGTCGCGGATCGCCGAGCTGGTCCCACTCATCGCCCGGCATGCCGCGGGCGTCGCGCAACGCCTGAGCGTGCATGCGACGCTCGCGACATCGACGCCGGTCGACATGGGCGACGAGATCCTCGCCTACCTCTTCGGCGTCGCGAGCCATGCCATCGCCGGCGCGGACGCGGGACTGGGTGCCCATGTGGCGCGCTACCGGATCCAGTCCGACATCGTGCTGGAGAAATCTTCGTCCACGCTGAGGTCCGCGGCGGCGCGGATCCACCGCCGGATGGCGGACCTGCTCGCGCGCCCGGCCGGTGCCGCCGCACGCGAGATGCTGGACGTGGGTCGGGCATTGCTGGCGACCGCAGCCCTGCGGCCTGACCGGCCCACGCTGGCGCTGGTGATGATGACGCGTCACGGCATCGATCCGACCACCGTCGGGACCGGCACACGATTTCCGGAGCGGCTGCTCTACGAGATCACGATGACCTTTGCGGCCTCCACCTTCACGTCGTCGCAACTGATGCTGACGACGCTGGATCACTATGCTCGACACCCGCGCGAACGTCAGGCCTTGCGCCGGCAGATCCGTGCCGACTATCCCGCCGGCATCGGCGGGCTCCAGGCCTTTCCGTTGACCGATGCTGTGCGACAACTGCTTCCCGTGATGCTACGCAACAGTCCGGTCGGCGCGGTCGTGCGCGATGTCGTCGCGCCTGTCGGCTTCACGGACGACCGGGGGCGCGGACATCAGCTCGAGCCAGGGGACACCGTGATCTTCGATCTCACGTGCCTGCAAGCGAACGAGGAGGCCGCGCTGCGGGCCCACCTGGACCAGGCTGCCGGTCCTCTGCTCGACCAGTTGGATGCGCGTCACAACGACCTGATCAAGAGCTTCCACGCCGGGCCGTTCCAGTGCCCCGGCCGGTACCTGGGGATCGCCGACTCGCTGCTCTTCCTGATGGCCGTCATCTCGTGCGTGGATGGCGCATGGGAGGATGGCCCCAGGTCGCGGATCCACGGGCTGGTCGACCGCTTGTCCGGCAGCTCGCGCATGCGCCTGCGCATTCCCCCGGATGCCTCCGACGAGGGGCCGCCGCCATGACGAGCACCCCGGCCAGGCCAGGGTAGGCGTCGAGGCGACGAGGCAGACGGGCCACCTTGCGGCGAGCCCGTGCCGGTGCCCGTTCCCGGCTCAGCTCAGGCGACGGCGCGCCAGGAAGCCGATCCCGGCGATGCCGGCCAGCATCAGCGCATAGGTGGCGGGTTCCGGCACGACGGCCGCGGCGGTGACGTTGAGCGTCGTCGACAGCACCGCGATGCCGCCGAAACCGGGGCCGCTCAGCGTGCCGCTGGCCAGCAGCTGGTACGTGCCCGCGGCCAGGTTGGCGTAGTGGAAGCCGGAGGCGCTCGCATCCAGGTCGGTCAGGCCGTTCAGGCCCGCGAAGCTGAAGCTCACCGATTGCAGCGGCAAGGTCTGCCCGTTGCCGAAGCCCACGGTGGTCGCGGCCAGCACCGAGCCGGTCACGTCCGACGCCTGCGTCAACGTGAACGAACCGAGCACGATGTCGGCGAAGCTGCTGCCTGCCGGCGTCGAGGTGGTGGTCACCGCCACCGCGTCCAGGGTCGTGGCGCCCGCGGCGCCGGCGATCAGTGCGGCGCCCAGCGCCAGCACGAGAGATTTCAGTTTCATGCCCATCCCGTCCATCGAGTTGATTCGTGACGGAGTTTGCACCGCAGCATTGGTATCAGTCCTGTACGAACCGGCGACTTTTGTTGCGGTGCGTCACCGGCTTGTCGCTGCCGCAGGGGACGGGGGCCAGGTTTTGTCCCCTCCCTTGTCCCTCTCGGTCAGGGGCCGGGCACGCCGCTTGGAGCGGCACGCTGAACACCGGACACGTCCGGTGGCACACACGCGCATCCTTCTCCCGCGCGCCTCCCATGCCCTTCGCCCAGATCCTTGATCAATACGCCGCGCTTCGTCGCGTGCTGACGTCGCATCCATCAGAAACCGTTCGCCGTCTGCCCGAGGGCGCCGCGACCTGCATTGAAGAACTGCCCGGCGGCCAGCGGCTGTTCTTTGTCCGCGACCAGGGCGCCATGCAACGACTTGCCAGGAATCCGGCGCTCGATCGCGGCAACGGCGTCCATCTCCTGCGCTCGATCTTCGGACCCGGCACCTTGTTCCTGATGCCTCATGGCAAGCCGCATTCACGCCGTGGCGGGGAGGCCACCCGGCTTTTGAGGCAAGTGCAGATCGATGCCCTGACTCCCGAGATCGCAGCACGGGCCGGCAAGGCGGTGGAGGAAGTGGGCCGGGCCGTCGCCGTCGCCCCGGAGGCGCCCGTGGACATGCACGATGTCATCCTGCGCTACCTCTTCGATGTCGGCGCGCGCGCCATCACGGGTGTCGACGTGGATCTCCGCTCGGAAGTGGCGGTGTTCCGACGCGGCGTGGACGCGCTGCATCGGGAAGCCACTTCAATGGCCAAGACCGCGCTGGCCGCCAACCTGCCCTGGACCGCTGCCTGGATGGGCAAGGAGGCCCGACGGGCGGCCCTGGAGTTCCATGAGGCCGGCCGAAGGATGCTGGTGGCCGGAGCCGCCCGCCACGGGCTGGAGGACACCCTCGCGCTGCGCGCGCTCAAACGGCATGGGATCGACCCCGCCGGTGTCGGGGAATCGACCGTCTTCCCGAAGGAGGCCTTGATCGACGCGGCGATGAACCTCGCCGCCTCGCTGTTCACCACGGCCAACCTCATTGAGCGGACGCTCGATCATTTCCAGCGACATCCGGACGAGCTGCGCGCCCTGCGCCAGATGATCGATGCAGACTTTCCAACCGGGGCTTCGGGCGTGACCCAACTGCTCCACTGTCCGACCCTGGCGACGTTGATCCCGGTCATGCTCGCCCATAGCCCGGTGGGCATCGTGTCCCGGGACGTCGTCGATGCGACGACCTTCACCGAGGGCGACGAAGACGGCGCGGGTACGCGCCACCAGCTGCGTCATGGGGACGCCGTGATCTTCGACGTCGAAGGCATGCAGGCGCAGCAGGTCGACGGCCTGCGCCGACAGCTCGGCGAGGACGGGCGTCCGGCACTGGAAGTGCTCAACCAGCGCCACGACGACGTCATGACAGTCTTTTTTTATGGCAGGAACCGGTGTCCCGGGCGCTTCCTCGCCGTCGCCGATTCGGCGCTGTTCCTGATCGACCTGTTGTCGAAGTTCGACTGCCAATCCGTCGAACGATCTCGTCCTCTGGAGCGCGGCATCGTCAACCGTCTGGGCGGCAGCCCGCTGATGAGGCTGACGCCGGTGCCGCCGGGGGAGGCACCGGCGGCGGTCAGCCCGCCGTGACGCGCATCGGCTTGGTCATCACGTCGCAGGCCTTGCCCTTCTTGGCGCGCTTGCCGGCGTAGGCGGCCAGGGCCGCGTTGCGCAGCGGTTCCTCCTTGGCCTTGCCGCCGCGGACCGTGCCGCTGACCATCAGCAGGTTGGTGAACGCCGCGATGCTGACCAGCGCGTCCTTCGCGTCCAGGTCGATCAGGGTCAGCCCGCGACCACCCTTGGGCTGGTGCTTGAGCTCGTCGATCGCGAAGGTCAGCAGACGGCCGGCCATCGTCAGGCAGGCGACCTGGACGGCGGCCGACTCTCCCTTGGCCGGACCGGCCGGCACCACCGACGGCGGCAGCGGACGCTCCTCGCCTTCCAGGCTCAGGAAGCTCTTGCCCGCCTTCTGACGGCCGACCAGGTCGCCGACCTCGGCCACCAGGCCGAAGCCGCCCGTGCCGGCCAGCAGCAGCTTCTGCGTCGCCGCGGCGGCGTAGTAATGCGCGATCTGGGTGCCGGACTCCAGCTCGATCAGCGTGGTGATCGGCTGGCCGTCGCCGCGGCCGCCCGGCAGCGCCGACACCGGCACCGAGTACGCCCGGCCGTTGGTGCCCAGCACCACCAGCGGATCGACGCTGCGGCACGGGAACACGCCGTACAGCGAATCGCCCGACTTGAAGGCCAGCGCCGCCGGATCCACCTCGTGGCCCTTCAGCGCGCGCACCCAGCCCTTCAGGCTGACGACCACCGTCACCGGCTCGTCGACGATGCGCACCTCGGCCACCGCGCGCTTGTCTTCCTTGATCTCGGTTCGGCGGTCGTCGCCGTACTGCTTGGCGTCGGCCTCGATCTCCTTGACCACCGTGCGGCGCAGCACCGACGGGCTGGACAGGATCTCCTCGAGCTTGCCGGCTTCCTCGCGCAGGGTCTTGAGCTCCTGCTCGATCTTGATGAACTCCAGCCGCGCCAGCTGACGCAGCCGGATCTCGAGGATGTCCTCGGCCTGGCGTTCGCTCAGCTTGAAGCGCTCGATCAGCGCGGGCTTCGGTTCATCCGAATGGCGGATGAGCGCGATGACCTCGTCGATGTGGAGCAGGATCTCGTGGCGGCCTTCCAGGATGTGGATGCGGTCGCGGACCTTGTCCAGTCGATGCTGCGTGCGCCGCGTCACCGTGTTCAGCCGGAAGCCGATCCACTCGGTCAGGATCTTGCGCAGGTTCTTCTGCGTCGGCCGGCCGTCGTCGCCGACCATGGTCATGTTCAGCGGCGCCGTCGTCTCCAGACTCGTCTGCGCCAGCAGCGTGTTGATGAAGTCCTGCTGGTCGACCGTGCGGCTCTTGGGCTCGAAGACCAGGCGCACCGGCGCGTCCTTGTTGGACTCGTCGCGGGCCTTGTCCAGCACCGCCAGCATCGCGCCCTTGAGCTGCAGCTGCTCCGGCGTCACCGTCTTCTTGCCGGTCTTGACCTTGGGGTTGGTCAGTTCCTCGATCTCTTCCAGCACCTTGGCCGTACTGACGCCCTGCGGCAGCTCGGTCACCACCAGCTGCCACTGGCCGCGAGCCAGGTCCTCGATCTTCCAGTGCGCGCGCACCTTCAGGCTGCCCCGACCGCTGCTGTAGGCAGCGCGGATCTCATCCGCCGAGCTGATCAGCTGGCCGCCGCCCGGATAGTCCGGACCCTTGATCACGCCGAAGAGCTCGTCGTCGCTCGCATCCGGGCGCTTGAGCAGCAGCACGGCCGCCTCGGCGACCTCGCGCAGGTTGTGGCTGGGGATCTCGGTGGCCATGCCCACCGCGATGCCGGAGGCACCGTTCAGCAGCACGAAGGGCAGCCGCGCGGGCAGCTCGCGCGGCTCGTTCTCGGAGCCGTCGTAGTTGGGCTGGAAGTCGACCGTGCCCATGTCGAGCTCGTCCAGCAGCAGACGCGAATACAGCGACAGCCGTGCTTCCGTGTACCGCATCGCGGCGGCGTTGTCGCCGTCGCGGCTGCCGAAGTTGCCCTGGCCGTCGACCAGCGGATAACGCTGGCTGAAGTCCTGCGCCATGCGCACCATCGCGTCGTACGCGGCCTGGTCGCCGTGCGGGTGGTACTTGCCGAGCACCTCGCCGACGACGCGCGCGCTCTTGACCGCCTTGGCGCCGGTCGTGCCGGTGAAGCCCAGGCCGAGCCGCTCCATCGTGAACAGGATGCGCCGCTGCACCGGCTTCTGGCCGTCGCTGTAGGAGGGCAGCGCCCGGCCCTTCACGACCGACAGCGCGTACTCCAGGTAGGCCTGCTGCGCGTACTGCGCCAGCGTCAGTGCGTCGCCCGACGGGGCCTGCCCGCCCGGGCCGCCAGGTCCGTTCGGCGGTCCGTTCGGGTTCTCGAAATCAAAGGTCTCTTGGGTCATCTCTCTCATGCCGGCCTGCGCCGGTCGTACGAATCTTCTTGCGAATGTCTCGGGGAACGTTCCTGGGAACGCTCCGTGGAATCTGCTGCCTCGGAATCCGTCGGTCGCCGATCGCTATTCGAGCGGCGCGGCGACCATCGTCAATTGCCTGGCCCGACTGCCGAGGCTGCGCTGCAGCAGCGCCCAGTAGAGCTCCATCACCAGGTGGACGTGCGCCTGCGTCTCGTCGATGTCGGGCATGTGGCCGCCCGCGCGACGCACCGCGCCCTCGCCGGCGTTCCAGGCCGCCAGCGCCGCGTCCAGACGCCCGAAACGACGCGTCAGGTCTGCCAGCATGCGCGCGCCGATCAGCACGTTGGTGCGCGGATCCTGGAGATAGCCGACGCGCCTCAGTTCGTCCGGCGTCGCGTAGCGCTGCGCCGTCGCCGCGGTGATCTGCATCAGGCCGGTCGCGCCGCGCGGCGACACCGCATCCGGCTTGAAACCCGACTCCACCGCGATGATCGCCTTCAGCAGGTCCGCATCGATGCCGGTCGCGGCCGCGGCCTCGCGCAGATACGGCTGCACGGCCTTGACCTCGGGCGCGATGTCCAGCCAGGTCAGCATGCGCTGGCCGTGGTCGGTCTTCCCCGGCACGCGACGGATGCCGCTCAGCGGCGACATCACCGGCTGGAACCGGCTGTCCATCTGCACCGGCGCGAAGTGCGCGATGCCGTCGGCGTCCACATAGCCCCACAACTCGGCATGCGCCGGCGACATCTTCGCGGCGAAGGCCACGGCGATGCTCAGCGCCAGCCGCTTGCGCAGAACGCGTCCGCCGGAAGGGGGGCGACCGTGGCTCATGCCGCCTCCAGCCCCTGCGCGACGCGCGCTTCGTACTCGCGCTTGAGCAGCGACATCACGATCAGGTCGTCGAAGCCGGCGCGCTCGTCACGATCGCCGTTCTTGCCTGACTGGGCGCCGTCCGCCCCGGGCAACACCTCGGCCCGCACGCACTCGCGCAGCCGGCCTTCCTCGACGTAGCCCTCGCTGCGGTACAGCGACTGCGCCCGGGTGTTGCGGCCCTTCACGTCCAGCCAGAAGCGATGCGCGCCCAGCTGCGTGAACGCCATCTTTTTGAGCAGCCGCACGCACAGCCGACCGACGCCCTGCCCTTTCGGGCCGAGCACGATGCGCTTGAGCTCCACCGAACGGTTGGGATTGCGGCAGCCCTGCAGGATCACGAAACCGGCGCGTCCGGCGTCCAGTTCCACGATGAAATGCCGCGCGTCCGGAAACCGGACGGCGCCTTCGTGCTGCGTGCGTTCCCACGGGGTGATGAAGGGCCGGTTGCCCGCGTCCTGCTCCACGCCGACGACGAAGTCCAGGTCGGACAGCATCGTGGGGCGAAGCGTGACGCGGTGTTCCAGCATGGCGCGGTCCGGGGTTTAGACGTCGACCTCGATGGCGTCGCCGTGGAGCTCCATCAGCTCGCGACGCGCCGCGGCCTCGCCCTTGCCCATCAGCTTGTTGATGGCGCCCTCGGTGTCGCCGAAGTCGAGCTCGCCGTACTGCACCTGCAGCAGGCGGCGCGTCTCCGGGTTCAGCGTCGTGTCCCAGAGCTGCTCGGCGTTCATCTCGCCCAGGCCCTTGAAGCGGCTGATGCTCCAACTGCCTTCGCGCGCGCCCTCCTTGCGCAGCTTGTCCAGGATGGCGGTCTGCTCGCCCTCGTCCAGCGCGTAGAGCTTGGCCGCGGGCTTCTTGCCGCGCGCCGGCGCGTCCACGCGGAACAGCGGCGGGCGCGCCACGTACACGTGGCCAGTGGCGATCAGCTTCGGGAAGTGGCGGAAGAACAGCGTCAGCAGCAGCACCTGGATGTGAGCGCCGTCGACGTCCGCGTCCGAGAGGATGCAGATCTTCCCGTAGCGCAGGCCGGACAGGTCCGGCTCGTCGTTCTTGCCGTGCGGATCGACGCCGATGGCCACGGAGATGTCGTGGATCTCGTTGTTGGCGAACAGACGGTCGCGCTCGACTTCCCAGGCGTTGAGCACCTTGCCGCGCAGCGGCAGGATGGCCTGCGTCTCCTTGTCGCGGCCCAGCTTCGCGGAGCCGCCGGCGGAGTCGCCCTCGACCAGGAAGAGCTCGTTGTGCAGCAGGTCGGTGCTCTCGCAATCGGTCAGCTTGCCGGGCAGCACGGCCACGCCGGAGCTCTTGCGCTTCTCGACCTTCTGCGCCGCGCGCTGGCGCGTCTGCGCCTGCTTGATGACGAGCTCGGCCAGCTTCTTGCCGTGTTCGACGTGCTGGTTGAGCCACAGCTCCAGCGCCGGCTTCACGAAGGCGGACACCAGCCGCAGCGCGTCGCGCGAGTTCAACCGTTCCTTGGTCTGGCCCTGGAACTGCGGATCCAGCACCTTGGCCGACAGCACGAAGCTGGCGCGCGAGAACACGTCCTCCGCCATCAGCTTGACGCCTTTGGGCGCCAGCGCGTGCATCTCGATGAAGCCCTTGATCGCGCCGAACAGGCCGTCCTTCAGGCCGGACTCGTGCGTGCCGCCGGCCACCGTCGGGATCAGGTTCACGTAGCTCTCGCGCATGACCTGGCCCTCCTCGGTGAAGGCCACGCACCAGCTGGCGCCCTCGCCCTCGGCGAAGTTCTCGCTCTCGGAGGCGGTCGCGAACTGCTCGCCCTCGAACAGCGGGATCAGCGGATCGGCCGGCAGCGCCTGCATCAGATAGTCGCGCAGGCCGCCCTTGTAGGTCCAGGTCTGCGTCTCGCCGGTCTTCTCCTGCGTCAGCGTCACCGTGACGCCGGGCATCAGCACGGCCTTGGAACGCAGCAGGTGCACCAGTTCGCCCTTGGGCAGGTCGGCGCTCTCGAAATACTTGCCGTCGGGCCAGACGCGCACCGTCGTGCCCTGCTTGCGGTCGCCCGTCTTGGGCTCGGCCTTGCGCGTGGCGACGGGTTCGATGACGTCGCCGCCCGAGAAGGCCAAGGTCGCGACCTGCCCCTCGCGGTAGACGGTCACCTGCAGGCGCTTGGCCAGGGCGTTGGTCACCGATACGCCGACGCCGTGCAGGCCGCCCGAGAAGCTGTAGGCGCCGCCCGAGCCCTTGTCGAACTTGCCGCCGGCATGCAGCCGGGTGAAGACGATCTCGACGACCGACACGCCCTCTTCGGGATGCAGGCCGTAGGGGATGCCGCGTCCGTCGTCCTCGACGGTGATCGAGCCATCGGTGTGCTGGGTGACGGCGATGCGCTTGCCGTGACCGGCCAGCGCCTCGTCGGCCGCGTTGTCGATCACCTCCTGGATGACGTGCAGGGGGTTGTCGGTGCGGGTGTACATGCCCGGGCGCTGCTTGACGGGCTCCAGTCCCTTGAGGACGCGGATCGAGCCTTCGCCATAACCGCCCGGTTCGTTGCCCGGCGCCTTGCCGGTGGAAGTGACTGCTTTGGTTGCCATGGGGCGGGATTCTATGCAGCGTCGGCGACGCTTCCGGACGCCTGCCGGCAGGGGTCGTTCCCATGGGGGTTTCCC
>SEFA01000091.1 GCA_004210455.1 Rubrivivax sp. | reverse complement strand
GTCCTACACGCACTCCCACCGCTCTCCGGCAGAGACAAGTCCCGACCCTCGGCACCATTCACGGCAATCCATCCGAGAACAGCCATGACCACCAACCCGCCGATCTCCGCCGCCGACATCCTCCTCCGTATCGCCTCTGCGCGTCCCGCCCAACGCGTGGAAGACGTCGAGCTGCACAGCTCGGCGCGCGGTCTGAGCAATGCCGCGCTGGACGCCCTGGTGGAGCTGGCCGCACTGACCGAAACCACCGACGAGGCCGCGGCCGAAGCGGGCTACCGTCAGGCCATCGCCAACGACCCGTGCCACATCGAGGCCTTCTCGCAGCTGACCTCGCTGCTCAGCCGCCAGGGCCGTCACGACGACGCGCTGGAGCTGATCGACCAGGCCGTCGGCTGGTGCAGCGACATCGCCTCGCTGTACTTCTTCGCCGGCAAGGTCCAGGAGAGCGCTGGACGCCTCCCCCTGGCCATCGCCGCCTTCGAGCAGGCGCTCGACCTCAACCCGGCCCTGGCCGAAGCGCACTACCGCCTGGGCTCGCTGTGCGAGCAGCTCGGCGAGCCGCGCGCCTCCGCCGCCCACTTCCGCGTGTATCGCCGCCTGGTCGACGAGAACCAATCCAACGTGCGTCTGAGTTGATGCCCGACGACGTGACGCCGTTGTGAAACGTCGTCGCGTCGCGTCAAACGCGACAACTGCATCGAACGGCCTATCCCGGCCTCACCCTTTCGGACAGGCGTGACGCCACAGGCCGCACCTTCGTCGTGAACGTCGCGTAATCCCTCCTCCCGAACCGTCCGGACGGCGCGATCATCCGCCCGTCAACGAGGACTGCGGCGAGCCTGACGCCCGCCGTACCGCGTGCTGCCGCCCGGATCGAGACCCAGAGCCGTTAGACGCCCGACCGAGCCCCATCGCGCCCTCGTGCTTCCGCATTTGAGGAGGGGTTCCATGAACACCATCGCCATCCTGATGTCGGCGTTCGTGCTGTCCGTCGTCGCGTTGATGATCTTCATCTGGACGCAGCGACGCGGCATCCTGGACGGCGACCCGAAGGCGGCCGAGGTGATCTTCGCCGCCGGGGAAGTCGGCACCGTCGAAGACCCCGCCGCGTCCGGCCGCCGCGCCCAGGCCCTGCAGGACACCAGCCCGCCGCAGGGCGTCCCCGACGCCCGAGAGCTCGCCGAGCGCGCGCGCGCCGACGCCTCTTCCGGCCCGCTGGTCTTCTTCTTCCTCTGCTGCGCCTTCGTCTGGTTGCTGGTCGCCTCCGCCGCCGGGTTCACCGCGTCCATCAAGCTTCACGAGCCCGACTGGCTGGTGCAGTACCCCTGGCTCACCTTCGGCCGCATCCGCACCATCCACCTCAACGCCGTCGCCTACGGCTGGGCGCCGATGGCCGGACTGGGCATCGCGCTCTTCGTCATCCCACGGCTGCTCAAGACCCAGCTGGTCGGCGCGCGTTATGCCTTCCTCGGCGCGGCGCTCTGGAACGCCGCGCTCATCGCCGGCCTCGGTGCCATCGCCGCCGGCTTCAGCGACGGCCTCGAATGGCTGGAGATCCCCTGGCAGATCGACATCCTCTTCGTCCTCGGCGGCTCGCTCGTCGGCGTGCCGCTGGTGTTGACCCTGCTCAACCGCAAGGTCCATCACCTCTACGTCTCGGTCTGGTACATGGGCTGCGCGCTGTTCTGGTTCCCGGTGCTGTTCTTCGTCGCCAACGTTCCCGGCCTGCACAGGGGCGTGCAGCAGGCCGCGATGAACTGGTGGTTCGGCCACAACGTGCTGGGCCTGTTCTACACGCCGCTGGCGCTGGCCTCGATCTACTACTTCCTGCCCAAGATCGTGGGCCGGCCGGTGCAAAGCTACAACCTCTCGCTGCTGGGCTTCTGGGGCCTCGCGTTCTTCTACGGCCAGGTCGGCGGCCACCACCTCATCGGCGGCCCGGTACCGGGCTGGCTCGTCACGCTGTCCATCGTCCAGTCCTTCATGATGGTGATCCCCGTGCTGGCCTTCAGCGTCAACATGCACGGCACGCTGAAGGGCCGCCTCGGCGCCATCCAGCATTCGCCGACGCTGCGCTTCATCGCCTTCGGCGGACTGATGTACTTCGCCAGCTCGGTGCAGGGCTCCTTCGAGGCGCTGCGCAGCGTCAACGCCGTCGCGCACTTCACCCACTACACCGTCGGCCACGCGCACCTCGGGCTCTACGGCTTCGTCACCATGGTGTTCTTCGGGGCCATCTACTTCGTCGTCCCCCGCGTGACCACGCGCGAGTGGCCCTCGCCCTGGCTGATCGGCGCGCACTTCTGGCTCGCCGCCGTCGGCATCACGATCTACTTCCTCAGCACCAGCTTCGGCGGCTGGGAACAGGGCAAGGCGATGCTGGACGCCTCGCGGCCGTTCATGGACTCGGTGACCCTGACCCTCCCCTACCTGAAGCTGCGCAGCATCGGCGGCGGGCTGATGGCGCTGGGGCACGTGGTCTTCGCGGTGCACTTCGCGATGCTGCTGGCCGGCAAGTCCGCCGGGCGGGATCAACCGACGCTGTTGCGCGCCATCTGAGCGGAGCCGCCCATGTACAACGAAACCAAGCTGCTGGCCGGCGGGATGGTGATGCTCGGCGTGGCGACCAGCGCGCTGGTGGTCGTGCCCTACCTGACGGTGCGCGACCTGCCGCCGCCTTCGGAACTCAAGCCCTACACGACCGCGGAGCTGCGCGGACGCCAGCAATACATCGCCAACGGCTGCGTGTACTGCCATTCGCAGCAGCCGCGGGCGAAGGCTTTCGCGCCGGACACGGAGCGCGGCTGGGGGCGGCCCAGCGTCGCGGCGGACTACGCCTACGACACGCCGCATCTGCTGGGCACGATGCGCACGGGTCCGGACCTGTTCAACATCGGTGCGCGCCAGCCCAGCGAGCAGTGGCATCTCGGCCATCTCTTCCAGCCGCGGGCCTATGTGCAGGGCAGCATCATGCCGTCCTATCCGTATCTGTTCGAGCTCAAGGCCAAGGCCGACCCCGGCGACGTCGAGGTGGTCCTCCCGCCCGGCTACGCCCACGGCAAGACCGTCGTGGCGACGAAGGAGGCGCTGGATCTGGTCGCCTACCTGAAGAGCCTGAACCACACCTACGCCATCGTCGAGCTGCCGCCCGAAGCGTCCGTCGCGCCCGCGACGGCGGCCTCGGGCGTGGCGCGCTGACACGGGAGGACTCATGGCCGACATCGACGTCTCCGCGCAGCAGAAGCGCGAACTCCCCGACCCGACCGAGCGGGTCACGCCGGTACCCTGGTTCGTCCTCGCGACCACGATGGCGCTGATGGCCCTGGGCGTCGTGTACATCGCGTTCGCCGACATCGACACGCCGGCGGCGTGGGGCGACGGGCGGCAGGAATCCGAGCTGGCCGGGCCGGCGAAGAGCGCCGCCGGTGCGAAGGTCGACGGCGCGGCGCTGTTCGCCTCGTTGTGCGTGGCGTGCCACCAGGCGTCGGGGATGGGCCTGCCCGGGGTCTTTCCGCCGCTCGCGGGCTCCGAGTGGGTGGCCGGGAAGGACACGACCGCGGCGGCCATCCTGCTGCACGGCGTCACCGGGCCGGTGAAGGTCAAGGGCACGACCTACAACGGCGCGATGCCCGCGTTCAAGGACCAGCTCAACGACGCGCAGATCGCGGCGGTGCTGTCGCACATCCGATCGCAGTGGGGCAACGCGGGCGCCGCCGTCACCGCGGAGACGGTGGCCAAGGTCCGCGAGGAGACGAAGGATCGCACCGCGCCCTTCGCCGGCGACAAGGACCTGCCGTCGCACGAGTGAGGCGCGCATGAGCGATTCCGCCTCGCAGCCGCCGACGTCGTCGACCTCTCCATCGACAGCGTCGACGCGTCTGACGCCGACCCTCGCCGTCTGCGCGGCCGTCCTCGCGGTCGCGGCAGCGGCGATCGGGCATCTGACGCGGGGCTTCGAGCTCTGGACCTACGAGGACCTGCGGCGCGATCAGGTGCGCCGCGGTGAGCTGCACGCCGTGACCACGACGCTGGTGACGGCAGACGGCGCCTCCTTGCGCGCCTTCGATGCGCCGGCGCCCGCCGGCTCCCCATCGCGCGCCGAGGTCTACGTCGTCGACTTCATCTACACGCAGTGCGCGTCGATTTGCCAGACCCTGGGCGCGGAGTTCTATCGGATGCAGGAAGCGCTCCGCCGCGAAGGCCGCGGCCATGTCCGGCTGCTCTCCGTCAGCATCGATCCGGCGCGGGACACCGTGCCCGCGCTGAAGGGCTACGCGTCCCTGCATCGCGCCGACGGCGAGCGGTGGACCATCGGGGCGCCGACGCGGAAGGCGGCGCTGGACGATCTCACCGGCGCCCTGGGCGTCATCGCGATTCCCGACGGCCTCGGCGGCTACGTCCACAACGGCGCCATCCATGTCATCGACAGCGCCGGCGTCGTCCTCGGCATTTACGACTACGACGACTGGGAACACGCACTGCGGCAGGCGAGAGGCCGCTGGCCCTCACCCTTCCCTCTCCCGCAAGCGGGAGAGGGCGAACGAGCGCGCGAATCGCGATGAGAAGGCTGCTCATCGCATCGCCGCTGATCTGGCTGATCAGCCCGCTCCGCCAGGCGGTCGAGGCGAGCATGTTCACCCACATGGTCCTGCAATTGCCCTTGCTCGTCTTCGCCGGTGTCTTCGCCGGCCGTCGGATGAGCGGTCCGATGACCGCGCGTATCGCGGCGTTCGACGCCTTGGGCCTGAGCTCGGCGCTGATGGTGATCGTCACCTCGTTCGCCTGGATGATTCCCTCGGCGCTCGACCTGGCCCTGCTGTCGCCGGCGGTGAACCTGCTGAAGTTCGTCTCGCTCTGGGCCTCAGGGTTCCTGCTCGGGACTGCGCTCCGGCGGCTCACGCTCGGCATCGAGACCTTCCTGCTGGGCAACATCGGCTGGATGCTTGCCACCGCCGGGCTGCTCTACATGGACGCCACGACGCGGCTCTGCGTCAACTACCTGTTCGATGAGCAACGCGCCGCCGGAATCGGGTTGATGGCGATGGCCGTGCTGCTCGGCATCCGGCTCATGGTGCGATGGCATGCGTCCGGAACGCGCACGTCCGCGCATGCCGGCTCGGCGCCTGTCGCGGAGTAGCCCACCGCCCATGGCCACCATGCGCGAGGTCTTCGAGACCGACACCTTCGGAACGATGGCGATTTGCCAGGTGGTGATCCCCCCGCCTGCGCGCGGAGCGTTGGGGAACCAGCCTGGTCGAGCCCGGCTACGGGCCCGGCTCGAACTTCTCCGCCCACTCCGGCGCGTCGCCGGTCCTGATGCGGTGGCGCTCGCCGAGCGCTGCTGAGCCCGGCTTGCTCAGTACTTCGCCGGCACGAACATCGATTCCGGCACCGGGTGGCGCTGGTAGTCCTCGTGGCGCTCGCGATCCGGCAGACGGATCTCCTGGCGCTCGACCTCGTGGTACGGGAACTGGTCCAGCAGATGCTGGATGCAGTTCAGCCGCGCGCGCTTCTTGTCGTCGGCGGCGACGACCCACCACGGCGCCTCGGGGATGTGCGTGCGGTCCAGCATCACTTCCTTGGCGCGGGTGTAGTCCTCCCAGCGCCGTCGAGACTCCAGGTCCATGGGCGACAGCTTCCACTGCTTGAGCGGATCGTGGATGCGGCCCAGGAAGCGCAGGTGCTGTTCCTCGTCGCTGATGGAGAACCAGTACTTGATCAGCGTGATGCCGGAACGCACCAGCATGCGCTCGAACTCGGGCACCGAGCGGAAGAACTCCTCGACGTCGTCCTCCTCGCAGAAGCCCATCACGCGCTCCACGCCGGCGCGGTTGTACCAGCTGCGGTCGAAGAGCACGATCTCGCCGGCCGCCGGCAGGTGCGGGACGTAGCGCTGGAAGTACCACTGCGTGCGCTCGCGGTCGTTGGGTGCCGGCAGCGCCACCACGCGGCAGACGCGCGGATTGAGCCGCTGCGTGATGCGCTTGATCGCCCCGCCCTTGCCCGCGGCGTCGCGCCCTTCGAACAGGATCACGACCTTCTGCTTCGTGTGGTGCACCCAGTCCTGCAGCTTCACCAGCTCGCGCTGCAGGCGGAACAGGTGCTTGAAGTAGGCGATGCGCTCGCCGTGCGCCTGGCCGGAATCGCTCTCGTCGAGCGCGCGCAGCGCCTCGTCGACGTGGCGGTCCTCGATCTCCAGCTCCAGCTCCTCGTCGTAGCCGTCCTGCAGGTCGCGGCGGATGCGTTCGACGAGATCGTCGCGGTCGGTGGCTGAGCTCATGTCGGCAGGGGCGGAATTTCAGGAGCTCCCATCATCCTCCCGTGAGGTGACGGCGACGTGACGAGCCCTTCCCCGCAAGCGCCCGGTGCCCGGCCTCCTCCCAAGTGTGGCTGGGCACGCAGGTGCCGGTGAAGGCGCAGCAGTCCGTCGCCAGGCGACGGCCGCGCGGTCAATCCGCTGCGCGCGGCGATCGCGACGGCCTCGGTGCGCGCGCCAGCGCCCACCTTGCTGAGGATCGCGCGCACATGCGTCTTGACGGTGGCGTCGGTGATGCCCAGGCGTTGCGAGATGTCCTTGTTCGACGCGCCCGTGGACATCGCCACCAGCACGTCCATCTCGCGCTTGGTGAGCCGGTCCTGGGTCAGGCTGTGCGCAAGCCTGGGTGCCAGCTCCACCGACACGAACCGCACGCCCAGCATCACCGCATCCACTGCCTCGGCCAGCTGCTCGGGCCGGCATCGCTGCAGCAGGTAGCCGTGCACGCCCGCCTCCATCGCGGCGCGGACGTCCCACTCCCGGTCCATCGCCGTCAGGACCAGGATGCGCGGACATCGACCCGGCGCGTGGGCGCCGTGGCGCCGCGCCGCCTGCCGCGCGGTCAGGGCCAGCGCCAGCGCGCTGGTGTAGTCGGCGACGAGGACGTCGCAGCGCTCGGGCGACTCGCCGGACACGATGCGCACCGCGTGCGACAGGCTGCAGATCGCCGCCGCGAAGTCGGTCCGGCCGCCCAGCACCGCCGCGCATCCCGCGCAGGTCAGGGCTTCCTCGTGGACGATCTGGATGAAGGTCGGTCCAAGATGGGACATGGTCGCGCGCCTCTCAAGACTCCCGGCCCAATGTAAGTCCGCCACGGGCGGTACCGCAACCAACCCGCGCACCGACGCAGGGGACACGCCATGAACGCAGAAGCCTCCCACCACTCGCTGGAAACCCGGCGCCATCAGATGTATCCGCGGCTGAGCGCCTGCGACATGATGCGCATGCAGCGCTTCGGCACGCCGCAGACCTTCGAGCCCGGGCAGACGCTGCTCAGCGCGGGCCAGCCGGGGCCGGGGCTCTACCTGATCCTCGGCGGCACGGTGGAGGTGTGCCATCGCGACGGCATGGGCAACACCACGCCGCTGATCCAGCACACGCGCGGCAACTTCTCGGGCGAGCTGGCGGCAATGTCGGGCAAGCCCTCGCTGGTGGACGCGGTCGCGGTGGACACGGTCGAGACGCTGCTGCTCCCGCCCAGCCAGCTGCGCGCGCTGATCATCGCGGAAGCCGACCTGGGCGAACGCCTGGTGCGGGCGATGATCCTGCGCCGCGTGGGGCTGATCGAATCGGGCGCGAGCGGGCCGGTGCTGATCGGCCGGCCCAACGCCGCCGCGCTGCTGCGCCTGCAGAGCTTCCTGCACAGCAACGGGGAGCCGTACCGCGTCGTCGACGTGACGCAGGACGCGGCGGCGGCGGCGCTGATCGAGGAATACGGCGCCGCGCCCGGCGACGTGGTGGCCGTCTGCCCCGACGGCGCGGTGCTGGTGAATCCGCCCGAGGCCACGCTGGCGCGCTGCATCGGCATGGTGGACGAGCAGCCGCGCGAGGAGCTTTTCGACGTCGCCATCGCCGGCGCGGGCCCGGCGGGGTTGGCGACGGCGGTGTACGCGGCGTCGGAGGGCCTCAAGGTGGTCGTGCTGGACCGCCGTGCCTACGGCGGCCAAGCCGGCAACAGCGCGCGGATCGAGAACTACCTCGGCTTCCCGACCGGCATCTCCGGCGGCGCGCTGACCGGCCGCGCCTGCGTGCAGGCCGAGAAGTTCGGCGCCGAACTGCTGATCCCCACCGAGGTGCGGTCGCTGGATTGCGCGCGCGAAGGGCCGGAGGGCGAGCTCCTCATCGCCCTGACCGACGGACGCAAGCTCCGCGCGCGCACGGCCGTGATCGCCAGCGGCGCGCGCTACCGCCGCCTGGCGGTGCCGCGCCTGAACGATTTCGAAGGCCGCGGCATCTGGTACTGGGCCTCGGCCCTGGAGGCGCCGCTGTGCGTGGACACCGAAGTGGTGCTGGTCGGCGGCGGCAACTCGGCGGGACAGGCGGCGGTGTTCCTGTCCGAGCACGCCTCGCGCGTGCATGTGCTGGTGCGGGGGCCGGGTCTTGCCGACAGCATGTCGCGCTACCTGATCGACCGCATCGAGGCGACGTCCAACATCGAGCTGCGCCCGTTCACGGAAATCACCGAACTGCACGGCGACCCGCTGCGCGGCCTGGAGGCGGTGACCTGGCGCTGCGGCCGCACCGGCACCGAATCGCGCCGGGACACGCGCAACGTCTTCCTCTTCGTCGGCGCCGAGCCGGAGACGGACTGGCTCGCGGGCTGCCCGGTGCTGTCCGATGACAAGGGCTTCGTGCTGACGGGCACCGACGTGCGGCGTGCGCAGCGACGGGCGGACCCGACGCTGGCCGCTGACCTGGAGTGGCAGATCGACAGCGGTCCCGCGCCGCTGGAGTCCAGCGTCCCCGGCGTGTTCGCGGTCGGGGACGTGCGGTCGGGGTCGGTCAAACGGGTCGGCGGCGCGATCGGCGAAGGCGCGGCGGTCGTCGCACAGATTCATCAATGTCTGGCGAGAATGCGGCCCCGGAGGTCCCCATGATCCTTGAAGTCGCCCCGCTCCCGATCCGCGCCGGCTACGAGTCCCGGTTCGAAGCCGCGTTCCTGCAGGCGCAGGCCATCATCGCGTCCATGCCCGGCTACCTGGGCCACGAGCTCCAGCGCTGCGTGGAGCGGCCCGGCGAGTACCTGCTGCTGGTCCGCTGGCGCACGCTCGAGGACCACGAGGTCGGCTTCCGCAAATCGCCGCAGTACGAGGACTGGCGGGCGCTGCTGCACCACTTCTACGATCCGTTCCCCGTGGTGTCGCACTACGCGTCGGTGCCGGGAGCGGCGGGCTGAGCATCGCCCCCGGTCCCGTGGGGCCGGAGGCCGCGCCAGCCTAAACTCCTGCCCTCCGATCCGCGCCTCCCTGACGTCCCCATGCCTCACCTGACCCTCATCGCCGCCCTCGATCGCGCGCGCGGCATCGGCCGCGACAACGAACTGCTGGTCCGACTGCCCGAGGACATGGCGCGCTTCAAGGCGCTCACGATCGGTCACACCGTCATCATGGGACGCAAGACCTGGGACTCGATCCCCGCGAAGTTCCGGCCGCTGGTCCAGCGCCGCAACCTCGTGCTGTCGCGCCAGCCGGGACTCGCGCTCGCCGGCGCGGAAGTCTTCGCGACGCTGGACGACGCCCTCGCCGCCTGCGCGCCGGACGAGGCCGTGTTCGTCATGGGCGGCGCCCAGGTGTATGACCTCACCCTGCCCCGCGCCGACGCGCTCGAACTCACCGAGATCGCCGCCGCCTTCGACGCCGACGCCTTCTTCCCCGCCGTCGACTCCGCCGTCTTCGCCGAGGTGCGCAGAGAACGCCACCACAGCCCCGCCGAGCGCGGCCACGACTGGGACTACGACTTCGTCCGCTACGAGCGACGCGGCTGAGTTCTTCCGCGGCCTCGCGCCGCGGCACCTCCTCCTCCTTCACCGATCCCGAACCATGTCCGGCAACCATTTCCACGTCCACGGCCCGCACGACCACGAACTCGAACACGCCGCGCAGCACGAGCCCAAGGGGCTCGCCGGCCAGTTGGCGGTCATCACCGCGATCCTGGCCACGCTGGGCGCCTGCTTCTCCTACATGGGCGGCGCCACGCAGGCCAACGCGGGGCTGTTCAAGAACAACGCCGCCATCACCAAGACCGAGGCCGCCAACCGCTGGAACTACTTCCAGGCCAAGAGCAGCAAGCAGAACCTGGCCGAGTTCGCGCTCGACCTGACCCCCGGCGAGGAGCAGAAGGCCAGGTACCGCGAGAAGATCGCCCGCTACGAGACCGAGAAGAACGAGATCAAGGTCCAGGCCGAGAAGCTCGAGGCCGAATCCAAGGCGTGGGACCACCAGAGCGACGAGCAGTTGCACCTCCACCACCGCTGGGCGCAGGCCACCACGGCGCTGCAGGTGGCCATCGCGCTCGCCGCCATCGCGCTGCTGACGAAACGCCGCTGGATGGAATACGCCACCTTCGGCGCCGGCGCCATCGGCGTCGGTCTGGGGATCGCGGCCTGGCTGCACTTCTGAAGACCTGAGCGCCGGAGCGCCGGAGCGCTGGAGCACCGGATAAGGTGCTCCCTCCGTCGGGGGAGGACGCTCAAGTTTCCCGGCGATGGGTCGATAGCGAAGGGATCACCGCCACGCCTTCAGAGCACCGCGGGATAAGCCGCCAGGGAGGCGCTTCGTCATGACCCTCATCACCTCGACCGGCGCGGGCGTGCTGGACCGCATCGCGGCCAGCCGTACGACCTCGACCTACCGCCCCGCGGGCGTGAGCGCGCAGGCTGCGGGCGCCGCCGCCAAGACAGCCGCCGCGGCATCCGCGCCCACGCGCGTCACGCTGGACGCGACGTCCGCCAGCGCCCTCGTCTACGCCAAACCCAGCACACCCGGCTTCGGGCCCCAACGCTTCTGGGCCAACGCGCGCGACGACGGCCTCAGCGAACTGATGACCCGCAACAGCGGCAAGGACGCGCTCACGCTGTCCGATCGCTGGCGCGGACTGGGCGGCGGACTGCTGAAGCAGTTCGCAGACACCGGCACGGCCTACCAGCAGACCCTCGCCGACTACGTGCCGGGCGTCGATGCCGCCGGCGCCACCGGTACCGTCGAGGGCGCTGACGCCGCCGCGACGGCCGCCGCGGCGGCCGCGCTTCAGGAACAGACCCTCGGTGGCGTCGGCACGAACGCCGCCGAGGTGAACCTCAAGATCCAGACGCGCTCCGGCCACACCGTCGAGCTCAAGATCGGCGTGAACAACGGCGACCAGGGCGGCACGCGCGGCCTGCAGGTCGGAATCAAGAGCTCCGGCGCGCTCAGCAGCGCGGAGCGTCAGGCGCTCTCCGCCCTGAGCGACGGGCTCGATCAAGCGCTCGAGGGCCTCGGCGAAGGCGCGCCGACGCTCGACCTGTCCGGGCTGACGGCCTTCGACCGGAGCGGCGTGCTGACCGGACTCGATCTCGAGATCGAGAACCCGAACGCGTCCGCCGACGTCCCCGGCAAGCTGCAGGCGTTCTCGCTCCATCTGGGCACGGACAAGAAGTCGGTGATGATGCGTACGACCAGCGGCGAGATGAACCTCGAAGTCGATGCCACGCCGCCCACGGGCGCTGTGAACAACGGCCAGCGCCGATCCGCCATCGATCAGTTGCTCAAGCAGATCGACGCCGCCGCCGACCGCGCGCACGCGGATGCGGCGATGACGAAGTCCTTCAAGGACGCGTTCCAGCAGCTGCAGGCGCCGCCGGTCGACGAAGCGCCGGCCAGCACCGGGAGCGCCGCGACCATCGCGACCACCCTCGCCAAGGGCGGTCCGGACGAAGTGGCACCGGTCACGCCGTCGATGAGCGACGGCTTGCGCTCGCAGGTGCAGTCGCTGCAGAGCGGCCTGGCCGACTTCAAGGCGGACTTCAGCGCCGACTCGCAGCGCACCAGCCGCATCGGCAGCATCCAGGAAGCCGGCCACACCGACTACAAGATCAGCCAGACGACCGCCGACCGACCCAGCACCGCGACAGGCGGACGTTCGGTCACGCAAGCGCAGACCGAGGAACTCGACGCCAGCTACCAGAAGTCGCGCACCTTCACGCTGGACCGCAGCACCGGCAACTACGACGCCTACACGGTCCAGGACAGCAAGACCATCACGACGATGATCGACACGGTGAAGGATTCGGTCTCGCGCGCGCTGCGCAAGACCGACGAGCAGCGGCTGAAGACCTTCTCGCAGATCGAGAACTTCAAGCCGACCGAGCATAGCGAGTGGCCCTCGCAGCGCAGCGCCACGGAGCGGCTGCGCTGAGACGTCGAGACGTCGAGTCGCCGAGGCTCAGCCGACCAAAAACAAGAAAGCCCCGCGGCGCGAGCCACGGGGCTTTCCTTCAGGGGCGGTCGATCAGGCCGACTTGCGACGGCGCGAGGCGACGACACCGATCAGCGCCAGGCCGGCCAGCGCCAGGGTGGCGGGTTCCGGCACTTGGGCGGCGGAAGCCTGGAAGAAGATCTTCTGATAGGCGGTGCTGTTGTTCAGGTCGACGATGTCGTTGATGCGATAGCCGCCGATGCCGTCGAGCGTGTGCAGGCACATGCTCATCGGGCTGCTGTTCTGGTAATCGCAGGAATTCAGGTTCACGGCGTCGTTCAGCGCGGTGAAGCCCCACGACCAGTTGGCCGAGAAGTACCAATTCGCGCCATTGGCGACATGGGTGTTGTTGGTGTTCGAGCCGGTATTGAAGATGGCTTCGCTGCGCAGCGCGGCGGCCAGAGACAACAGGGTGTTGGAGCCGGTGACGCGGCCGGCCATCATCAGGTAGTCGCCGGTGCAGGCGCTCAGGACGTTCTGCGCGGCGCTGCCGATGGCCTGGGCCATCGTGCCGACGTAGCACTGCGTCCAGCCGCCATTCAGCACGTTGTTGATGTTGACATTGGTCTGTGCGCCCACCGGCAGGTAGGTCGGGGCCGCCTGGGCAGCGCCGGCGACGGCGAGGGTAGCGAACAGGGCGGCAATCTTGCTTTTCATGATGTCGGCGACGGGGAGGTCGGCTGATTGTTGATGAAACACAAATAGCAACCCTTGTGCCAATTTTGCAACCCATTGATTTGTATCAATATTTCTCGGACACCCCTAATACTAGGGACATGAACGTAAACAAATTCGACACTTCGGGCACGCCACTTGCCGTGATGTAGTTCACATTCCGGCGTGAGGTCCATGCATTGACCTGCGGCGGTCGTTTGTGCGTAAATGCGAATCGTTTTTATTTGGAAACGACACGCAGGTCGCCCTTTCGAGCCGCTCCATGCAAGACACGCACACCCTCCAGCTCAACGACGTGGGCCACCTCTACCGTGGCCATCACCAGTGGCTGGTCGGCTGGTTGCGCCGACGACTCGGATGCCCCCACCACGCGGCCGACCTGGCGCACGACACCTTCACGCGCGTGCTGGTGCGGCGGGAAGCGCTCACCTGGCAAGCCGAGGTGGGCGGCGGCAAGGCGCTGCTCAGCACGATCGCCCACGGGCTGATGGTCGACCACCTGCGCCGGGCGGCGCTCGAACGCGCGTTCCTCGAGGCGCTCTCGCTGATCGCACAGGACCAAACACCGTCGATCGAGGACCAGCAGGTCATGCTGGAGACGCTGGTTGAAGTCGACGCGGTGCTGCGCGGACTGCCCGCCAAGGTCCAGCAGGCCTTCCTCCTGTCCCAGATCGACGGCCTGCCCTACGGCGAGATCGCCAGGGAACTCGGCGTGTCGCTCAGCTCCGTCCAGCAGTACATGACCAAGGCGTTCAGCGCCTGCTACCAGGCACGGCAAGGCTTGTCGCTGCAATGACGAACTCCGGCCCGGCGGCAGGCGACCTGCACCCGGCGGTGGTCGAGGTCGCGGTGGCGTGGATGGTCAAGCTCCAGTCGGGAGGCGCGACCGCCCAGGACCACGCGGCCTGCGAGCACTGGCGGCACGAGCGACCGGAACATGCGCAGGCCTGGGCCACGCTCAGCGGGTTCAGCCAGCGGCTGAAAGTCCTGCCGCCCTCGCTGGCGCGCAACGCGCTCGCGGCCGCACGGGAACTCGAACTCGACCGCGAACGCGCGCCGCGTCGCCGCTCCCTGCTCAAGGGCCTGGCGCTGGTGGTCGGGACTGCGGGCATCGGACTGGCGAGCGCCCCTGAAGGCGGCTGGAAAAGCCTCGCGGCCTCGCACCGGACCGGCGTGGGCGAGCGTCGGCGGGTGGCGCTGGCGGACGGCAGCGTGCTGTATCTCAACACGGCCACGGCGCTGGATGTGCGCGTCGATGCGGGCGAGCGTTGCGTGGACCTGGTCGCCGGCGAGGTGTTGATCGAATGCGCCCGCCACGCCGGTCACGGCGCGGGCGCTGGCAGTGCTGAGGCCAGGCCTTTCGTCGTGCGCACGGCGCAGGGCAGGATCCAGGCGGAAGAAGGCCGCTTCATCGTGCGACAACTCGCCGCGCAGACCTTCGTGCAGGCGCTGGAGGGCTGGGTCGACGTGAGCCCCGGCACCGGTCAACTTGCCAGCCGGCGACTCGTGGCGGGTCGTCAATGGACGTTCGACGCCCGCGGCGTCGGCGCCGCCGAGGCGGCCGACGGCGGCGCGGGCGCCTGGGTCGACGGGCTGATCGTGGCGCGCGACATGCCGCTCGCGGCCTTGGCCGCGGAGCTCTCGCGCTACCGTCGCGGCTGGCTGCGCTGCGACGCGGCCGTGGCCAGGTTGCGCATCTCGGGCGTGTTCCCCGTCGACGACCTCCACCGCGTGGTCGCCGCGATCCAGCGCACCCTGCCGGTCCGGGCACGCGCGCGGACGTCCTGGTGGGTGACCTTGGAGGCGCGGTGAAACTGTCTTGAGAAATTTTTGAGAAGGGACTGCAGTTTCCGGCGGCTCGTTCGGTTCACAGGAAAACCACCCCTGTTCTGACGAAAGGTTTCCATGACCGCCCGCCGCCTCAGCGCCGACCCTGCTTGCGCCGCGTCCCCCGCGTCCTCCGCCTCTTGCGCCTCTTGCGCCTCTCCCAAGACCTTGTTCAAGCGCTCGTCCCTGTCCGCCGCCAGCCTGGCCGCGTGTTTCGCCCTGCCGCTCGTGCCGGCCTCCGTGCTCGCGCAACAGGGCGCCGGCGGTGCAGCCACATCCACGGCATCGACGGCATCGGCCGCACGCAGCTTCAACATCCCGCCGGGCCCGCTCGACCTGGCGCTCACCCGGCTGGCCCGCAGCGCTGGCGTCCTGCTCTCCTTCGATCCCAAGCTCGTCGAGGGCCGTCAAAGCGCCGGACTGAGCGGGACCTACACGGTGGACGCCGGCTTGCGCAGCCTGCTGGGCGACACCTCGCTGAAGGCGGTGGCCCAGGCCGACGGCAGCTTCGTCGTCGAGCGCGCGACGGCCGATGAGGCGGCGGCGATGCCGTCGGGCACCCTGCCGGCGGTTCGGATCAAGGCCCGCAACGGCCTGGCGGCGAGCGAGACGACCGACCGCTACGGCGCTCCGGCCTCGAGCACGGCCACGCGGCTGGCGCTCTCGCCGCGCGAGACGCCGCAGTCCGTCACCGTCGTCACCCGCGCCCGCATGGACGACTTCGGCCTGCTCAATGCCAACGACGTGCTCGCCAGCACCACCGGCGTCTCGGTCGACGTGGTCGAAACGGACCGGACCTACTTCAACGCCCGCGGCTTCGACATCTCCAACTTCCAGATCGACGGCGTGGGCATGCCGTTCACCAACGGCGACCAGCTCGGCGACATCGACACCGCGCTCTACGACCGCGTCGAGGTGCTGCGCGGCGCCAACGGCCTGCTGTCGTCGACCGGCAATCCCGCAGCCACGGTGAACTACGTGCGCAAGCGGCCCACGGCGGACTTCCAGGCGTCGTTCGGCCTCACGATCGGCTCGTGGGACAAGCAGCGCGCCGAGGGCGACGTCTCCGGCCCGCTCAACGAGTCCGGCACGCTGCGAGGTCGCGCCATCGTCATGGCCCAGCGCAACGAGTCCTTCATGGACAACTATGCGCTCAGCAAGAACCTGGTGGCGGGGCTGCTCGAGGCCTCGCTCGCGCCGCGCACGACGCTGACGCTGGGCGTGTCGCGGCAGGCCAACCGCCCCGAAGGCACGGCCTGGGGCGGCCTGCCGCTGAACTACGCGGACGGCTCTCCCACCGACTACCCGCGCTCGACCGCCGCGGCGCCGCGCTGGTCGCACTGGGACAACACCGACACGACGGGCTTCGTGGAGCTCGCGCACGCACTGGGCAACGGCTGGAACGCCAAGGCGATGGCGAGCTACCGCAAGCTCGGCGCCGACGGCAGGCTCTTCAGCATCTCGGGCGCCCTGCCCGACCGCGCGACGGGAACCGGCACGGAGAGCTGGCTCTCCACGCAGGTGACCGACGAAACCCAGGCGCTGGTCGATGTCAGCGCCTCCGGCCCCTTCGAACTGGCGGGACGCCGCCACGACGCGGTGGTCGGCATCAACACGGCGCGTGTCCACAACGAGGCGTCCTACCAGCGCGGCGCCGGCAACGGCACGGCGATCACGGCGCCCGACGGCTGGGGCAGCTACCCTGAACCGGCCTGGGACGGCGGCACGGGCTCGGCCGACTTCGTCAACCGGCGCGAGTCGATCTACGCGATGACGCGGCTGAACCTGGCCGATCCGTGGAAGCTGCTGCTCGGCCTCAACCACACCCGCATGCGCAGCGAGGGGCTGGGCTTCCGCGCGGTGCCGCGGGTCTACAAGGAAGCCGAGACCGTGCCCTACGTCGGCACCGTCGTCGACGTCGACGCGCACTACTCGCTCTACGCGAGCTACACCAGGATCGTGAATCCGCAGACGCAGGTCGACGAGCGCCAGTCGCTGCTCGGACCGATCACCGGCAGCAACGTCGAGGCCGGCGTCAAGGGCGAGTGGCTCAACGGCGAGCTGAACGGCTCGGTCGCCGTGTTCCGCACCAAACAGGACAACCTGGCCGAGTACGCCGGCTTCGACACCGACGGCGGGTTCTCGTACTACCGCCGCATCGATGCGACGTCCACCGGCTTCGAGCTCGAGATGGCAGGTCGGCTGAGTCCCGACTGGGACCTGACGGCCGGCTACACGCAACTGCGCCTGGAAGACGCCGCGGGCGCCGACGCCCGCACCTTCATCCCGCGTCGCACCGCGCGCCTGTCGGCGCGCTACCGCGTGCCCGCGCTGCCTCAGCTCAAGCTCGGCGCGACGCTGCGCTGGCAGAGCGACATCCACCGCATCAACGGCACGCAGACCGCGCCGGACGGCGCCGACATCGTCGCCCGGCAGCCCGGCTATGCGGTGCTGGGCCTGATGGCGCGCTACGACTTCAGCGATCGGCTCAGCGCGCATCTGCTGATCAACAACGTGACCGACCGCAAGTACCTGGCCAGCCTCTACTGGGACCAGAGCCTGCACGGCGCCGGACGCAACGGCCAGCTCACCTTGAACTGGAAGCTCTGACATGACGGCGCCGCCAACGCCGCAAACGCAGATTCAGCCGTCCCAGCTGTCCACCCCTCCCCTCGTTGCCGACTTCATCGCCCACCGCCCGCTGTTCAAGCGCGCGGCGTGGCGCTGGATGGGCGACCGCGATCTCGCGGACGACGTCGTGCAGGAGGCCTACATGAAGCTGATGCAGAGCACGACGCCACCCGGCGTGCAGCAGCCGGTGGCCTATTGCATGCGGGTCGTGCGGCACCTCTGCATCGACCACCTGCGCCGACGCCAGACAGAGCAGCAACTGCTCGGCGAGGAGGACGAAGGCCTGGCCCAGGAGGCCGGCGCTGGCACGCCCGAGCATCAGGCCATCGGTCGCCAGCTCCTCCAGTGCGTCGATCGATGCCTGCGCGGGCTGCCCGCGCGCACGCGTCAGGCCTTCGTGCTGCACCGCGTGCACGGCCACACGCAGCAGGAAGTGGCGCAGCGGCTGGACGTGTCCACTGCGCTCGTGAACGCCATGGTGCAGGACGCCGTGCGGGCCCTGGCCCGCTGCCCGGACCTCGGTCGTCCGCGCTGAGGCGGCTCGGCTCACCCACTCGAGCCAGCCACTCGGAGTAGCCCCTCGGGTCGCAGGTTCTCTTCCTGAAAATTCGATCGCGGCATCCGTCAAAGGGAGGTAGCGCGCGGTCGACGGCCGCGCTCCCCACTCTCACCGACTGGAAGGCGGCCACGATGCCTGGCAACGATCCACTATCCAACGACGCCGAGGTGCTTGATGTCATCGGCATCGGCCTCGGACCTTTCAACCTCAGCCTCGCCTGCCTCCTGGCGCCGCTGGCTGATGCGACGGTGCCCTGCCGCGCGCTCTTCCTCGAGAGCCACCGCGAATTCAACTGGCACCCCGGCATGCTGATCGACGAGACCACGCTGCAGAACCCCTGCCTCGCGGACCTCGTGAGCCTCGCGGACCCGACCAGCGACTACAGCTACCTCAACTACTGCAAGCACAGCGGCGAGATCTACTCGCACTACATCAACGGCCCGCACTACATCACCCGCGAGGCCTTCAACCGCTACTGCCAGTGGGCCTCGCGACGCCTGCCCAACGTGCGCTTCGGCCATGAAGTGGTGTCGGTGTCCCACGATGCCCACGGCCCGGGCGGCGCGCTCTACCGCGTCCATGCCCGTCGCGCGGACGGCGCGATCGTCGAGTTCCTCGCGCGCAAGCTGGTGCTGGGCGTCGGCGCGCAACCCAGCCTGCCGGCATGCTGCGAGGGCGACGCCCCTCCCTACCTGCACACCGCCCACTACCTGCAGCACAAGGCGCAACTGCTGGACAAGCGCTCCGTGACCATCGTGGGCAGCGGCCAGAGCGCCGCCGAGGTCTGCCACGACCTGCTGAAGGAAGCCGCGTCGCGCGGCACCACGGTCAACTGGATCACGCGCTCGCCCTATTTCTTCCAGATGGAGACGACCCGGCTCACGCTGGAGATGTTCTCCCCGGACTACACCGACTACTTCTACGACCTGCCCGACGAGCGCAAGGCCGCCGTGCTGGCGCGGCAAGACAGCCTCTACAAGGGCATCAATGCGCGGCTGATGGACGACATCTACCACCAGCTCGAGCGCGCGCGGCAACGTCGCAGCCACCAGGCGCATCTGGTCACGCAGTCGGAACTGCGCCGCTGCCGATTCGACGAGGCGAGCGGACAGCACCTGCTCGAGTTCCACCGCACCGACACCGGCGAGGTCTTCGAGCATCAGACGGACGGGCTGATCTTCGCCACCGGCTACCGGCAGCGCGTGCCGCGTTTCCTCGGCGGCATCGAGCATCGCCTGCGCTTCGACCGCCAGGGGCGCTACCAGCCGACGCGCAACTACGCGGTCGACATCGCCGGCAGCGAGGTCTACGTGCAGAACGGCGGCCTGCACAGCCACGGGCTGAGCAACCCCGAGCTGGGCCTGGCCTGCTATCGCAACTCCTGCCTGATCCGCGAGCTGACCGGGCGCGAGCACTACCCCATCGAGACCGGCTTCGCGCTGCAGAGCTTCGGCGTGCCGCGATCGCCGCTGTTCCGGGCGCTGCCGTCCGCGGGCCACTTCCCCAATTCTCCGCACTTCCCGCAGGACAAAGCATGCGCCTGAAACACGGACTGATCCTGATGACGCTGTTCGCCGTCATCAGCGACGGCCTGCTGATCCCGTTCTATCCGCAGTTCTTCGCGGAGCGCTACGGAGAAGGCAGCCCTTGGCACGTCGGCGCCTACATCGCCTTCATCTCCATCACGGTGATGTGCGTGTTTCCGCTCTGGGTGCGGGTCGCCCGCCGAGTCGAGACGCTGCACATCCTGCAGTACACGCAGGGCATCGCCGCGGCGCTGTGCCTGGCCAGCTACTGGGCGCCGGACCTTTTGAGCTACTGGGTGCTGTCGATGGCGATGTTCGCCTTCAAGAGCAGCTACCTGCTCAACTTCCCCTACCTGATGCGCACGGAGTCCGACGAGACACGCGGCGGCACCATCGGCCTGCTGTCGGTGACGGCCCACCTGGGCGTGGTCCTCGGCGCGGTGGCCGGCGGCGCGGTGATCGAGCACTGGGGCGTGCGCGAGTGCGTGCTGCTGATGGCCCTCGCCGACGTCGTGCAGATGCTCATCTGCACCTGGCTGATCCGCAGCCGGCGCATGGTGCCGGTGCTGGCCGAGGACGCGGAGGAACGTGTCGCCCCGCGGCGCTTCAGTCTGGCCGGTCACGCGCCCATCCTGAAGCTGGCCGTGGTGATGCTGCTGTTCGACTTCGGCGCGGCGCTGGTGCGGCCCTTCTTCTCGCTCTACTGGTCCAGCCTCGGCGATGCGGGCAGCGGGGCAGGCGGAGAACTGGCAGCCGGCGCGGCCTTCGCGGTGCCCAAGATCGTCGCGGTCTGCGCCTTGCTGATCCACCGCTGGCTCACGCTGCCGGAGCAGCACCCCACGCGCCGCACGCTCGCCAACCTGATGCTGGGCGCCGTGGGCCTGGGACTGCAGGCCGCGCCCGACGTGGCCACGCTGCTGATCGGGCGCGTGCTGCTGGGCTGGGCGCTGTACCAGCTGGTCATCAACTTCGACGTGCAGCTGTACCAGCTCAGCACACCGGACGACTTCGGCCGCGACTACGGCGTCATCAACATCTTCCAGAACTGCGGCGTGCTGCTCGCGTCGTTCACCGCCGGCTCGCTGGTGGCGACCCTCGGGTTGCGCGCGCCGTTCCTGGTGGCCTGCGCGGCCTTCCTGCTCGCGGCCGCGCTGTGGCTGTGGCGCCTTCCGAAAGCGCGTCCCGCGGGTCGCGCGACCTCGATCACCCCCGACCCGGAGGAGTCTTCCCATGCGCCCGTCGCCTGAATCCGCCGTCGCCGTCATGACCGCCGCCTCGGCATCCGCCCAAGCCGCGCCGCCGACCTACACCTCGCCTGGCGGGCTGGTGTTCCGCCGCCTCGCCATCCCGGACGACATCCCGCTCATCCACGCCTGGTTCCAGCAGCCGCACGCGAAGTTCTGGTGCCTGCAGGGCAGCAGCGTGGCGGAGGTCCGCGACCTCTACGCCGCGCAACTGGCCTGCGGCTTCCGCGACGTCCACATCGGCTCGCTGGGAGGCGAGCCCGTGGTGCTGGCCGAGTCCTACGACCCGCGCTTCGACCAGCTGGCCGATCACTACGCGGTGCAGCCCGGCGACCTCGGCATGCACATCTGCGTGGCGCCGGCCCGCCGGCCCGTGCGCGGCTTCTCGCGCCGCGTCTTCCAGGCCGTGATGGACCTGATGTTCGACGGCCTGGGCGCACGCCGGGTCGTCGTCGAGCCCGACGCGCACAACGAACGGATCCACGTGCTCAACAAGACCTTCGGTTTCGTCTACCGCGGCGACGTCCAGCTGCGCGAGAAGGTCGCCAGCCTCGCGCTGTGCACCCGCGCGGACTTCCGCACCGCCCTGCAACACCTCCAGGAGATTCCCGCATGACCTCGCATACCCCGCTTTCGACGCCCTCGCCCGCCGCCGTGGTCGACCACCTGAACCCGGAGCTCTGGCGGACGGTCAACCGCCTGCTCGTGCGCAAGGCGCTGTCCGAGTACGCGCACGAACGCATCATCGAACCGCGGCTGGATCCCGCGTCGGCCGCGCGGCGTCCGCTGCATCAGTGTTATTCGCTGGCCACGCCCGACGGGAACACCGTCTACCGCTTCGAGGCGCGGCTGATGGCGCTGGGGCATTGGGCCGTGTCCGCCGAGTCCATCGAGTGCCTGGCGGGCGGCGTCAGCCGTGAGCTCGACGCGCTGCGCTTCATGACGGACTTCAAGCAGGCGCTGGGCCTCAAGCCCGAGCAGCTGCCGATCTACCTCGACGAGATCTGCAGCACGCTCTACAGCAGCGCGTACAAGCGGCTCAACACCGCGCACGGCAGCCGCGCGCTGATCCACGAGACCGATTTCCAGGTGATCGAGACCTCGATGACCGAGGGCCACCCGGCCTTCGTCGCCAACAACGGCCGCCTCGGCTTCGACGGCGCCGATTACCGCGCTTACGCCCCCGAGGCCGCCTCGCCATTCCGGATCGTGTGGCTGGCGGTGCACCGCGACCAGGCGGCCTTCCATTGCGTGCCCGACCTCAGCTACGAGCAGCTGCTGCGCGAGGAGCTCGGCGACGAGACGCTCGCTCGCTTCGACCGCCAGCTGCGCGAGCAAGGCCTGACCCCGGCCGACTACCTCGTCATGCCCGCGCATCCCTGGCAGTGGGCCAACAAGCTCTCGGTGGCCTTCGCGCCGTACGTCGCGCAGCAGCGCATCGTCTTCCTGGGCCTGAGCGACGACCAGTACCTCGCGCAGCAGTCCATCCGCACGATGTTCAACCTCGGCGCGCGGCACAAGCGCTATGTGAAGACCTCGCTGTCCATCCTCAACATGGGTTTCATGCGCGGTCTCTCGCCGTACTACATGTCCGGCACGCCGGCGATCAACCAGTGGATCAAGGACCTGCTGGACCGCGACGACGAACTGCGCGCCAACGGCTTCACGATGCTGCGCGAGGTCGCCTCCATGGGCTTCCGCAATCACTACTACGAGGCCGCCGTCGAGTCCGACACGCCCTACAAGAAGATGTTCTCGGCCCTGTGGCGCGAAAACCCGATGCCCCTGCTGAAGCCGGGCGAGCGGCTGATGACGATGGCGGCCCTGCTGCACGTGGACCGCGACGACGTGGCGCTGCTGCCCGCGCTCATCGAGGCTTCGGGGCTGAGTGCGCGGGCCTGGCTGAAGCGCTATCTCCAGGCCTACCTCACGCCGCTGATCCATTGCTTCTATGCCCACGACCTCGTGTTCATGCCGCACGGCGAGAACCTCATCCTCGTCCTGCGGGACCACGTGCCGGTGCGCGTGCTCATGAAGGACATCGCGGAGGAGGCGGCCCTCTTCAACACCGAGGCGCAGCTGCCGGAGAACGTCCGCCGGCTGGTGATGGACTTCCCCGACGACCTGAAGACGATGGCCGTGTTCATCGACATCTTCGACGGCTTCTTCCGGTACATGAACCAGGTCCTCGTCGAACATGGCACGTGCAGCGAGTCGGACTTCTGGCACGAGGTGGCCGACAACATCCGCGGCTATCAGGACGAGCATCCGCAGCACCGCGACAAGTACGCCCGCTACGACCTCTTCGCGGCGACCTTCCGGCAGTCGTGCCTGAACCGGCTGCAGATGGGCAACAACACGCAGATGATCAACCTGTCCGATCCGGCGGCCAACCTGAAGATCGTCGGCACGCTGGACAACCCGCTGGCCGCGTTCGCGCCGGCAGCGTCCGCCACCGTGGCGAAGCGCGGGGCGGCATCGGCATCGGCGTCCGCGCCGGCCGAGGTCGCATCCTGACCCTCGCCGCCTTCTTCGCGCAGGCGCGCACCGTGGTGCCGTCGCTGCAGGGGCGTTGCGGTGTCGGTGTCGGTGTCGGTGTCGGTGTCGGTGTCGATGTCGATGTCGATGTCGATGTCGATGCAGAAGCGGTCATCGCGCCGCCCCTGCCCGCCGCTGCGGCCGCTGAACGGCTCGTCGCCGCATTGCGGGCGCGCGATCCCCAGGCGGGCCGGGCGTACTGGGCGCTGCGCGCCTGGTCGCGGCTGGTCTGGCAGCCGACCTACGCCAGCCTGTTCGCCGTCGAGCTGGCGGGCGGCGTGCTGCCGCTGGCCGGCCTCGGCTGGGACGTGGACGTCGACGAGGCGGACGTGACCGGCTTTGCCGTTCCAGCGACTGGCTTTGCGGCGACGACTCCGGGGGCGACGGCGGGGGCGACGGCGGGGGCAGGCCGTGCCAAGGCGGCCGCGCAACTGCGCACGTTATCGGCCACGCTGCTGGGC
>SEFA01000151.1 GCA_004210455.1 Rubrivivax sp. | reverse complement strand
GGTCAGCGGCGGCACGCCGAGTTCCGCGGCCACCTCGTTGACCATCCAGACCATGGAGGCGTCCGGCAGGCCGGTGCGTTCATGCGGATAGGCCTCGCTCTGCGGCGATTCGGACGGATAGCTGCCGCCGACGTCGCAATGCACCCCCGGGAACCAGAACTGGCGCAGGGTGCGCATGACGTCCTGGCCGCGACGGTCCTTGCCCTTCACGTCGACCCGGTGCGGCGAGTCGTAGACCCGCGGAAGGAAGGGCCAGCGGTGCTCGTCGAAGGCCAGCGCGTGGCGGACGTTGAGCATGTGCTTCTTGTCCTTGAAGGTGGCGGTGGCCGGGTTGTCCCGCGAGCCGAAGGGCGGCAGGCCGACCGATTCCACCGTGTCCCAGACGCCGACCCAGAACACGTCCGCGTCGCGTGCGAAGTTGCGCCGCACCTGCTGCGCGAGCTGGTTGCGGTCGGCGGCGGTCGCCTCCTCGCCGCCCTGGGCGCCGCGCGCGCCTTCCTGGCCCGGTCGGGCGAGTCCCCGGTGCATCGCCCGCGCCATCGCGCGCCGCCAGCTCTTGCGGCCCTCCGCCTGGTCCTCGACCGGCGGCTGGGAGAAATAGATGCGGACCAGCGTCGGGATCAGTTCCTCGTGTTCGGGCCGCAGGATGCCGAAGAGGTTGACCATGCCGACGATCGCGCGCGCCGTGAACGCGCCGCGCGAGAAGCCGAAGCAAAAGATGCGGTCGTCGGCGGCCTCGTCGTAGTGGCGCATCAGGAAGCGGTAGCCCTCGCCGATGTTGTCGTAGACGCCCTGGCCCGAGGCCAGCCCGGCGATGCGCGCCCAGCGGCGCTTGATCAGGTCGAACAGTCCGGTGGGCGGCGCCGAGTCCGGCGAGCCGACGCCGGGGTCGTAATACAGCAGCGACGGGATCGTCGGCTTCTGGCTGCGCAGGTAGCCGAACAGCTTCAGGACGTTGGTGTCCTCGATGCCGCCGGTCAGCGTGTTGTTCGTGCCATCACAGAACAGCACCAGGTTGCGACGTCTCGGAACGAGGTCCGTGCTCTTGTGCGTGCCCGTCCCCGTGTCCGTGTCCGTGCCCTTGCCCGTGCCCGTGCCCGTGTGCGTGTGCGTGCTCCCGACGTTGCTCGCGTCCGTGCCTGTTGCCATGGCCGTCCTCCCTCAGTGCTTCTTCTTGTCGAAACGACAAGGCTAGGCCGTCTCGCGACGATGGTCATCCCCGAATGTGGGGACGAGGGATACCAGCGCTTGCGGGTCCGGGCAGGAAGCATCTGGTTGCATGGCGGGATTAGGGATGTTGCGTGGGAGCGCGCCACCTAGACTGACTCGGACGTGATCGCAATTCAGGCCGCGGGCAGTGATGCAGGGTTGCCCATGAAGAACGACAGAAAGCCGGGAGCCAGTCGCGCCATGGAGCAGCCATCGCTGCTGGGATGCTTACGGGGGAGCCATCGGTGCCATCGGCCTGGATCGTCTTCACCGGGTCGTGCGACGCCGGTCTGCCCGAGCGCTGCCTCGCGCTGTTGAAACGCGCCGGCGTCTCCGTGAGCGCCGCGCCGTCCGACGAGCCGGGAACGCTGGGAGTGGTCGTGTTCGGCGCCTGCGACGAGGAGCTGCTCACGCTGCTGCGACGTCATGGCGACGGCGCGATGCTGCTGGCGATCTGCGTCGGCGCGGATCCCCTGTCGAGCGCGGCCCAGTGGACGCTGATCGAGTCCGGTGCGCGCGACGTGCTGCAGTGGCCGGCGCTGCCCGCGACGGCCGATGAGATCAGCGCGCGCCTGCAGCACTGGTTCAGGGTCGATGCGCTGGTCGATTCGCCCGCGGTGGCGTCCTGCCTGGTCGGCACCAGCCCCGCGTGGCGGCGCTCGATGCGCAGCGTGATCGAGGCGACGGTCTCCACCTCGTCGTCCGTGCTGATTACCGGCGAAAGCGGCACCGGAAAGGAACTGATCGCGCGCCTGATCCACGACCTCGACCCGCGGCGCGACAAGGGCGAGTTCGTGGTCGTCGACTGCACGACGCTGTCGCCCGAACTGAGCGGCAGCGAGTTCTTCGGGCATGAGCGGGGCGCCTTCACCGGCGCGGTGGGCGCGCGCGAAGGGGCCTTCGCGCTCGCGCACAAGGGCACGCTGTTCCTCGACGAGGTGGGCGAGTTGCCGCCCGAACTGCAGGCGCGGCTGCTGCGCGCGGTGCAGGAACGCCAGTACAAGCGCGTGGGCAGCAACACCTGGCAGCGCAGCGACCTGCGCCTGGTCTCGGCCACGCACCGCGATCTGGAGCGGGGCATCGCGGATGGCAGCTTCCGCGCGGACTTCTACTACCGCATCGCCGGCTGGCAATGCCGCACGCTGCCGCTGCGCGAGCGCAAGGACGACGTGCTGCCGCTGGCGCGGCACTTCATGCGCGAGTTGCTGTCGCCGACCGGAGGGCCGGACGTCGAGCCGACGATCGATCCGGCGGTGTGCGAGTTCCTGGTGGCGCGCGACTACCCCGGTAACGTGCGCGACCTGCGCCAGCTGGTCACGCGCATCTGCCATCGCCATTGCGGCGGGGGCGTCATCACGGTCGGCGACATCGCGCCGGAAGACCGAGCGGTCCCCGGTGCGTCGCCGCTGTGGCCGGACAACAGCTTCCGCGCGGCGATACGCGCGGCGGTGCAGCTGGGCATCGGCATGAAAGACATCAGCCAGCGCGCCACCGAGCTGGCGGTGGAGATGGCGCTGGAATGCGAAGGCGGCAACCTGCAGCGCGCCGCCGCGCGGCTGGGCGTCACCGACCGCGCGCTGCAGATCCGGCGCGCCAGTCAACGAGCCCCGGCGTGACAATCTTCGCCGCTCCGTTGTTCCCCTCTCCCGCACCGCGGGCGAGGGGTGGGGGTGAGGGTGGTGGCAGTACGCCGGCCCTCACCCCCGCCCTCTCCCGCGGTGCGGGAGAGGGAGTCGAACGCGCGCCGTCAGGCGCAGCAGGTTGCCGCCGGTGACCAGCGCCTCGTCCGACGGGGAGAGTCCGAGCGCCCGCACCTTCGCCAGCTCGACTCCGGGATGAAGCCAAGGCCCGTCGCTGCCGAACAGCACCTTGTGCGCGCCGGCGCGCCGGACCGCTTCGAGCAGCACATCGAAGCGCCGCACGCCCGACGTGTCGGTGTGGATGTTGTCGCGACGGACCAGCGTGTCGATCAGCGCATGCTGAGCTCGCCAGTCGTCCGCGAAGCTGCCCAGGTGCGGCACGATGAAGTTCACATCGGGGAATTCCTGCGCGAGCAGTTCCGCCTGCGCCACTTCGCCGACCACGTCGTAGATCACCGGCAGCGCGTGTTCCCGCGCCGCTTCGCAGACCTCGCGCGAGATGTTGGCGTCATGGCGATGCAGCTTGATGCCGACGAAGCCGTAGTCGTCGACGCCGGTCCGGACCAGTTCGCGGATGCGCCCGCGGTCACGGGCCGCGTGCACGAAGACGAACCCGATCCACCGCTGCGGCTGCGCGGCGACGATGCGCGCGACCGCCGCGTTCGCCCGCCCGTAGTCGGAGTGGAAGGCCGCGAAGATCACCGTGCGCGCAATGCCGGCCCGCGCGGCGCGCCGCGCGTAGTCGCGCAGTGGCGCGCCGCTGTCCCACGGGCCGGTGAAGCCGTCGCCGGGACCGGCATGGCAGTGGCAGTCGATGATCATGCTCGTGCTCGTGCTCGTGCTCGTGCTCGTACTCGTACTCGTACTCGTACTCGTGCTCAAGCCGGCGCGATCTGCTCGAACTCCCAGCGCACGCCGCGCGGCAGCACGAGCTGACCCGGCGGCATGGCGCCGAATCCGGAGGGCGGGAGCGGCGCGGCCTTCAGCGCGGCCGCCAACTGATCCTTGAGATCGGAGGGCAGGGCGTTCACGATCTTCACCGGCCCGCGCGTGAGCGAAGGCGTGAAGGGCAACTGCGCGCCGGTCAGGTCGCCGGATCGTCGCAGCAGCCGCGCCAGCGCCAGCTCGACCATGCGCACGACGCCGGCCACGCCGTGCGGGCCGCGATGGCCGTGCACCTTGGCCAGGTAGTAGCGCAGGCTGGGGTTGGATCGCTCCAGGGCGACGTGCTCCGCGTCGCCCATGCGCCGCGCGAAGGTGTCGCTCATGCCCACCTTCAGGACCTTCGGCTTCGCGCCGGCCGCTGCCGCGGGCACCACCGCGATGTACACGCCGCCGAAGCCGCTGAACATCCCGCCGGCCCGACGGATCTCGGCGCGCGTGTAGGTCCTCTTCATCCAGTTCAGCGTCGCGGTCAGCGGACCGAGGGCGCTCTCCTGTTCGCCTTCGAACTCCCCGTATTCACCGGGCTCGCCGAACTCGCCGAACTCGCCGAACACATGGGCGCCGGTCTCGCCGAACTCGGCCTCCTTCACCGGCGGGCTGCGGCCCCAGGTGCGCCACAGGTCCGGGATCGCGTTGCCGTCGCCGACCTTGAAGCCCGCGCCGCCGTCGCTGAGCTTCAGCGTGTCGACGGCCCATTGCCCGACGTGGTACCAGATGTCGGGACCGGGGTCGTTCTCGCGCGAGGCGCTGCTCTGGCGGTGCGCGAGGATGGTCTTCAGCCCGATCTTGGCGACGAGGTGGCGCACCAGCCGCCGCCCGGCTTCCAGCTGCGCCGGCGTGACCTGGTCGCGGCCGAACTTGTCGCCCTGCCACCACTTGCCCTTGGTGTTGGGGAAGTTGCCGGCGAACTCCACCGCCACGCTGCCGTGGTTGAAGCCGTTGCTGGCCCAGACCATCGCGAGCTCCGGATGCAGCTGCAGGATGCGGCCGTCGGGCAGGATTGCGAAGTGCGAGCCGATCTTCAGGTAGTCCGTCATCGCGTTCTTGCGGTTGCGGCAGCAGGCCATCTGGTGGAGCACCAGCGCCTTCACCTGCGCGGCCGGCCGCATGCCGTGGCGGTTGCTCTTGTCGGCCTTGTCGGTCAGGTCGATGATGCCGGCGCCGGCCAGCTTGCCGGCGATCTGTCCTGCGACCTGGCCCGCGACCTGGCCTATTCGGCTGCCAATGCCGCCGATCACGTCGCCCAGGCCCCACTCGCCGACGATCTCGAATTCACGCGTGTCCATGTGCGTCTCCCGGTAGGTGGCCGATCAGACGCCGTGCAGCACCAGCGTGGAGCCGCGGCGCGTCCAGCGACCGCCGTTGCGCGGACCCGCGCGACGCGCGCCATTCGGACCACCGGGCAACGCACGGCCGCTGAAGTGCGGCAGATGCTGCTGCGCGGCGGCGGCGACGGTGGCCTCGAATTCAGCGGGCGCGGTGCCGTCGTCGGTCTGCTGCGCGGCGGTGCCGGCGATGCGCACGAAGCGGCGTGCCATCTCGAACTCGCGGTCCTCCAGCTCCAGGCCTTCGAACTCCATCTCCAGCGCGGAGCTCACCGCGCTGCCCAAGGCCGTGCCGAGCGCCGTGCCGACGCCGGGGATCGGGATCATCGAGCCGAGCGCGCCGCCGACGAAGGGCAGCGCCTTCTTGGCCACCGCCTTCAGCACGCCCGAGAAGGGCTTGGCGATCTTGCCGACCGTGCCGGCGACCTTCTTCACCCCCTTCCACAACTTGCCGAGGAACTGCTCCAGCTCGGCTTCGTTGGACACCGAGAGCAGCTCCGCGGCGAGCGCGATCTCCTCGGCTTCGCTGAAGGGCGAGCCGGACTCGCCTTCGCCTTCATACTCGCCCTCGTATTCCCCTTCGTACTCGCCTTCCCCTTCGAACTGGCCTTCTCCTTCGTACTCGCCCTCGTACTCCCCCTCGTATTCGCCTTCACCTTCGGCGGCGAATTCGAAGGTCTCCTGGGCGCCACCGCATCGGGGGCAGTTGCAACGGATCGGGTGCATGGTCATCTCCTCGCTGGGGGCATCGGGGGCCGGCGCGGGACCCGCGTCGGCCCCCGATGCCCCCAGCGAGGAGATGACCATG
>SEFA01000181.1 GCA_004210455.1 Rubrivivax sp. | reverse complement strand
CAGACAATAAAAGCCCACTTTCGTGGACGGAAGGATAATTATTTGGTTGACTCATGGTCGTATCTCCTGTGGTTGTGCACGAAGTATACTGCTAGTGGTTTGAAAAGTAAATAGCTAGGCGGCTATATCGCTTGTTCGTAATTCGTAGGCAATGTGCGCGCCTACTCGACGCGCTTGTAGCTGTCGTGATGATTTCAAGATTATTACATTTTATCGTGACGGACCTTTGTCAGGACAATTTGGCTGTAACTGTAAGTGAAGGGGGAATTTTGGCGGCCTTATGAATAATTCATCCATAGTTAAATGTGGTATACGCTAATATAGCAGAAAGCGGAATATAAAGTGAACCAATGTATTTAAATAATTAAATACATTGGTTCACTGGCGAAGCTCTCGGTATGAGAGCTTCGCCGCGTGACGCTACGTGCAGGCTCGTACATCCGTAACCATTGGATACGCGAACTTGTCAGGGTTGTACTTGCTGGAGTCGATCACAACCTCGTACGAGGTGTCGAAATCGGTGGCCTTTATGACAACGGCGCTGTCACTTCCCCGATGATTCGTTCCATTTTCCGGCACGTCACTGGTCGTCAAGATGACTGTCAGGTCATCGAAGTTACGTGTGTCGGTGTAGAACCTCAGCGTTGCCTGGCCAGGCGGGGTGCCTTCGATGTCGATCAGCTCGAAATCGTAGCCTCGAACCTTGTCTGATCCGTAGGCCCTACGCGACGAATCTTTGCCCGCACAGGTGAGGGCAACCGAACCATTCTCGTTGAAGGCATGGATGACGTTGCTCGGTAGGTTATCGAGGCTGCGCGCAGGTCGCATCCAGACGGCTGATGACGGCCACGTCGCCACTGCTGGCGGTGGCGGAATATATGCCGGTGGTGACGTGTACCTCGGCGCCGCTGACGGAACCTGAGTTGTTGTCGGTTGTGCTACAGGAGTGCGAGTCTGTGAGTCGACCGTAACGCCAACGTCAGAGCTGAATCCACTTCCGCAGCCAGAGCTAACGATGGCTGTTACGACGATTGTCGCCGCAGCGTGCGTCACGATGATAATTACAGCATAAATTTTACAAAAAGTCCATAGAAAGTGAAACACCCATCTACTCTGCTGCGAGTAGATGGGTGTTTCTACGAGCGGAGTTGATGGGCTACCAGACAATTTCCCTGTCCTGTTGTATCCAAATACCGTGTGATGCGACCGTCGAGCTGGACAGTTGCACGGAATCGATAGGCAATGCATATGTGCCGAGCTGCTTGAGGATGACATCCCGATAGTTGTAGCTCGTCAGGTGGTTTGGCTCATCGCGGGCAACAACAAAGTGGATGCTCAGCTCGGGGACGATCGATGCGTGCGTTTGGACGACGTACACTACTTGCACTTCGTCCATGTCGACGGGCCCAATGCCGAAAGCTTCGTGATTGGTAGCGAATATGTCCGGCAATTCAAGTATGAGTTTGTTGAGTGAGTCCTCGTCCCCGAATACGGTGTCGAAATCATCAGATACGGTGACGATTACTGTGTTTGGTGCGTATGCGCTGTGCATAGTGTGTCCTTTGTTCGGCAGATGTACGTCTATATTATAGCATAATTACATTATAATGTCTATTTTTAACAGCAAAGTGTGCTATAATGACACTAATTATGAATGACGAAATGTATGACGATATGGCGATTGAACGCATAGCCAAGGAAAAGTTTGGTTTAGACGTCGATATCGACCAGGTAATCGTCCGTGCTATTCCTGTTAGTCACACAGGTGAAGCAACGGTTTTTTTGACAAAGAAAAAACAACTATTCGTTTATATTCACGCCCAGTCAAAATTGGTGTTCAGCGATGTCAAGAAAATCGTGTCGCGTATGGGATTAAAGGCGGAACTGTATTTGCCGCCAAAAGGCGAAATTGATTATTTTGACGAAATTGGCCGCCAAAAATTCAAACAGGTCTTTCCTGCTCGCACTAACCCGACAGCCGAGGATATAATCTTTTACCGCACACTCGCGCCATATAACCCTGCATTAGTGCAGATTCACGAAGTCAAAGATGGTG
>SEFA01000150.1 GCA_004210455.1 Rubrivivax sp. | reverse complement strand
GTGGGCGACGACCTGTTCGTCACCAACACCAAGATCCTGAAGGAAGGCATCGACAAGGGCATCGCCAACTCGATCCTGATCAAGATCAACCAGATCGGCACGCTGACCGAGACCTTCGCCGCCATCGAGATGGCCAAGCGCGCCGGCTACACGGCCGTGATCTCGCACCGTTCGGGCGAGACCGAGGACTCGACCATCTCCGACATCGCCGTCGGGCTGAACGCCGGCCAGATCAAGACGGGTTCGCTGTCGCGCTCGGACCGCATGGCCAAGTACAACCAGCTGCTGCGCATCGAGGAAGACCTGGGCGACGTGGCGGTGTACCCCGGTCGCGCGGCGTTCTACAACCTGCGCTGATCGCCGGCGGCGCTCCTCTGCCCTGGCAGAGGGCGTCGACGACAGGGGCGGCGCGGGCGCTCCCCGCGTTCGAAGGGCAGGCCTGCGGGCCTGCCCTTTTTCGTTGCAGCTAAACTCGCGGCCTGTGAAAGCCCTGGCCATCGTCCTCACCGCGTTCCTTGTCGCCATCCAGGCCCAGCTCTGGTTCGGCAAGGGCGGCCTGGCCCGCGGCGTGCAGCTGCGCGCCGAGCTGCGCGAGCAGGCCGACGCCAACGAGAAGGCCCGCGCGCGCAACACGCAGCTGCAGGCCGAACTGCTGGACCTGCGAGAAGGCCTCGAGATGGTCGAGGAAAAGGCCCGCATGGAACTGGGCATGGTCAAGCCGGACGAGGTCTTCGTCCCGCTGCGCCGCTGAACTTCCACATTCCCGCATGCTGTCGCCGATGGATGCTCTGTTCGCCTGGGCGCTCTCGCCCGCTTTCCATGCCCTCGGCAGCCCGATCAGCTGGCTGGAGCTCGTCGCGTTCGCGCTGGCGATCTGGATGGTCGTCTGCAACATGCGCGTGCAGGTGATGGCATGGCCGTTGGCACTGACCAGTTCGCTGCTCTACTTCCTGCTGTTCTGGAGCGGCAAGCTCTACGGAGAGGCCACGTTGCAGCTGCTGTTCGCCGCGCTGGCGCTGTGGGGCTGGTGGCAGTGGATGCGCGGCCGCACCGCGGACGGCGACGCGCTGCATGTGCGCACGCTCGGCCCCAAGGGCCGTCTCACCGCCGTGCTGTTCACGCTCGCGGCCTGGCCGCTGCTGGGACTGTTCCTGCAGCACCGCACCGATTCCCCCCTCCCCTATTGGGATGCCCTCCCGACGGTGGCCAGCATCACCGGCCAGTGGCTGCTCGGCCGCAAGTACCAGGAGAACTGGCCCGTCTGGGTGATGGTCAACCTGGTCAGCATCGGGCTGTTCGCGCTCAAGGGCTACTGGCTGACGGTCGTGTTGTACGCGGTGTTCGTGCCGATGTCCGTGGCGGGCTGGCGCGCCTGGCAGCGACAACTGCGGCCTGCGGCGATCGCCGCTTGAACGGCGACGCCTGACCCCGTCGACCCGAAGCGTCCACGCCGGCTGTCCTCCATGACCTTGCACATCGCCCTCGTCGGCGCCGAGAGCACCGGCAAGAGCCGGCTCGGGGTGTCGCTGCTCACGCACCTGAGCACCCAGACGCGGCTGCGCTGCGCGCTGATCGGCGAATACCTGCGCGAGTGGTGCGAGCGCGAACAGCGCACGCCGCGCCCCGACGAGCAGCGCGCCATCGCCGAGGAACAATGGCGCCGAGCCGACGCCGCCGCGGCGGATCATGACCTCGTCCTGCACGACACGACGCCGCTGATGACGGCCGTCTACAGCGAACTGCTCTTCGACGACGTCAGCCTCTACCCGTTCGCGCTGCAGGTCCAGGCCCGCATGGACGCCACGCTGCTGATGGCGCTGGACCTGCCCTGGGTCGGCGACAACATGCGCGACGGCCCGCATGCGCAGCAGCCGACGGATCGGCTGCTGCGCCGCGCGCTGCGTGACGCGGGCCTGGGCTACAGCCTGGTCTCGGGCGCGGGCCTGGAGCGCGTCCAGCAGGCGCTCAACGCGCTCGGCCCGCTGCTGAGGCCGCATCTCGGACGCGAGGACGGCCTCTTCGGTCGTCTCCTTCAGCGAGAGGAAAGCCTGAGCGGCCAGGGGGGCTGGTTGGGCTGCGAACTCTGCGACGACCCGGCGTGCGAGCACGCCAGCCGCACTGCCGGCCGCGCGACGGAACGCCAGCCGCGCGGCTGAACGCGGCGCTCACGGCGCCGCCACACAGCCGAGGCACAATCCGCCGCTTCGCCATCGCAAACATTTGCGGACAGTGCGTTGTCGCGTTTCATGGCGTTCCTGGAGCCTCCCCCGATGAACCGTCCTTCCGTCCGCCGCCCGATCGGCGCCCTGGCCATGCTGCTGAGCGCGGCGCTGCTCGCCGCCTGCGGATCGCTGAGCTCTTCCGGACCGCAGGCCCCGCTGCCGCCCGCGCTGGATGCGACCGCCGCCAGGACGGCCCAGCCCGCAAAACCCATGACAGGCTCGGTCGCCGTCAAGGTGCTGGCGATCAACGATTTCCACGGCAACCTGCTCCCGCCGGCCGGTGGCATCAAGCTGCCGGACCCGCAAAATCCTGACAAGACGGTCACGCTGGACGCCGGCGGCGCCGAGCGCATGGCCACGGTGGTGGCGCAGATCAAGGCGAAGAACCCCAACCACGTGTTCGTGGCCGCGGGCGACCTGGTGGGCGCGAGCCCGTTGCTGTCGGCGCTGTTCCACGACGAGTCGACCATCGAGTCGCTCGGCCTGATGGGACTGGACCTCTCCTCGGTCGGCAATCACGAGTTCGACCAGGGCATCGAGGAACTGCTGCGCAAGCAGCGCGGTGGCTGCCATCCGAAGGACGGCTGCAAGGGCCCGACCGAGTTCAAGGGCGCGAAGTACCAGTACCTCGCCGCCAGCACCATCGACGAGAAGACCGGTCAGTCGGTGCTGCCGGCCTACGCGATCAAGCGCTTCGACGGCGTGCCGGTCGGCTTCATCGGCCTGTCGCTGAAAGGCACGCCGGAACTGGTCAGCCCGACCGGCATCCGCGGCCTGCGATTCGACGACGAGGCCGAGACCATCAACCGCCTGGTGCCCGAGCTCGAACGCCAGGGCGTGCACGCCTTCGTCGTGATGATCCACGAAGGCGGCTATCCGACCGGCGGCATCAACGACTGCCCGGAGATCTCGGGCCCGATCGTCGACATCGTCAAGAAGCTGGACAAGCGCGTGGGCCTGATCGTCTCGGGTCACACGCACCGCGCCTACAACTGCCGCATCGACGGCCGCCTCGTCACCAGCGGCGACAAGTACGGCACCCTGGTCACCGAGATCGACCTGACCCTGGACCGCGCCACCGGCGCCATGACCGAGGCCCGCGCCAACAACGTCGTCGTGCGCCCGGAGACCGCCAAGGACCCGCGCCAGACGCTGCTGATCAGCAGCTACCAGCATGTGGCGCAGCCGCTGATCGAGCGCAAGGTCGGCTTCCTGGCACAGGCGCTGAGCAAGGAAGGCAACGACAGGAACGACGGCGGCGGCACGACAATGGGCCAGCTCGTGGCCGACGCGATGCTGGCCGCAACGCGCGCGCCGGAGAACGGCGGCGCGCAGATCGCGTTCCAGAACGCCGGAGGCGTGCGCACCGGGCTGATCCACCGCGCGGACGACACGGTCACCTTCGGCGACCTGTTCGCAGCGCTGCCGTTCTCGAACGCGCTGGTGGTGGTCGAGCTGTCAGGCGCGCAGCTGCAGGCCGTGCTGGAAGAGCAGTGGTGGGCCAACGACCCGAAGAAATTCCTGCCGCTGCAGACCTCGCAAGGCTTCAGCTACCGCTGGGACAACCGCCGGCCGTTCGGCTCGCACGTGGTGCCCGGGAGCATGACGCTGAACGGCCGGGCAATCACGCCGGACCAGAAGATCCGCGTCGCCATCAACAACTTCCTGCAGGTCGGCGGCGACAGCTTCAAGACCTTCACGACCGCGCGACTGGTGCAGACCGGACCGATGGACGTGGACGCGCTGGAAGCCTACTTCAAGGCCCATGGGACCCAGCGCGTGAAGGCCACGGCGCTGGATCGGGTCTTGCGCGTGGATACGCCCTGACGATTCGAAGAACGACTTCGGAAAGCCAAGCGCGGGCTCTCCGCGACGCAGGGGGCATCGCCTCCGCGAACCCCCAGCATCACTCCGGCCCCACAAGCGCTCGTTGATCCCGGTTCTTGGCGAGGCGCGGGGTGAGGCGTCTGGTTACTGGACGTTCTTCGAGCCCGGGGCCTGGTACTGGGGGTCGGTGAAGAGTTCGCCGACATCCACCGGGTCGAAGACGTAGTGGTTGCCGCAGAACTCGCAGCCAATCTCGACGCCGCCCAGCTCGGCCAGGATCTCGTCGACTTCCTGTCTGCCCAGGCCCAGCAGCATGCGGCCAACGCGCTCGCGTGAGCAGGTGCAGGCAAAACGCGGGTACTGCGGATCGAAGCGGCGGACGTTCTCTTCCCAGAAGAGGCGGCGCAGGATGGTGTCGCTGTCCAGGGTCAGCAGCTCTTCCGCGGTCAAGGTCGCGGCCAGCATGCTGATGCGGTTGTAGGCTTCCTCCATCTCCTCGCGCGCGACGCCCGAGCTGGCGCCCGGCTCGAGGTTGCCCTCGCCTTCGATCGGCAGGCGCTGGATCAGCAGGCCGGCGGCGAGCTGGTCGTTGGCAGCCAGCACGAGCGTGGTCTCCAACTGCTCCGACTGCCGCATGTAGTGCTGCAGCACGTCGCTGAGCTTCTCCAGCGGCTGACCTTGCGGACCGCTCAGCGGCACGACGCCCTGGTAGGGCTGCTGGCCCGGCAGACGGTCCTTGGGATCGAGCGTGATCGCGACACGGCCCTGGCCGTGCACGTTGAGCATCTGCTGCAGGGTCGCATCGTCGACCACCGTCTCGCGGGTCTTCGCGGTGGAGCGGAAGCTCGCGTCCGGCTGCACCTCGACGACCGCCAGCTTCAGCGGTCCATCACCCATCACCTGGAAGATCAGCGCGCCGTTGAACTTGATGTTGGCCTGCATGAGGACGCCGGCCGCGGTCATCTGGCCGAGCAGGTCGCGCACGGCCGGGGCCAGCGGCTCCTTGCGGCGGCCCAGCAGTTCCTTCCAGCTGTCGTCGAGCCGGACCAGCATGCCGCGCACGGGCAGGCCTTCGAAGAGGAATTTGTGGAGCTCGCTCGGAGCGGGCTTGATGGTCGTGACGGGCGTGGCCATGGGGTTCCTTTGAATTCGAGTTATCTGGGGGCGGATTGAGGATCGTCAATGCGCGGGCTGTCGATGCGGACGAGTTCCTCGGCGTAACGCTGGCCGTTCTTGACGTAATGGGCGGCGCTCATCGCCAGGCCCTGGATCTGCTGCGGCGTGAGCTCGCGCACGACGCGCGCGGGCGAGCCGACGATGAGGCTGCCGTCGGGGAATTCCTTGCCTTCGGTGACCAGCGCGCCAGCGCCGACCAGGCAGTTGGCGCCGATGCGCGCGCCGTTGAGCACGACCGCGCCGATGCCGATCAGCGCGTTGTCGCCGACGCTGCAGCCGTGCAGCATGACCTGGTGGCCGACGGTGACGTTGCGGCCGAGGACCAGCGGCATGCCGGCGTCGGCGTGCAGGACGCTGCCGTCCTGGATGTTGCTGCCGGCGCCGATGGTGAGGTGCTCGCTGTCGCCGCGCAGGACGGCGTTGAACCAGACGCTGACGTCGTCCCCGAGCGTGACGCGGCCGACGACCTGCGCGCTGTCGGCGACCCAGACGCCGGTGCCGAGTTCCGGCGTGTATTCGCCGAGGCGGTAGACGGCCATGCGCTGCTCCAGCTTGTCCAAAAGGGATAATTCTACGAATGGAACTTCGAACCCGCGCGCTGCAGGTGCTTCTGATCGCGGATCCGCAGGCCAAGGCGCTGGCGGCCCGGGCGCTGTACGCGGTCGCCACCGGCGCAGACGCCGCGCCGGCCTCGGAAGCAGCGATCGACGCGGTCACGCTCGACACCGCCGCCCGCCTCGCCCCCGACACCGAGC
>SEFA01000180.1 GCA_004210455.1 Rubrivivax sp. | reverse complement strand
ATGGCGTTGTTCGATTACCCTCGGCGTTCGCAATTACTTCTGGCTTTCCAGCAACCATATAAGCAAATGCGCTGTTCGTTGTTCCCAGGTCGATTCCAATAATTTTACCCATGTATTTTACCCTTTCGTTAGTCATATCTGTATAAAGTTCTATTCATATTTTAGCACTCTACTACATAGATTGCCAATATCTATAGTATATAAAAATTAGCACTCTCATGTCAAGAGTGCTAATTTAAGAAAAGTATACAAGCTGTATATGGTCCGCCGTCATTGCCCGTTACTTTTGTACCTCGAGCACACACCTGGTCGCCCTTTATCCGGTAATATATCTGAGCTTGGGTTGAATCAGAGGTAGAGCTCGTGTAAAAAAGCCCTCTTGATGAATCATTAGATATGAGCATATCTGATACGTCTGGCTGGCTTGACAGTACCTTACCTATAGCGTCGTTCAGACTATCACTTACCCTATACGATGGTGACGACGAGGAAGCGTACAGGTAGCAAGTCCCAGCGGAAAAACCGTCCCTTGCCGGGTATTTATCACCTAAGCATACTGTATCCAAAATTGTTGACCCGCCTTCAACCCTGACAGTAGAGGGGTACGCTCCATTCGTACTTTTATAGTACGCCAATGCTTTTGCATATGAGTCAATCGCGCTGCCAATTCGAGCGTTTTTTGCCCTATTCTGGATGCCGTTAAAAGCTACAGTAGTAATGGCAGCAAGTATGCCAATTATGACGATCACAATTAAAAGCTCTACTATAGTAAATCCTTTATTTCTTGTATTTCGATGATGCATGCTACTTACCGTCACTCATCTTATGCTAGAACCTTACGGGCAATTCTCGAGCATACGTCGTTATCGCACGTGACGATTCTGTATTCTGATTATATATCCATAGATATGTATCAGCTCGTAGGTTAAATACCTCGGCCGGCTGTGCTTCGGAAGCCGTCACCTCACCACCTGTACGACGCAGTTGCAACTGGTTAGCCATGACGGGGCCATTGACGGTTAGTGGCCTATTGCAGACGTCGATTGTTAATTTGCCATCGACGTTGCAAGTCTTTATCACTCCAACTTTATTGATATCTTCATCCTCGTCATCGCTGCCACCGGGCGCTAGCTGCCGGGCAACGAGCCAGGAGTCGATCGTCGTTACCGACTCATTGATAGTGATATTTTTTGCGATTATCACCATCTGTGACAATAGATCCAAAGAAGTGATCTCGTCACTTGG
>SEFA01000090.1 GCA_004210455.1 Rubrivivax sp. | reverse complement strand
GGCGGGGTCAGCGCCGTCGGGGCGGTCAACCTGGTCAGGGCGACACGTCAAGCAGGCGATCCAGGGTCGGCTGCATGGCCTGCGCCCATTGACGATAGCCCTGCTCGCTGAGATGCAGTTGATCCGGCATCACGTCCGGAGACAACGAGCCGTCAGCGTTCATCAGCGACGCGCCGATATCGAGGAAGTAGACGGTGCGGTCGTCCGCGAAGGCGCGGATCCGTGCGTTGACCTGCTCGTTGATCGCGCGCAGCGCGTCGTCCGGTCGGGCCCCGCGCGGGAAGATCCCGAGCAGCAGGATCCTGGTCGTCGGCAGGCGCAGGCGGATCTCGTCGATCACACGACGCACGCCGGCCGCGGTGACCGCGGGGTCGTGACGTCGATCGCCGGTGTTGTTGGTGCCGATCATGAGCACGGCCACCTGGGGCGCGATGCCGTCGATCTCGCCCTGCTGCAGGCGCCACAGCACGTGCTCGGTGCGGTCGGCGCTGAAGCCCAGGTTGAGCGCGTCGTAGCGGGCGAAACGGTCAGCCCACACGGCCCGGCCGGCGGCCTCCCAGCCCTGCGTGATCGAGTCACCGATGAACACGAGTCGAGGCGACTTTCCCGCCGCCCGCAGCGCGCGGACCTCGGCGAGCTTGGCCTCGTGACGCGGCCGCCACCAGGGCAGCGTCCAGGCGGCCGTCTGCTGCGCGGGGATCTCCGCTTCGGACCGGCCCGCGAGCGACGCGGCGGGCGCGTTCTCGACAGGAGCGATCCGTCCGGCACAGGCGGCCATCGCCACCGCGCCGATGGTCACGGTGATCAGCAGACGCCATGACTCGATGCGAAACTGGGTGCGATTCATGGGGGCCGAGCTTAGCGCCCGCGAGGCCGATCGGATCAGCATCAGCGCCCCCGGTGAGCTTCAATCCTCATCGGCCGGCAGCCCGGGCATCTCCAGATTCTCGTGGGCATTGAGCCACTCGCCTTCGGCGATCGCCCCTGCGCGATCCGCGTCGCCCAGTCGCTTCGCGGCCAGGAGCGCGACCAAGACGGCGAAGCTTCCGATCATGTAGCAGCCGAAGCGCTCGATACCGGTGGCCTGCATCGGGAACAGATCCACCAGGCACATCACCAGCACGAAAGCAGCTGCGGCGAACACGCGCTTCCAGCGTCGCTCAAGTCGGTTCAGTTCCTGCAGGGTCATCATGCGGGTCGGCTCCTGAATCGGACCGGATCATAGGGGAGCGCGGATCCGTTCATACTGCGCCTGCCCGTTCCGATCCACGCCTTCCCCGACGCCCCTCGATGCTCCTGTCCGCGCTCCGCAAGTTCTTCAAGTTCCTCCTCTTCCTGCTGGTCGCCCTGACGCTGCTGGCGATCTGGGGATTCGTGGTCGAGCCGCGCTGGGTCGCCCACCGCGAGATCGCCGTCGAGGTCCCCGGCTGGCGCGGCCCGCCGGGATTGAAGGTCGCCGTCGCCTCCGACTGGCACATCGCGCACGAGGTCAGGCACGTCATGACCATTCCGCGGGCGAACGCCATCGTCGACGCGATCAACACCGCCAGGCCCGACGTCGTGCTGCTGCCCGGCGACTTCATCCACGGACGCGGCGAGGACGGCACGACACCCGAGCAGGTCGCCGCCGTGCTCGGTCGGCTGAAGGCCCCGCGCGGGGTCTACGCGGTGCTCGGCAACCACGACTGGTGGACCGACGGCCCGCGCTTCAACCGCGCCCTGCGCGCGGCCGGCATCAAGGTCCTGCACAACGAGGCCGTCCCCCTGCCCGACTCGTCGGTCTGGGTCGTCGGCATCGGCGACCTGATGTCGGGCCAGAGCGATCCGGTCCGCGCCACGCGCCGCCTGCCTCCGGGCGCCCAGGCGCTGACACTGATGCACGACCCCGCCAGCGTCCGCGAACTGCCGCCCCTGGCCGGGCTCACCGTGGCCGCGCATACGCATGGGGGTCAGGTCTGGATCCCCTTCGTCGGCTCCGCGGTCGCGCCGCACGGCTGGCCCAAGGACAAGACCCACGGCTGGGTGGACGTCGACGGCCGGCGGCTCTACATCACCAGCGGTCTGGGCGTCAGCATCTATCCGGTCCGCCTCAACATGCGGCCCGAGTGGGTGATGTTCACCATGAGCGATCGGCCTCGGCAGTAGCTCGGGCAATAGCCCGGCGATCATTCGGCAATCGCTCGACGAAAAGGCCCGCGATTGAGGGACGCTCCTTCGGCAATGCTGGCGCTAGCATCGTCCCCATGTGCTACAGCGCCCGTATCCGCCAGGAGTGGAAGACCTTCTGTGCCCGACTGGGCGTGAAGATCTCGCTGGCCGATTACATCGAGCTCTTCTGGGAACGCGCCGACGGCCGCAAGCTGCCTCTCCCAAAGACGATGGAGGCGATGTTCTCGAACCCCAACACCGGGGACGAGCAGCGCGCCTGGGACGCCGTCGTCCGATACCGCGAGACGCGGACGGCGGAAGTGGAGCAGGAGCTTTTCGACCTGCGGCGCCGTGTCGCCGACGCCGAACGCAAGCTCGCCGCGAAACCGACGAAGTCCGCCGAGGACAGCCGCCGAATCGCGATGAACAAGATCGACCAGCGCCTGCGCTGGCTCGGCGACCTGCGCCGCGATCTCCCGACCGAGGAGCAGGACGCCCGCATCTATCCCGGCTGGTACGTGCCGGTGATCGTCATGGAGAACGGCGAACGCGTGCTCAAGCCGATGCGCTACCAGTGCCGCCCGGCGGGCAAGCCGGCCTTCTTCGACACCAAGTTCCCCGGCACCTACAACGCGCGGCGCGACAGCCTGTCCGGCTTCTGGAAGGGCCAGTTCGGCGTGAACCACGGCGTGATGGTCGCCGAGGCCTTCTTCGAAATCGTCGAGCGCGACGGGCGGAAGGTGGTGCTCGAGTTCCGCCCCCAGGGCCTGGGCGACATGCTGGTGGCCTGCCTGTGGTCGCGCTGGGAGTCGCCGGAAACGGGCGGCGAGCCGAGCGAGCCGCCGCTCCTTTCCTTCGCCGCGATCACCGACGATCCGCCGCCCGAGATCGCGGCCACCGGGCACGACCGCTGCGTGATTCCGATCAAGGAATCCAACCTCGACGCGTGGCTGGATCCGCGCGGCGATCTGGACGCCATGCAGCGCCTGCTCGACGACCGGGAGCGACCGTTCTTCGAGCACCGGCTCGCGGCCTGAATTCCCCTTCGCCCGCGTGATAGCCTCGCGCCCCATGTCCCAAGCGCCCAAAGAGCTCCAAGCATCCCAAGAGCCCCAGGAGCCTCACGACCCCACCGTCGACGACGCCCCCGCGCGCGCCTCGCTGCCCGAGGTCCTGCTGCTCGCCAGCGTCTTCGTCATCGCGGCCTGCGGCCTGGTCTACGAGCTGGCCGCCGGCGCGCTCGCAAGCTACCTGCTCGGCGATTCGGTCCTGCAGTTCTCGACCATCATCGGCGCCTACCTCTTCGCGATGGGCGTGGGTTCCTGGCTGTCTCGCTACATCGACCGGCAACTGGTCGCGCATTTCCTGCGCCTGGAACTGCTCGTCGGCGTCGTCGGCGGCCTGATGCCGGCCGCGCTCTTCACCGCGCACAGCCTGCTGCCGCCGTCCCAGGTCGCCGGCTTCCGCGTGCTGCTCTACGGACTGGTACTGCTCGTGGGCACGCTGGTCGGCCTGGAAATCCCGCTGGTGATGCGCATCCTCAAGCGCCACTTCCGCCAGCGCTATGCGCTCAAGGAACTGGTGTCGCAGGTGCTCACCTTCGACTACCTCGGCGCGCTGCTGGTCGCCGTCGCCTTCCCGCTGCTGCTGGTGCCCAACCTCGGGCTGGTGCGCACCGGCCTGTTCTTCGGGCTGCTGAACGTCGCCGTGGCGGTGTGGGCGCTGTGGCTGTTCCGCGCGGAACTGCGCAGCTGGCGGTCTCACGCCGTGACCTGCGCGGTCTCCATCGGGATCCTCGCCGCGGCCATGGCCGGCGCCGACCGGCTCAGCACCTGGGCCGAGGACCGCTTCTACGGCGAGCAGATCGTCTTCAAGGAAAGCAGCAACTACCAGCGCATCGTCGTCACGCAGGGCGCGGCAGGCACGCGGCTGTTCCTCAACGGCAACCTGCAGTTCCACTCGCGCGACGAGTACCGGTATCACGAGGCCCTGGTGCACCCTGCGATGGCCGCGCAGGGCGCGCCGCGCAAGGTGCTGGTGCTGGGCGGCGGCGACGGCATGGCCGTGCGCGAGATCCTGCGTTATCCGTCGGTCGAGCAGATCACGCTCGTCGAGCTCGACCCGCACATGACGACGCTGTTCTCGACGATGCCGCTGCTCAAGGGACTCAACAAGGACGCGCTGCTGAGTCCGAAGCTGCGCATCGTCAACACGGACGCCTTCGGCTGGCTGGAAACGGCGGACGATATCTTCGACGTCATCGTCATCGACTTCCCCGATCCGAGCAACTTCGCGCTCGGCAAGCTGTACACGGCCAGCCTCTACAAGATGGTCGACCAGCACCTGAGCGCGTCCGGCTACGCGGTGATCCAGTCGACCTCGCCGCTGGTGGCGCCGCGCGCGTTCTGGACCGTGGTGAACACGGTGGAATCCGTCGGCCTCACCGCGACGCCGTACCACGCGCATGTGCCGAGCTTCGGCGAATGGGGCTTCGTGCTGGCGAGCCGGCGACCCTGGTCGATGCCGCGCCAGCTGCCGGACGGTCTGCGTTTCCTGAGCCTGGACGGCATGCCTGCGCTGATGAGCTTCCCGACGGACATGGCGCGGCCGGAGCACCTCGACGTGAACCGCCTCTCCAACCAGGTGCTGGTCCACGAGTTCGAGCGCGAATGGGGCAAGCTGCATTGAAGCGCCGAGACCTGCTGACACGCACGCTGGCGGCCTCGCTCGCGGCGTCGCTCCTGCCGATGCTGTCCGCATGCGGGCGCGAGGCGCGGCCGCTCGCCGAGCGGCTGGCGGAGCGCCTCGCGGAACTTCCCGGCGGCTGGACCGGCGCGAACTGGGAACGCGGCCATCGGCTGCGAGGTGCCCTGCCCGTCTGGTCGGCGGCCACCGGCGCGCCCAGGCGCGCGCAGGTGCTGGTGCTCGGCGCGGGGATCGCGGGACTGGCCTGCGCGCGTCGGCTGCGGCTGCAAGATGTCGATGTCGCGCTGCTGGATCTGGAAGACCAACCCGGCGGCAACAGCCGCGGTCATCGCATCGGCGCAGGGACGACGCTCGGCCAGGGTCTTCGTTGCCCGCTCGGCGCGCACTACCTGCCGACGCCGGGACCGGAGGCGGTCGAGGTGCGTGCCCTGCTGGAGGACCTCGGCCTCGCGCGCCAGGATCACGGCAAGACCGTGTACGAGGAGCGCTGGCTCTGCCACAGCCCGCAGGAACGGCTCTGGTGGCAGGACCAGTGGGTCGACGGCCTGCTGCCGCCAGCGGAGTCTCCGGACGTGCAGGCGCAGTACCGACGCTTCGGCGAGCTGGTCGACCAGGCGCGGCACGACGTCGGCTTCGCGATGCCGAGCACGCACCACGCGTGGACGTCGGCGCATCAGGCGCTCGACGCGAAGACCTTTGCCGCGTGGCTCGACGAGCACCAGCTGACGGCGGCGCCGCTGCGCTGGTACCTGGACTACTGCTGCCGCGACGACTACGGCGCCGATGCGACGCAGGTGTCCGCGTGGGCGGGGCTGCACTACTTCGGCAGCCGCCACGGCTTCATGAGCGGCGAGGAGCGCGAGGCCGTGCTGACCTGGCCGCAAGGCAACGGCTGGTTGTCGGAGCGCCTGGCCGCGCCGCTGGCGGACGCCTTCCACGGCGGACGCGCGGCGCTGCGCGTGCGCGAGGAACGCCACGGCGTGCAGGTGCTCGTCTGGAACGACAAGGATCAGGCTGCGGAGCGCTGGGAAGCCGACCAGGTCGTGATGGCGATGCCGCTGTTCATCGCGGCGCGGCTGCCCGAGCAACCACCGACCGCGTTGACCGAGGCCGCCGGCGCCATGCGCTACGCGCCGTGGCTGGTCGCCAACCTGTTGCTGGACGCGCCGCCGCTGGAGCGGCTCGGCGTGCCGATGTCCTGGGACAACGTCGCCTACGGCGGCGAGGCGTTGGGCTACGTCAACGCGAACCAGCAGGACCTCGATCCGAGCCGCGGACCGATGGTGCTGACGGCCTACCGCTCACTGCGCGAGTCGCAGCGCAAGGACCTGCTGCAGGACGACTGGCGCGCCTGGAGCGCACGCGTGCTTGCGGACATGGCGCCCCTGCACCCGGATCTGCCGGAGCGGCTGCAGCGCATCGAGCTCATGCGATACGGGCACGCGATGAGCATCCCGCATCCGGGGCTGCGCGGATCGCAAGCGCTGGCCGCGCTGCGCGAGCGCGCGCAAGGCCGGCTGCACTTCGCTCATGCGGACCTGGCGGGCTACTCGGTGTTCGAAGAGGCGTTCACACAGGGTGAAGCCGTGGCCTCCCGGCTTCTGGACAGGAGCCGCGGTAGCGCATGAGCGCGACGGCTCTCGCTTGTATTCACGGGAACACCGCGTCGACACCCCGGTCGCGCATCATGCACAGCAGCCTGAGCTCCGCGCCCTGAGGCTTCCCAAATCCCTGCTCCCATCGACGCAGGCGCCTCGCGCTCGTGTTGAGCATGCCCGCGAGCGTGTAGACACAGCAGCTCGCCTGCTCCCGGATGGCCCGGATTTCATCGGGCGTCAGTGATTCGGGCGGCATCATTCCCGCCTGCTCAATCCGTCGGATAGCGTCGTCATCGAAAGCTCCGCAGGCGTGGAGTTCACGACTCATCTGCAGGAGCTGCCTGATCGTTTCGTTCTTGCGTTTGCGAATCACAAATCACCTCTTTCAACTTCCGCTCACGGGCCGCGTCGGCCAATGCATCGCCCGACAGGGCAAGCAAATGCCGCGCGGTCACACGGCACAGCTTCAACGTCACGGGGTCGACGTTCCCCATTTCGCTTTTCGCAAACCCCCTGATAAAGAACCAGGGGCCGCCAGGTCGGTTCGCGACGAGCGCGCGATAGCCACCACTCTTGCCCGCTCCGTATCGTGCGATGCGCTTCTTGACGAGTCCATTACCGATATCTGCATCTGATCAATCCCCGTGCCATTTCGGCCACGGCACGGCACAGGTCGCGCTCGCTCAGGACCTGCTTGCCCATCCATCGTCAAAAGCCTTCCACCACGTACACCGATCCGACCACGTCGACCTCCGCCAAGCTGCGATGACGATCAGTGCGAAGTCATACGCTCGAAAATCTCGTCCTGAAGGAGGCCGTCCGTTGGGGGAGTGAAAGGACGTCCTGCGGACATGACCTGCCTGATTCGGTCGTTGAGGTGACAGCGGTGCATGCATTCCTTGCGCAGAATGTGAGCACCTTCGCCGTTCAAGGATTCTTCCGATGCCGCACGACCTCGACCAGGCCATCCTCCTCGCCCCCGCCGGCGGCCACCGCTTCGCCGGCGCGACGAATCCGGCCTACGCCAACATGGTCGGACCGTTCGGCGGCACGACGGGCGCGGCGATGCTCAATGCCGCCTTGCTGCATTCGGAGCGCATCGGCGAGCCGATCGCGCTGACGATCAACTTCTGCAGCCCGCTCGCCGACGGCGCCTTCGAGGTCGAGGCCCGCCCCGCCCGCACGAACCGGTCGACGCAGCATTGGGTGCTGGAACTCACGCAGAACGGCGAGGTCGCCGCCACCGGCAGCGCCGTCTTCGCGCAGCGCCGCGAGACCTGGTCCGCGAAGGAGGCCGAGCTGCCGGCGGACATCCCGCCCGCTTCTGAGCTCAAGCCGCTACCGAAGGTCGGCTTCCTGCCGGCCTGGGTCTCGCGCTATGACATGCGCTTCCTGCCCGGCTTCGGGCCGGGGCCGTTCGACGGCCAGGAGCAGCCGCATTCGATCAGCCGCTACTGGGTCCGCGACGAACCCGCGCGACCGATGGACTTCCCGTCCCTCGCCGCGATCTGCGACAGCTTCTTCCCGCGCATCTTCGTCCGCCGCCGCCAGCCCGGCGCGATCGGCACCGTCACGCTGACGACCTACTTCCATGCGGACTCGGTCATGCTCGCGCAACAGGGCGAGCGCCACGTGCTCGCGATGGCGAAGGCGCTCAACTTCCGCAACGGCTACTTCGACCAGACCGCCGAAGTCTGGAGCGACGACGGCCACATGCTGGCCAGCACGCACCAGATGGTCTATTTCAAGGAATGAGGGGCGACGTCGACTGCGTCTCCGCCGGCCTCAACCGCCCGTGACCGGCGGGAAGAACGCCACTTCCGCGCCATCCTCGACGGGCGTGTCCTCGGGCAGGATCTGCTGGTTCAGCGCGCAACGGATCGCGCGGCCGCGCGCCAGCGCCTCCTCGTGCGCCGCGTCGCTGGCGATCAGCGCGTCGCGGATCGAGCCCAGCGTCGCGCCAGCATGGTGGGCGAAGCGCTCGTCGGTCCCCAGGGCCTCGCGCAGCGAGGCGAAGTAGCGCACGGTGATCGTCATCTCGGGTCGATTCTCTCGGGTCGATTCGTCAGAACAGCTCGTTGAACGGAATGAAGCGCAAGACCTGACCCGGCGCCACCGTACTGCCCGGCGGCAGATCGATCAGGCCGTCGGCCCACGCCGCCGAACTCATCACGCCCGAACTCTGGTTGCCGAACAGCTGCAGCCCGCCCGCGTCGCTCAGCTTCGCGCGCAGGAACTCGCGCCGCTTGTCGGCCTTGGTCCAGGTGAACTCCGCCTGCAGCGGCAAGGCGCGCGGCGTCAGCTGCGTCGCGCCCTGCATCCGCAGCAGCACCGGCCGCACGAACAGCAGGAAGGTCACGAAGCTCGACACCGGGTTGCCCGGCAGTCCGATGAACCAGGTGCGGCCGCCGGTGCTGGTCACCTCGCCGAACGCCAGCGGCTTGCCGGGCTTGATCGCGATCTGCCACAGGTCCAGCCGGCCTTCGTGTTCGAGCGCGGGCTTCAGGTGGTCTTCCTCGCCGACGGACACACCGCCGGAGCTGAGGATCAGGTCTGCGTCTTTCGACGCCTGGCGCAACGCCGCACGCGTCGCCTCCAGCGTGTCCGGCACGATGCCCAGGTCACGCACCTCGCAGCCCATCGCCAGCAGCAGCGCATGCAGCGTCGTGCGGTTGGAGTTGTAGATCTGGCCGGGACCCAGCGGCTGACCCGGCAGCACCAGCTCGTCGCCGGTTGAGAACAGCGCGACGCGCGGACGCGACGCCACCGTCAGCGCCGCCGCTCCGGCCGTCGCGGCCAGACCCAGCGAGGCCGCGTTCAGGCGCATGCCGGCGCTCAGCACCGGTTGTCCGACGCGCAGGTCCTCGCCGCGACGGCGGATGTGCAGACCCACCGTCAGCGGTCCATTGATGCGCACCTGTCCGAGCCCGCCCGTCGCGCCGCCACCGATGGCGCCCGCCGAATCGGCGATCGCCTCGCACTGCTCCTGCATGAGCACCGAGTCGGCGCCGTCCGGCACCGTCGCACCGGTGAAGATCCGTGCCGCCGTGCCCGGCTGCAGCGGCTGGGGCACCGACCCCGCCGGCACGCGCTGCGACACCGGCAGCACCGCGCCCTCGCCGCCCAGCGCGGCGACGTCAGCCGCGCGCATCGCATAGCCGTCCATGGCGCTGTTGTCGTAGGGCGGCACGTCCAGCGGCGACACCAGGTCCTGCGCCAGCACGCGGCCGCGCGCCAGTGGCGTAGTCACGGATTCGGTGCGACCCAGGGCCGTGACCTGCGAGAGCAGGCGCTCCAGCGCCTCCTCCATCGGCATCATCGGCGCGCGCGGTGCGCCTGCGCTGGCAGCAGCCGCAGGCGTTGCGGAAGCCGCGGCGGCACCCGGAGCGTGCTTCGCGTCAGACATGGTCGACGATGAACTGCTTGACCTGATCCACCGAGACCGGCATGACGCTCACCCGCTTCGGCCGCGATTCGAGGTCGTCCAGCGCGGCCGGCCGCGGCGGCACGATGCCCAGCGCTTCCTCGATGGTGACGGCGAACTTCGCCGGCAGCGCTGTCTCCAGCACCAGCATGGGCACGCCCGGCTCGCGCTTCGCGAGCGCGACCTTCAGGCCATCGGCGGTGTGCGTGTCGATGACCACGCCGTACTGCTGGTGGCACAACCGGATCGTCGCGACGCGGTCTTCATGCGTGCTGCGGCCAGAGACGAAGCCGTAGCGCTCGCCGATGCGGGCACGTTCTTCCGCCGTGATCTCGAAGAAGCCGTTCGAGGCCAGTTCCTCGCCGAACAGCCGCTTCACGCGGTCGCCGTCGCGGTCCAGCAGGTCGAACACGAAACGCTCGAAGTTGCTCGCCTTGGAGATGTCCATCGACGGGCTGGAGGTCTCCAGCGTGTGCGCCGCGCCGCGCGGGCGGTAGACGCCGGTGCGGAAGAACTCGTCGAGCACGTCGTTCTCGTTGGTCGCGACGACCAGACGCTGGATGGGCAGGCCCATCATGCGCGCCACATGGCCCGCGCAGACATTGCCGAAGTTGCCCGACGGGACGGTGAAACTCACGCGCTCGCCGTCGGTCTTCGTCGCCTGGAAGTAGGCGGCGAAGTAGTAGACGACCTGCGCCAGCAGCCGCGCCCAGTTGATCGAGTTGACGGTACCGATGCGGTGGCCGCGCTTGAACGCGAGGTCGTTCGAGACCGCCTTGACGATGTCCTGGCAGTCGTCGAACACGCCTTGCACGGCGATGTTGTGGATGTTGGGATCCTGCAGGCTGAACATCTGCGCCTGCTGGAACGGGCTCATGCGCCCGTGCGGGCTCAGCATGAAGACCTGGATGCCGGCCTTGCCGCGCATCGCGTACTCGGCGGCGCTGCCGGTGTCGCCGGAGGTGGCGCCCAGGATGTTGAGCGTCTCGCCGCGGCGCTGCAGCTCGTACTCGAACAGCTGACCGAGCAGCTGCATCGCCATGTCCTTGAACGCCAGCGTCGGGCCGTTGGACAGCGCCACCAGCGCAAGACCTGGCTCCAGCGGTTTCAGCGGCGTGATCTGCGGCGTGCCGAAGACCGCTTCCGTGTAGGTCCGGTGCGCGATCGCCTTCAGGTCGGCGGCGGGGATGTCGTCGATGTAGAGCGACAGGATCTCAAACGCCAGGTCGGCGTACGACAGGCCGCGCCAGCGCGCCAGCATGGCGGCATCGATCTGCGGGTACGAGGTCGGCAGATAGAGCCCGCCGTCGGGCGCCAGGCCCTCCAGCAGGATGTCGCAGAAGTGGCGCTCGGCCTGGTCGCCGCGGGTGCTGAGGTATTTCACGCCAGCTCTTCCTTGCGCAGCTTCACGATGGGCGCCAGCACCGTCGTCAGCGCCTGCATCTTCGCCAGCGCCTCGCTCATGCGGCCTTCCTGCGTGTCGTGCGTCAGGATGATCAGGTCGGTCTGGCTCTCGCCTTCGGCCGACTCGCGCTGCAGCACCGCGTCGATGCTGATCTCGTGTTCGGCCAGGATGGTCGTGATGCTCGACAGCACGCCCGCCTGGTCCGCCACCCGCAGGCGCAGGTAGAACGCCGTCTGCACCTGCGCCATCGGCAGGATGGGGGTGTCGTTCATCGCGTCCGGCTGGAAGGCCAGGTGCGGCACGCGGTGGTCCGGATCGGCCGTGGCCAGGCGCGTGATGTCGACCAGGTCGGCGATCACCGCCGAGGCCGTCGGCTCCGCACCCGCGCCCTTGCCGTAGTACAGCGTCGTGCCGACGGCGTCGGCCTGCACCAGCACCGCGTTCATCGCACCCTCGACATTGGCGATCAGCCGGCCCGCGGGAATCAGCGTCGGATGCACGCGGAGCTCAATGCCCTGGTCTCTTCTGCGCGCGATGCCCAGCAGCTTGATGCGGTAGCCCAGTTGCTCCGCGTACTTGATGTCGGTCGCCTGCAGCGCGGTGATGCCTTCGACATGCGCCTGCTCGAACTGCACCGGGATCCCGAACGCGATCGCGCTCATGATCGTGGCCTTGTGCGCGGCGTCCACGCCTTCGATGTCGAAGGTCGGATCGGCCTCGGCGTAACCCAGCCGCTGCGCCTCCTTCAGCACCGTCGCGAAGTCCAGCCCCTTGGAGCGCATCTCCGACAGGATGAAGTTGGTCGTGCCGTTGATGATGCCGGCGATCCACTCGATGCGGTTGGCCGTCAGACCTTCGCGCAGCGCCTTGATGATGGGGATGCCGCCGGCCACCGCCGCCTCGAAGGCGACCATCACGCCCTGCTCGCGCGCCGCGGCGAAGATCTCGCTGCCGTGCACCGCCAGCAGCGCCTTGTTGGCCGTCACCACGTGCTTGCCGGCCTTGATCGCGTCCAGCACCAGCGTGCGCGCGATGCCGTAGCCGCCGATCAGCTCCACGACGATGTCGATCTCCGGATTGGCGATCACCTCGCGCGCGTCGGACACGACCGTGCAGGCGTCGCCGACGATGCTGCGCGCGCGCTCCACGTCCAGATCGGCCACCATCGCGATCTCGATGCCGCGGCCGGCGCGTCCACGGATCTCTTCCTGGTTGCGGCGCAGCACCTGGAAGGTGCCGCTGCCGACGGTGCCAATGCCCAGCAGGCCAACTTTGATCGGGTTCATCGTCTTGTCTTTCAGAAGGTCGGGAGGTCAGCGTGCGTGGCGTTTGCGGTATTGCGCCAGGAATCGCTCGATGCGGCCGATGGCTTCACGGAGATCGTCCGTGTTGGGCAGGAACACGAGCCGGAAATGATCGGGGGCCTGCCAGTTGAAGCCCGTCCCCTGGACGATCAGCACCTTCTCTTCGGCCAGCAGTTCGTAAGCGAACTGCTGGTCGTCCTCGATCGGGTAGATCTTGGGGTCGAGGCGGGGGAACATGTACAGCGCGGCCTTGGGCTTGACGACGCTCACGCCGGGGATCTGCGTCAGCAGCTCGTACGCGAGGTCGCGCTGGTGGCAGAGCCGGCCGGTCGGCGCGACCAGGTCCTTGATGCTCTGGTAGCCGCCCAGCGCCGTCTGGATCGCGAGCTGGCCCGGCGTATTGGCGCACAGCCGCAGCGAGGCCAGCATGTTCAGGCCCTCGATGTAGTCGCGGGCATGGCGCTTCTCGCCCGAAACCACCATCCAGCCGGCGCGGTAGCCGCAGCTGCGGTAGTTCTTGGACAGGCCGTTGAAGGTCACGAACAGCACGTCGTCGGCCAGGCTGGCCATGCTGGTGTGGGTGTTGCCGTCGTAGAGCGTCTTGTCGTAGATCTCGTCGGCGAAGACGATCAGCTCGTGGCGCCGCGCGATGTCGATGATGCCCAGCAGCACGTCGTCCGGATACAGCGCGCCGGTCGGGTTGTTGGGGTTGCAGACCATGATGCCGCGGGTGCGCGGCGTGATCTTGGCTTCGATGTCCTGCAGGTCAGGGAACCAGCCGGCGCCCTCGTCGCACAGGTAGTGGACCGGGCGTCCGCCCGACAGGCCCACGACCGCCGTGTACAGCGGGAAGTCGGGCGACGGGATCAGGATCTCGTCGCCGTCGTTGACCAGCGCGTTGATCGCCATCTGGATCAGTTCGGACGCGCCGTTGCCCAGGTAGACATCGTCCACCGTCACGCCGCGCACGCCCTTCTCCTGCGTGTAATGCACCACCGCCTTGCGCGGCGCGAACAGGCCCTTGCTGTCGGTGTAGCCGCCGGCGTCGGCCAGGTTGCGGATCATGTCCTGGACGATCTCGTCCGGCGGCGTCAGCCCGAACACCGCCGTGTTGCCGATGTTGAGCTTGATGATCTTCTGACCCTCTTCCTCCATCTGCCGCGCCTTGTCCAGCACGGGTCCGCGGATGTCGTAACTGACGCTGGAAAGCTTGCTGGACTTGGCGACGGTTCTCAAGATGACTCCGGGCGAGGTTTCAAGGCGCGTCCTTCGGGTTTCACGAGAAGCGCGCGCAGGGGAAAATCGGGGCCATCGATTTAAACACAGGGTAATCGCGGGTAATCCCACGCCCGCGGGGACACACCCTCCGTCGCTGCCAGAATCACCCTCAATGAAATTTCAACCCGACCAGCCGCTCGGCGGCAACATGATCTCCGCCCACGACCTGCACCACGTCTGGGTCAACGGCGTCGAGCAGGCCCACAGCGTGCTGGTGCCGTGGCAAGGCCAGCCGGAGAACTGGGACGTCACCCGCTTCGAGGACCTCAACGAGGCCCACTTCGAGCGCATCCTGAAGCTCAAGCCGGAGCTGGTGATCTTCGGCAGCGGCTCCAAGCTGCGCTTCGTCCGGCCCGCGCTGTACCGGGGCCTGATCCAGGCCCGCATCGGCATGGAGACCATGGACATCGGCGCCGCCTGCCGCACCTACAACGTGCTGGCCAGCGAAGGGCGCGCGGTGCTCGCCGCCTTGCTGATCGAGGCCTGACGGCGTCGTGAGCACGCGCCTGCGGGCGCCCGCGGACGTCCGCAAACGCCGCCGCCGCCGCGGCCCGCCTCCCCCTCTCAGGGAGGCCAATCACTCGTCCATGTCAGAGGGGGCGAGGAACGACCCATTCAACGTATAATCGCTGGCTATGCCCACCCGGGCACATCTCTCTGAAGAACGCCACATGACGCCAGCGCTCAACAAACCCCTCCCGGACATTGAAGCTCTTGCCACGGGAGGCGTGAAGTTCACTCCCAAGGAATTCCTGGGACGGGTCGTGGTGCTGTACTTCTACCCGAAGGACAACACCCCGGGCTGCACGACCGAAGCGATGCAGTTCCGCGATCATCACAAGGAATTCGTCAAGGCCGGCGCCGTCGTGCTGGGAGTCTCCCGCGACAACATGGCCTCGCACGACAAGTTCAAGCAGAACCTGGAGCTGCCGTTCGAGCTCATCGCCGACACGGAAGAGAAACTCTGCCACATGTTCGGCGTGGTCAAGAACAAGATCATGTACGGCAAGAAGGTCAAGGGCATCGAACGCTCGACCTTCCTGATCGACGCCCAGGGCATCCTGCGCGAAGAGTGGCGCGGGCTGAAGGTCGCCGGCCACGTCGAGGAAGTCCTGAAGGCCGTCAAGGCCCTCAAGAAGGAAGCCGCCTGATCGGCGCCTGACCGCACGCCGCATCCGCGCGTCTGTTGCGCGCGTCCGAACTTCTTCCGTCCGTCACGGACGGGGGCCGGGAGTTGTGCATAATCAGTCGCATGCCCCTGTGCCTGATCGCAGCGAACGACTTCCCGAGAACGAGCCGCACCGGCCCCGGTGCGGCTCTTTGTCTTCTGGGGTCCGCAAGCGAGTTCGAGGCCACCGATGCCGCCGACACCTCCGGCATCGCCAGCGCCCGTCAGGCCCGGGGCATGACCCCTGGTCGGCATCGCCCCAGGCTCATCACGCAAGCCCGTCACCCCCGCACATGCCACTGCCCAAGCCTCCGACCAAGCGCGCCAGCCGCCTAGATTCCGACGCCTACGCGACCGACCTGTCGCCCAGCAAACGACCTCCCGCGCTCGAGGCCAGACCGTCCGCCCCCCTCGCCACGTCCCGCGCCGAACCCGCGCCGCGGGCCGAGGCGCGCGCGGAGTTGCCGGCCCCGGCCACCTCACCGACCGGCACCACGACGCCGTCGTCGTCGGCCAGCCCGCGCGCCGAGCCGGTGGAAGCCCGCGGCGGCCAGTCGCCGTCGCTGGCGCTGGTCTCGCCCGCTCCTTCCAAGGTTCCGGCGAAGAAATCCGCCCCGGCCCGCTCGAAGGCGCGCAAGCCGGTGGGCGATCCCAAGCTGTTCGTGCTCGACACCAACGTGCTGATGCATGACCCGATGTCGCTGTTCCGCTTCGAGGAGCATGACATCTACCTGCCGATGATCACGCTCGAGGAGCTGGACGGGCACAAGAAGGGCATGACCGAAGTCGCCCGCAACGTGCGCCAGGTCAGCCGCGACCTGGACGCGCTGGCCACCAGCCTGAAGTCGAGCACGATCGAGGAGATGTCCAAGGGCCTGCCGCTGGACCAGACCGGTCACCGCGCGGCCGGCGGCAAGCTGTTCTTCCAGACCACGCTGTTCGAGACCCCGCTGCCGCAGGGCCTGCCGCAGGGCAAGGCCGACAACCAGATCCTGGGCGTCGTCCAGGCGCTGAAGCAGCAGCAGCCCGGCCGCGAGGTGGTGCTGGTGTCCAAGGACATCAACATGCGCATCAAGGCCCGCGCGCTGGGCCTGCCGGCGGAGGACTACCGCAACGACAAGACGCTGGACGACTCCGACCTGCTCTACACCGGCGTGCAGGCCTTGCCGGCCGACTTCTGGGAGCGCCACGGCAAGACGATGGAGAGCTGGCAGCAAGGCGGCACCACCTTCTACCGGATCAGCGGCCCGCTGGTGCCGACGCTGCTGGTGAACCAGCTGGTCTACCTGGAGGCGCCGGGCGCCGCGCCGCTGTATGCCAAGGTGCAGGAGATCACCGGCAAGACGGCGGTGCTGCGCACGTTGAAGGACTACGGTCACCAGAAGCATTCGGTCTGGGGCGTGGCTTCGCGCAACCGCGAGCAGAACTTCGCGCTCAACCTGCTGATGGATCCGGACTGCGACTTCGTCACCCTCACCGGCTCGGCCGGCACCGGCAAGACGCTGATGACGCTGGCCGCCGGCCTGTCGCAGGTGCTGGACGAGCGCCGCTACAGCGAGATCATCGTCACCCGCGTGACGGTCCCGGTCGGCGAGGACATCGGCTTCCTGCCCGGCACGGAAGAGGAAAAGATGGGCCCGTGGATGGGCGCGCTCGACGACAACCTGGAAGTGCTGGGGCGCGGCGACGGCGCCGCCGGGGAATGGGGCCGCGCGGCCACCAACGACCTGGTGCGCAGCAAGATCAAGATCAAGAGCCTGAACTTCATGCGCGGGCGCACCTTCCTGAACAAGTACGTGATCATCGACGAGGCGCAGAACCTGACGCCCAAGCAGATGAAGACGCTGATCACCCGCGCGGGTCCGGGCACGAAGATCGTCTGCCTGGGCAACCTGGCGCAGATCGACACGCCCTACCTCACCGAGGGCAGCTCGGGCCTGACCTTCGCGGTCGACAAATTCAAGGGCTGGGCCCACAGTGGTCACGTCACGCTGGCGCGCGGCGAGCGATCGCGGCTGGCGGACTTCGCGTCCGAGGTGCTCTGACCGCGGCGTGAGCGCCGGGCCTTTCGGGCCCTTGTTCGCCAGGACCTCACCAAGCCACCCCTCGGGGTGGCTTTTTCATGCGCCCTACGCTTCGGGGGTCAGCTTGGCCTGGACGGTTTCCTCGGCGGCGCCCTCGTCGCGGCGCAGCTGGTAAAAGATGAACGCCGCCAGCGCGGCCATCGCACCCAGCGCCAGGTAGGTGCCGTGGAAAGCGGGCACGATCGCGGCGCCCTGGGTGCGCGGCAGCCCGTGCGAGAACAGGAGCAGGAAGGCGCTCGAGGTCGCCACACCCAGACTCATCGACAGCTGCATGACCACCGCCAGCAGGCTGTTGCCGGGGCTGGCGGTGCGTTCGTCGAGGTCGCCCAGCGTCAGCGTGTTCATCGCGGTGAACTGCATGCTGTTGACCATGCCGAACAGCCCGAGGTGGATCGCCAGCCACAGGTGCCCGACGCCGCGCGGGATCAGCGCGAAGCTCGCGATCAGCGCGCCCAGCAGCAGCGTGTTGACGATCAGCACGCGGCGGTAGCCGGCGCGCTTGATCAGGCGGATCGCCAGCGTCTTGGTGAACATCGCGCCGAGCACAGACGGGATCATCGAGAGCCCCGCCTCGCTGGGCGAGAAGCCCAGCCCCACCTGCAGGAACAGCGGCGTCAGGAACGGCGTCGCGCCGCTGCCCAGCCGCGCGAAGACGTTGCCCAGCAGCCCGATGCGGAAGGTCGGGACGGCGAAGAGCGCGGGCGTGAAGAGCGGCTCGTCGGTGCGGGTCGCGTGCAGCCAGTAGGCCATCATGCAGGCCACGCCCGCGATCAGCATCACGAAGCACACGGCGACGCTGACCATGTGTTCGCCGAAGCCCTGCAGCGCCAGCGACATCAGCATCAGCCCGACGCTGAACAGGCCGTACCCGCCCCAGTCGAAACGCTTGCCGATGGGGCCCTTGATCTCCGGCATGAAGCGCCGGCAGGCCACGGCGCCGGCCAGGCCCACCGGCAGGTTGATCAGGAAGATCCAGTGCCAGCTGACGAACTCCACCAGCACGCCGCCCAGCGTCGGCCCCAGCAGCGGTCCGAGCAGCCCCGGCAGGCTGATGAAGGTCATCACGGCGAGGAACTCGGCCTTCGGGAAGGCGCGCAGCACGACCAGCCGCCCGACGGGCACCAGCAGCGCGCCGCCGACGCCCTGCACCACCCGCGAAGCCACCAGCACGTGCAGGCTGGGCGACACCGCGCAGGCCAGCGAGCCCAGGCTGAACAGCCCGATCGCCCACAGGAAGACGGTGCGGGTGCCGAAGCGGTCCGCCAGCCAGCCCGACGCGGGGATCAGCAGGGCCACCGTCAGCAGGTAGGCGACGACGGCCGACTGCATCCGCAGCGGGTCCTCGCCGAGGTCGCGCGCCATGCCGGGCAGCGCGGTGTTGAGGATGGTCGTGTCCAGCGTCTGCATGAAGAACGCCAGCGCGACGACCCAGGGCAGCCAGCGCCGGGTGGCGTCGTCGAGGACCGGGCGGCCGAGCACGTCGAGCGGTGTCGTCGAGGAGGAAGGCATGGGCGGCATCCGGCAAGTATCGGACCCCGGCGGCGTAGGATGTGCGACCCATGCGCTTCTACGTTTCCGACCTCGACGGCACCCTGCTCGATCCGCAGGCCCGCCTGTCCGACGCCACCCGCGCCGGCCTCATCGAACTGCTGGCCGAGGGCCTGGCCTTCACCGTCGCCAGCGCGCGGCACGTGGTGTCGATCGCCCGCATCCTCGACGGCCTGCCCATCTCATTGCCGGTCGTGTCGTCCAACGGCGCCTACATCAGCGACCTGCGCACCGGCCGGCACGAGCTGGTCAACGCGATGGAACCGGCGCTCGGTCAGGCCCTTTTCGCGCTGGTGCGGCGGCACGGCCTGATGCCCTTCATCGCGACCCACGGCGCAAAGGGCGACCAGCTCTTCTGGCAGGAAGTGCAGAACGAAGGCCAGCAGCGCTTCGTCACCGAGCGCCAGCGCAACGCCGACCCGCGGCTGCGCCATGTCGACCGCCTGCAGGACCAGCTGGACGACCCCTTGGTCACGATGCTGGTGGTCGGCCGGCCGGAGCCGCTCGAAGCGCTGCAGGCCGAGATCCTCGCCACCTGCGGCGATCTCGTCACGACGCATCTGGCCGAGGACATCTACATGCCGGGCTGGCCCTGGCTCAACGTGCACGACCGCCGGGCGAGCAAGGACCAGGCGATCGCCACGCTCGCGCAGCGCTACGCGCTGCATGAGCGCGAGCTCGTCGTCTTCGGCGACCAGGTCAACGACCTGACGATGCTGAAGTCCGCGCACCACGCCGTCGCCATGGCCAATGCCAGCGACGACGTGAAGCAGGCCGCGCACCGCATCATCGGCTTCCACCACGAGGACGCCGTGGTGCGGTTCATCCGCGACGACTGGCGCGCGACCTACTTGCGCAAGTAGTCGTAGAACGCGTTGGCGTCGGAGTTCCGCCCGAGGAAGTCGCGCACCAGCGCCGGCGCCGGTTGCTCGGCGCCGCGCGACAGCACCGTCTCCCGATAACGACGGCCCACCGCGGCATCGAGCTTGTCCGCCGCGAACGGCGTGCGCAGGTCCATCGCGACGACCAGGCTCCACAGGTAGCCGTAATAGCCCGCGCCGTAGCTGCCTGCGATGTGCGCGAAGCGCGAAGGGAACATCGTGCCCGGCACGTGGCCCAGCGGCGTGTCGCCTTCCATCTTCGCCCACAGCGCCAGCGGGTCCTGGATGGTCGCGCCGTGCAGCGCGAGGTCATAACTCGCGTACAGATGCTGGCGGCCGAACTTCGTGCCCTTGGCGAAATCGCGCGCCTCGCGGGCCTTGCCGACCAGCTCGTCGGGCACGGGCTTGCAGGACGGGCAGACCTCGGCCATCAGCTTGAGCACCTTCGGGTCGTAGACCCAATCCTCGAGCATCTGCGACGGTGCCTCGACGAAGTCGTGCATCACCGCCCACTGCCCCAGCGACACGTCGCGGGTGTTGGCGAGGTTGTTGTGGACCGCGTGGCCGAGCTCGTGCAGCAGCGTCTCCAGCTCGTCGAGCGACAGCCCGCCGCGATCGAGGTTCACGACCAGCGCGGCGGCGGGATGGCGCCCCAGGCGCGTGCTGCTCGATCGCAGCGGCCAGACCGCCGCGTGGTTGTACTTGCCGTCGCGCGGGAACGGGTCGATGTAGAGCGTGCCGAGCGCCTTGCCCGTGGCCGTATCGCTCACGACATAGGCTTTGACGTCGGGATGCCAGAGGCCCGGCAGCGACACCGGCGTATGCGTCACGCCGAGCAGCCGGTCGACGACGCGCAGCGTGAACGCGAGGCTCTCCGCCGGCGGGAAGTACGGACGGAAGGCTTCCTGGTCCACGGTGAAGCGCTGCTTGCGGATTCGCTCGGCGTAGTAGACGCCGTCCCATTGCGTCACGGTGGTGGCCTCGATCGCGGTGCCCAGGTGCGCCGCCTTCGCGCGGCGGAGCGCCTCAAGATCGGCACGTTCGCCCTGCTGGACGGTGCCCTTGACCTCGCCGAGGAAGCGCGTCGCCGTGGCGGCGTCCTTGGCCATCTGGCGGCGCAGGTTGAAGTCGACGTAGTTGTCGTAGCCGAACAGGCCGGCGTATTCCTTGCGCAGCGTGATGACCTCGGTGAGGAGCTTGAGGTTGCCCTCGCCGCCCTCGTTGGTCTTGGCGCGCCAGATGCGCTCGCGCGCGGCGCCGCTCTCGGCGGTCTGCATCAGCGCGGTATAGGTCGGGTTGTCGACGCCCAGCAGATAGCGCCCCTGGTCGTCGCGGGGCTTGTCGGTCCAGACACCGTCGGGGACGCCGCGCAGTTCGTCGGCGGTGAACGCGACGCGGATGTTGGCGTCGCGGATCGCTTTCGAGAACTGCTGATCGAGCGCGGAGAGCCGATCCAGGATCTGCTTGGCGCGCGAGCGCTTGTTCGTCGACAGGCCGACGCCGCTGTCCTCGAACAGCCCCAGCGCGTTGCGCTTGAGCTCGCGGTCGATCGCGTCCGCGGCGGGCGCGGTCTTCAGACCGCGATAGATCTTCCCGTTCTGCGTCAACGCGGTCTGGAAATCGGTCCAGCGCAGCGCGCAGGCCTGGGCGGCGTCGCGCACGGACTTGTCGGCGTGCACGTTCTGGACGAACTCGATCGGGAACCGCGCGTCCTCGTGATGCGCGATCACCAGGTCGTAGGCGGCCAGCCAGCCCTTGTCCACCCTGCGCTTCGCCAGCTGGTCGACCTCGCGGTTCAGCGCCGTCAGGCCCGCATCACAGGCACGGTCGACGGCCTTGCCATCGGCGAAGCTGGGGAACGCCGGCGTCGGCAGCGCGGGCGGGCGCGCCTCCGATTGAGCGGACGCCGGCGCGGCCGGCAGCGCACAGGCCGTGACGACGGCCAGGATCAATGCATGCCTTTGCTTCATCAGGAGGTCCCCTTCATCAAATCAAGGATCTGTTGCAACGCGGCGGGATCGTCGAGGGTGATCAGGTCGCCGGGATCGCGATGTTCGCAGACGGCCTGGATCGCGCGACGGAGCGGTTTCCCGGACCGCGTCTTCGGCAGCAGCGCCACGAAGCGCACCCGCGACGGTCGCGCCACCGCGCCCAGGCGCTGGTCGACGCGCTTCAGGATCTCGCCTTCGAGCGTCAGCGCCTCCTGCGGCGTGGCGGCGTGCGCCGGATCCTTCAGCACGGCGAAGGCCATCGCGACCTGCCCCTTGAGTGGATCCGCGACGCCGACCACGGCGACCTCCGCCACCGCCGGATGGCCGGCGATGCACTCTTCGATCTCGCGCGTGCCCAGACGGTGCCCCGCGACATTGATGACGTCATCGCTGCGTCCGAGGATGAAGTAGTAACCGTCCTCGTCGCGCAAGGCCCAGTCGAAGGTCGAATACACCTGCCGGCGGGGGACGCTCTCCCAGTAGGTGCGCACGAAACGCTCGTCGTCGCGCCAGACGGTCTGCATGCAGCCTGGCGGCAGCGGATAGGCGATCGCGAGCAGGCCCTTCTGATGGGGCGCTTCCAGCGCCTCGCCGGTGCGCTCGTCCAGCAGCTGGACGCGGTAGCCGAACATCGCCACGCCGGGCGATCCGAACTTCGGCTCGGCCGGCTCCACGCCGCGCGCCAGCGTCAGGATCGGCCAGCCGGTCTCGGTCTGCCAGTAGTTGTCGACGACAGGCTTGCGGATGGCCTCGGCGATCCAGCGCGCGGTCGGCTCGTCGAGCGGCTCGCCGGCCAGGAACAACGCGCGCAGCGACGACAGGTCGTGCCGCGTCAGGCAGCCGGGATCCTGCTTCTTCAGCACCCGCACCGCGGTTGGCGCGCTGAACATCACCGTGACGCGGTGCCGCTCGACCAGCCGCCACCAGACCGCCGCGTCGGGTCTCACCGGCGTCCCTTCGTACATCAAAGTGGCCATGCCCGCGATCAAGGGACCGTAGACGATGTAGCTGTGACCGACGACCCAACCGATGTCGCTGGTGGAGAAGAAGGTCTCGCCCGGATGACCGTCGTAGATGTGCTTCATGCTTGCCGCCAGCGCGACCGCATAACCGCCGACGTCGCGCTGCACGCCCTTGGGCCGGCCCGTCGTGCCGCTGGTGTAGAGCGTGTAGCTGACGGCGTCGGACGGCAGCCATTCGCAGGGCACGCGCGTGCCGAGCAGACGCTCGCGCAACGCGGCGTAGTCGAGATCGCGGCTTTCGACGCGTTCGAACGCGCTCAGCCCGCGATCCACCATCAGCACCTTCGCCGGCTTGTGCGCCGCCAGGCGGATGGCCTCGTCGAGCAGCGGCTTGTAGGGCACGACCTTGCCGTTGCGGCTGCCGGCATCGGCGCTGACGATCAGCGCGGGTTCCGCGTCGTTGATGCGATCGGCCAGCGCATGGCTGGCGAAGCCGCCGAACACCACCGAATGGATCGCGCCGATGCGCGCGCAGGCCAGCATCGCGAAGGCGGCCTCAGGGATCATCGGCAGGTAGATCAGCACGCGATCGCCGACGCGCACGCCCTGCTCGATCAGGATGGCGGCCATCGCCTCGACTTCCTCCTGGAGCTCGGCAAAGGAGATCACGCGCTCCTGGTCGACTTCGCTCGACGCCCAGATCAGCGCCGCGTCGCCGGGCCGACGGGCCGCATGGCGGTCCACGGCGTTGTGGCACAGGTTCGTGAGGCCACCGACAAACCATCGCGCGAACGGCGGCCGGCTCGTGTCGCAGACTTGCTCGAAGGGCCGGGACCAATCGATCAACCGGGCCTGCTCGGTCCAGAACCCGTCCGGATCGTCCATCGAACGCCGGTACATCGCCGCATAGCTCTCGGTCATCACGGTCTCCTGGGATGTTGGTCTCGAATGCGCGAATTCCGCACGGATCCTCGCATCGACAGCTTTTCTGAAACTTTCGTTCACAGCCTTGCGCAGGGGGGCTGTGGTCCAATCCGGGTTTTCCTGGGAAGGGTCTCGTGGCCACGCCCGGACTTTCCCTAGCCAGGCGCGCCCCTGCGGGCATTCGCGCTTGACCGGTACGGAGATGGTGCCTAGTCTCCGCGCCCAACACTGATGAATACCGTTCGTCCCTCCCGCTCCGCTCCCCGACACCAGAAGCTCCAGCGCGCCATGGCCGCACTGGGGCTGATCTGCGTCGTCGCCAGCGGTAGTTGCTGGGCGCAACAGTCGACCTCGTCCACCAACGAGGCGCACGACAAGCCGAAGGCGCAGGCCAAGGCCGCGCCGGCCAAGGCAGCCGCCAAGCCGGTGGCAAAACCTGCCACCAGGAAGACCGCCGAAGCGAAATCCACGGCCAAGTCGACGAAGGACGCCAAGTCCTCGAAGCAGGTCGCGGCCAAGGACGCCGGCAAGGACAAGAAGACCAAGGCCGACGAGGACAAGTCCCCGTCGACCGGCTCGACCGCTTCCGCCGAGATCGCCGCCGACAAGTCGGGCCCCGACAAGGTCGCTTCGGCCAAGCCCGAGACGAAGACCGCAGACAAGGCGGCGCCGGTAAAGACCGACCCGAAGGCCGACGCGAAGGTGGCTGACGCCAGGACCGAGGCCGCGCCGCCCGCCGGCACGATGATGGGCGCCTACGGCCAGAGCCTGATGCGTTCGCCGGCCGCCGCGACCGCCGCCGTGACGACCGCGGCCGCGACAGGCACTGCCGCGGCGCTGGTCGCCCCGACCGTGTCCGTCACCAACACGATCACGACGACGGCGGCGACCGCCTCGCTGCCGCCGACCGCCCTGATGGGCGCCGCCGCCGGCAACGCGAACGCCAGCGAGTCCGTCGCCCGGTTCCTGCAGCAGCGCGGCATCGTCGCGCAGGCGCAGACCTCGCCCTCCCCCTC
>SEFA01000089.1 GCA_004210455.1 Rubrivivax sp. | reverse complement strand
TCGGCGGCGAGCCATAGCAGATCCGCTTCGCTCGCGCCGAACAAAGGGCTGCGCAAGGTGTGCGCCAGCGACAGCTGATGCCCGCTGGAGGCCAAGGCGTCCAGCAGCGCCAGCAGGTCGCGGACGTCCGGCGCGTCGAGCAGCGCCATGTCCTCCGGCGCCGCATGGGCGATGCCGCGGCCCTTGAGGATCTGCGCCAGCACGCGCAGGCCCTCGCGCTTGCGCGCCAGCACGAAGATCTCACCCGGCTGCGCCTCGCCCTTGACCAGCAGGTCGCCGATGCAGGCGGCGATCCGTTCGGCCTCGGCCTCGCGGCGATGCAGCTCGGGCTCGCGTCGCGGCTCGGTCAGGCTCGGACGCCACCCGCCCTCCTCCCGGTCCGTCCCGGAGGCCTCGTCATCGGCGGCCTCGTCGCCGGCAATGAAGAAGACGCCGTCCAGCGGGTCGCCGCCGCCGGACTCCGTGGTGTGCGGTCGGAAGCCGCTGTACTGCTGCGCCAGGCTCGCCGATTCGAAGACGGCGTTCACCGCCGCCAGCACCGGCACCGAATTGCGCCGCGTGTGGTCGCAGGCCAGCAGCACGCCGTCCAGCCCCTCCCGCACGAAATCGCGCGCCGCGGCGAAGACGCGGGGCTCGGCGCGACGGAAGCGGTAGATGCTCTGCTTCGGATCGCCGACGATGAACACCGACGGCGGACGTTGCCCGCTGGTGCCGCCGCCCGCGCCGACATAACCGGACAGCCAGGCGTGCAGCGCATGCCATTGCAGCGGACTGGTGTCCTGGAACTCGTCGATCAGCAGGTGCCGGACCTGGCTGTCGAGGCGCTCCTGCACCCAGCCCGACAGGTCGACGTCCCCCAGCAGCGCCAGCGCGCCGCGCTCCAGATCGTTCATGTCGACGATGCCGCGCTCGCGCTTGAGGCGGTCGAAGGCGTCGAGCAGCGTCAGCGCCAGCGCGCACATCTGCTGGTGCCACAGACGCGCGCGGTCCTGGTCGATCGCGAGCAGCAGCCGCTGCAGCCGGTCCGACACCGCCGACAACGCGGGGGAGTCGCCGAGGTTCTTGCGGAGCGATCCCTCCGCCGTGAACAGGGCCTGGCGCACGCCGGCGAGCGCGGGCTCATCGGCCAGCTGCAGCGCCTGCTCGATCGCGGTCGCGCATTTCTTCGGCGTGACCTTGGTCGACTGGCCCAGCTCGATGGCCAGCGCCTGCAACTCGGCGCGCATCGCCGCGAAGGCGTCGATCGGCTCGGCGAAGGCCGCCAGTTCCGGCACGACCTCGGCCGCCGTCGGCATGCTGTCCATCAGCCGGCCGTGCGTGTGGGCCAGGCGCAGTTCCACACGCTTGTCGAAGGCCGAGGTCAGCCAGTCCAGCAGCTTGTTGCGGCCGTGGATCAGGCTCAGCTCCCGGTAGATCGCCAGCAGGGATTCATCCTCGAGCACGGCGGCGTGGAAACGCTGCCAGAGCTCGGGCATCAGGTCGCTTTCGTCCTCGAGCAGCTGCAGCTCGGGCGACAGGCCCTGCGCGCGCAGCAGCTCCAGCGGCGCGGCGCGCAGCAGCTGCGAGAACCAGGCGTGGAAGGTGCGGATCTCCACCGGACGCGCGTCCTGCAGCAGGCGCTGCTGCAGCGTCGCCAGGCGCGGCGCGAGTTCGGCCGCCTGCGCCGGCGGGAGCCCGCGCTGGCGCAGCGCGAGCACGCGCCCCGCGTCGTCGCAATGGGCGAACTCGTGCAGCCATTCGTTCAGGCGCGCGCGCATCTCGCCGGCGGCCTTGCGGGTGAAGGTGATGGCGACGATGTCCTGCGGTCGCGCGCCGTCCAGCAGCGCGCGCAGGATGCGCGACACCAGCATCCAGGTCTTGCCAGCGCCCGCGCAGGCTTCGACGACGACGCTGCGCGCCGGGTCGCAGGCCAGCTCGTAGAAGCGCTCGCGCGCCACCGGCGCGCCGTCGAGCGTGTAGGCGGCCGCGCCCAGCGGGCCGGCGACCTGGTCGTTCGTCGGCGCGGTCACGGCGCGGCCCCTTCCCAATCGTCGCGGCGGCACAGGCCGCGCATCTCGCAGTATGCGCAGGCCACGCCTTCGCCCAACGCCGGCAGCGGATCGCCGGCACGGATCGCCAGCAGATCCCGACGCAAGCCGTCCAGCATCACGGCTGCCGTCTCCTCCACGTGTTCGTGCTCGATCTCGGCGATGCCCCTGGCGTCGTCCAGGGCCAGGTACTGCGCACGCAGCGGGCTGGTGGATGGCCCCGGCCGCTGGCTCTCACCCCCACCCGCTCCCGCGAGCGGGAGCGGGAGTCCGGTCGGCGCCGAGCCCATGAGTAACGCGTAGACCGTCAGTTGCGTGTCTTCGAGCGGATGCGCGACCTTGTCCTTCAAGCCCTTCAGGCTGCCGGTCTTGTAGTCGATGAGCAGCTGCCCAGCGGCGCCATCGGCGCCATCGTCAATCCGGTCGATGCGCCCGAGCAGCGCGAGTTCCGCGAGCGCAGGCTCGGTCGCTGCCCAGGGATGCACGCGTCGGTCGACCTCGCCGCGTTCGAACCGCTGGCCGTCGGCCTCGCGTTCCGCGAGCCAGTCGAGGTAGGCCGGCACAAAGCGCGCGAAGCTCGCCGAGTACGGCAGGAACTCCGCCGGCGCCAGGCCGAGTTCCCGCATCTGGTCCTGCGCCGCGCGTTGCAGGCGGGCGTCGTCATCGAGGAGGGGATCGCGCTTCTCCACGCGCTCCGTGTGGAACTGGTGCAGCACCGCGTGCAGCCAGGTGCCGTAGTCGCGCTTGTCGGCCTGGACGTCGAGTTCGCCGGCCTCCCGCAGGCCCAGCAGCACGCGGGCGAAGAACTGGTACGGACACTGGCGCAGGGACTCCACCGCGCTCGCGCTCAAGCTCGACGGAAGCCGTCCTTGCGCCTGAGCGGCGGCGCGGTCGACAGGCGCCGCGGGCACGGCCGCCTCGATGCGCGGATCGTGCCAATGCGGCAGCCCCTGCCCCACCGCCTGCAGCGCGAGGTCGAGCCGGTCCAGCAGCGGACTCGCCGCGAGCGGCTCGCTGCCGAGATGCCCGCGGCGCAGCAGCGTCAACGCCGGCGCGCGCAGCAGCTGCGCGAACTGCCACGCCAGCGCCTGCCGCTTGCCTTCGACGGTGGGCAAGCCGATCTCGCGCGCGAACGTGTCCCCGATCAGCACCGGCCCCGGCGGCACCGGTCCCAGCGTCGCCGCGTCCGCGCCCGGCAGCACGATCGCGCCGAACGGCCGCAGCATCGTCCGCGCCAGCGGCGTGATCATGATCTGCAGGCCGCCTTCGAGCGGCGGCTTGTACTCGCCGGCCTCCAGCGTCTGCGACACCCAGTCGACGAATTCGGACGCGGTGAGTTGCGCGCCGCGCAGCACCGCTTCGTGACCGGACCCCGGCCACGGCGTCTTGCTCAGCCAGAGCGTTTCCAGTACCTGCGGGCCGCCGGCGGGCTGGCGTGCGAGACGCTCGTCGGCACCGAGCTGCTGGAGGGTCTGCTTCAGCGCCTCGATCCAGGCTTCCAGCGCCTGCGCGCCGCGCGACTGCAACGGCACCAGCGCTTCGCGGGCGGACTCCCAGAGCCGCTCGCTCCCCGGTGGCAGGCGATCGGCACGCACCGCCTGCGGCGCGGACCAGCCGCGCCGGCGGCAGTGCGCCTCCAGCGCGCTCAGCGAGGCGCTGCCGCCTTTCTCCCGCAGCGACGCGGCCAGCGGCGTCTTCAGCCAGGCGAGCCAGTCGTCGACGGTGGCGTCCCGCCGCGCCGCGCGCAGCATCGCCATCAGTTGCGCGGCCGGCGCGGTGGTCGCCAGCGTCCAGCCGGTCTCGTCCTGGATGCCCAGGCCCTGGCGCTCCAGCAGCGCGCGCACGCGACGCAGCAGCACGCGGTCCTGCGCGATCAGCGCCACCGGGGCGCGTCCCGATCGCAGGTGGTCCAGCACCGAGGCGGCGCTGCATTGCGCCAGGTCTTCGAAGTCTTCGCACACCGCCTGCTCCAGGCGCCCGACCGGTGCGCCGCCGTGGAACGCGGCATCCAGCGGCAGATCGGCGTTCAGGCGCAGGCAGGGAATGCCGGCGGCCTCGGCGCTCGCGAGCAGCGCGTCGGCCAGCGGATCCGGCCCGCCGCACTGCAGGTGCAGCCAGGCGCTCGGCCGCAACGGGAAAAGCGCATCGGTGGCCGGCGCGCGCGGATCGGACGCGGCCCATTCGAGCGCCACCGCCAGCAGCGCGCGCTCCAGGTGCCCGACGCCGCTCTGCAGTGCCAGCGCCTGCCGGGCGTGTTCCCAGAAGTCGTCGCGACGCGCCGGATCGCGCAGCGCGGCGGCGCGTGCCAGCGCATGGGCGGCCTCGACGAGCCGCTGCACGGCGGCGTCGTAGGCGCGCGGATCCTCCTTGCGCAGCGCCTCCGCCCAGCTCTGGCCGCGCATCAGCGCGCGCGCCGCGAGCGCGTCGATCGCGGCGTCGCCGGTCAGCTGGTCCGCCTGGGGCAGCGCGCTGGGGCCCAGCGCCGAGGCGAGGCTGTGCGTGGTCTCGATGCGCGGCTGCCAGCGCGACAGCTTCATCCACGCCCGCCGCGCCGGTGCCAGGTGTTGCGCGAAGGGCAGCAGCAGCACCGCGTCGCGCGCCGACAGCCCGTTGGCCTCCAGCCAATCGGCCGCCCGGCGCGTGACGCCGTCCCAGATGGCGGCGCTGGTGTGGGCCGGCGACAACGGAAAGTCGACGGACGGCGGGGACGGGATCGAAGGCGGCGGCGTGGACGACAAGGCGGGTCTGGCGGTGGCGGGGTCGACGATATCGCGACGATAGCGAAATCCAGGCGCCCTGCCCCTTGAGATGCGCCCTGCGCACCGTCAAGTCGGGGGAGCGCCTACTCGGGCCGAGGTTTCCGGGCTTGTGTGAGAATCATCGCACCCTGCAGCCCTGGGCCCTCGGGGCGACGCATTGTCGCCCGGCCGGCCGCCCGTCCGAGGCATCCGCCCGGCAGGGACATCACGCAAGGACCATCTCCATGAGCAGCGAACAGATCAAACACATCTCCGACGCCTCGTTCGACAGCGACGTCATCCAGTCCGACAAACCCGTGCTGGTCGACTACTGGGCCGAATGGTGCGGCCCCTGCAAGATGATCGCCCCCATCCTGGACGAAGTCGCGAAGGACTACGGCGACCGCCTGCAGATCGCCAAGCTGAACGTCGACGACAACCGCGAAGTGCCGGCCAAGTTCGGCATCCGCGGCATCCCGACCCTGATGCTGTTCAAGGGCGGCCAGCTCGCCGCGACCAAGGTCGGCGCGTTGTCCAAGGCCCAGTTGACGTCCTTCCTCGACGCCAACCTATAATGATTCCATTCGTCGGGGCCCCTGCGGTCCTGGCGAACCACTTGCCACCACGCCCTCCCGGGCCCAACGGCGTCTTCGGACGCCGTCGACGCTCCGGGTGAGCGCGTGGACTCGGCGCCCAAGTCTCCACGCTTTCCTCAAGTCCGCCGCAACGCGGATGCGCGACCCTTGGGCTCGCCGTTGTTTGTGTCTCTGGCCTTGGCAGGCTCTGGACGACAGACCGGGTCAACCCCCCCATGCATCTTTCTGAACTGAAGGCGCTTCACGTCTCCGCCCTGATCCAGATGGGCGAAGAACTGGAGATCGACAACGTCGCCCGACTGCGCAAGCAGGAGCTGATGTTCGCGATCATGAAAAAGCGCGCCAAGGCCGGCGAGCAGGTGTTCGGCGACGGCGTGCTGGAAGTCCTGCCTGACGGCTTCGGCTTCCTGCGCTCCCCCGAGGCCAGCTACATGGCCTCGACGGACGACATCTACCTCTCCCCGAGCCAGATCCGCCGCTTCAACCTGCACACCGGCGACATGGTCGAAGGCGAAGTGCGCGTGCCCAAGGACGGCGAGCGCTACTTCGCGCTGGTCAAGGTGGACCGCGTCAACGGCCTGACGCCGGAGGAGTCCAAGCACAAGATCATGTTCGAGAACTTGACGCCGCTCTTCCCGAAAGAGCAGTTCAAGCTTGAACGCGACATCCGCGGCGACGACAACATCACCAGCCGGATCATCGACCTGATCGCCCCGCTGGGCAAAGGCCAGCGCGCATTGCTCGTCGCCCCGCCCAAGTCGGGCAAGACGATGATGATGCAGCATCTGGCGCACTCGATCGCGGCCAACTATCCCGACGCCCACCTGATGGTGCTGCTGGTGGACGAGCGCCCCGAGGAAGTGACCGAGATGCAGCGGACCGTGCGCGGCGAGGTCATCAGCTCCACCTTCGACGAACCGGCCGCACGCCACGTGCAGGTCGCGGAAATGGTCATCGAGCGCGCCAAGCGCCTGGTGGAACTGCGCAAGGACGTGATCATCCTGCTGGACTCGATCACCCGCCTGGCCCGCGCCTACAACAACGTGCTGCCCAGCTCCGGCAAGGTGCTGACCGGCGGTGTGGACGCGAACGCCCTGCAGCGCCCCAAGCGCTTCTTCGGCGCCGCGCGCAACATCGAGGAAGGCGGCTCGCTGACCATCATCGGTACCGCGCTGGTGGACACCGGTTCCAAGATGGACGAGGTGATCTACGAAGAGTTCAAGGGCACCGGCAACTGCGAAATCCATCTGGACCGTCGCATGGCCGAGAAGCGGGTCTACCCGTCGATCCTGCTGAACAAGTCGGGCACCCGCCGCGAAGAGCTGCTGCTCAAGCCGGAGATCCTCCAGAAGGCCTGGATCCTGCGCAAGCTGCTCTACCCGATGGACGAGATCGAGGCGATGGAGTTCATCCTCGACAAGATGAAGTCCTCGAAGAACAACCACGATTTCTTCGACATGATGCGCAGAGGCGGTTGATTCCGCCCTCTTCAAGCGTCCTGCTGGACTTCACGGAAGCCGCCCCTGGGCGGCTTCTCTCATTTCCGCTATACTCCGCGTTTTTCCGCTGTCGACAAGTGCGCTGCAAGGGGCAGTGTGGCTGGCGGCACTGCAGCGAGGATTTTCAAATGGCCAAAGAAGGCATTCACCCCAACTATCGCGACGTGGTCTTTGTCGACCAGTCCAATGGTTCCCAGTTCGTGATCCGCTCGACGGTTCAGACCAAGGAAACGATCAAGCTGGACGACGGCCGCGAACTGCCGCTGGTCAAGCTGGAAACCTCGAGCGAATCGCACCCGTTCTACACGGGCACGCAGAAGAGCATCGACAGCCTGGGCGGTCGTGTCGAGAAGTTCCGCAACAAGTTCGCGAACCTGCGCGGCGCCAAGGCCTGAGCAGGCCTCGCCGACCGGACCTGATCCGGTCACCGCAAAAAGGCAGCCACCTCGGCTGCCTTTTTTCATTTCGAACGCCGCGCGAAGCTGCGGCATGATGCGCACCGGCATCCACAACGACAACGAGACAGACGCGCATGAATCTGCCCACCCCGGCCGTCGTGGCCGAGCGAAGCACGCACCCGATCCCGCGCTGGGCCCTGCTGCTGCTGTGCGCCGCCTATGTGTTGCCCGGCCTGTTCGGTCGCGACCCGTGGCGCAATGCCGACCTCACCGCCTTCGGCTTCATCGCGAGCATCGCGCAGGGCCACGCCCCCTGGCTGCAGCCCGCCATCGCCGGCCTGCCCGCCGACGGCGGCCTGCTGCCCTACTGGGTCGGCGCGCTCGGCGTCAAGCTGCTCCCCTTCCTCGACCCTGCCGTTGCCGCGCGCATCCCCTTCGGCCTGATGCTGGCCGCCGTGCTGGCCCTGGCCTGGTACAGCTGCCTCCACCTGGCCCGCACCGAGGCCGCCCAACCCGTCGCCTTCGCCTTCGGCGGCGAGGCCCATGCGGTCGACTACGCCCGCGCCATGGCCGACGGCTGCCTGCTCGCGCTCATCGCCAGCCTGGGCCTGCTGCGCCTGGGCCATGAGATCACGCCGGAGATCCTCCAGCTCCTGGGCATCACCCTCTTCGTCTACAGCCTCTCGGCGCTGCCCTTCCGCGTCTGGAAGGCCCGCGCGGCAATGCTGATGGCGCTGCCGGTGCTCGCCACCAGCGGCGCGCCCGTCGTCGCACTCGCCCTGGCCGTCGGCGCGCTGTGGCTCTGCTTCCGGTCGACCTACGAGGACGCCCGCAAGTTCCTGCCCTGGATCCTCGGCGCCATGGCCCTGGCCGCGCTTATCGCCTGGCCCATGCACGGCTGGGCCTGGCGCCTCAAGGCCGGCGAACGCAGCGTGCTCGACTGGCTGCGGCTCCTCGGCTGGTTCTGCTGGCCGGCGTGGCCGCTGGCGGCGTGGTCGCTGTGGCGCTGGCGGACGCACCTGATGCGGCGTCACCTGTCGGTGCCGCTGCTGGCCTCGCTGGTGCCCCTGCTCACCAGCCTGCTCATGGGCGCCGACGACCGCGCCATGCTGCTCGCGCTGCCGCCGCTCGCCGTGCTGGCGAGCTTCGCGCTCCCGACCTTCCAGCGCAGCGCCAGCGCCCTGCTCGACTGGTTCTCGGTCTTCTTCTTCACCCTCGGCGCGATCTTCCTGTGGCTGTATTACATGGCCATGCAGATCGGCTGGCCGGCGAAGCTGATGGCCAACGTCCGCAAGCTGGCGCAGGGCTACGAGCCTGAGTTCAGCCTGCTCACCTTCGTCGTCGCCGTGCTGGGCACGCTGGCCTGGCTGTGGCTGGTGCGCTGGCGCACCGCGCGTCATCGTCACGCGCTCTGGAAGAGTCTTGCGCTGCCCGCTGGGGGCGTCGCGCTGGCCTGGCTGCTGGCCATGACCCTCGGCTTGCACACGCTGAACTATGCGCGCAGCAACAAGCCGCTGATCGAGCGCATTGCCGCGCACCTGCCGGCGAACGTCGACTGCATCGCCGCGCCGGGCGTGCCGACCCATGCGCTGGCCGCCTTCGAATTCCAGGGGCACTGGAAGGTCGACGCGACGCAAGGTCTGGACGCCACGACCTGCCCGGTGGCGATCACGGTGCAGGCTGAAAGCACGCCGATGCCGCCGAGCGGCTGGCGCGTGCTTGGCGTGGTCCGTCGTCCGACGGACCGGTCCGGCACCTATCTGGTCATGCAGAAGGATCGTTGAACGCCGATCGTCGAAGGCGTCAGAGTTCTTCGCGCCCCGCCAGCAAGGCGGGCGCGGCCTCATCGCCCATGGCCGTCGCATCGACCAGCCGCACGCGCGCCGCGGGGAACAGCAGCCTGAACCTGGAGCCCTTCCCGGGCTCGCTCTCGATGCGCAGTTCGCCGCCGTGGCGCTGCACGACATGCTTGACGATCGACAGACCCAGCCCCGTGCCGCCGGTGTCGCGCGAGCGGCTCCCGTCGACGCGATAGAAGCGTTCGGTGAGTCGCGGCAGGTGTTCGCGCGCGATGCCGGGCCCGTTGTCGATCACCGAGATTTCGCCGCCGTTGTCCGGCAGCCAGCGCCATTGGAGTTCGATGCGGCCGCCCTGCGGTGTGTAGCGCACCGCGTTGCTCACCAGGTTGGCGATCGAGCTGAGGATCTCCGTCTCGACGCCGGCGAGTTCGACCCCCGTCTGGCGTTCACAGACGAGCTCGTGCCGGCCGTTCGACAGCGCTTGCGCATCCGCGCCGACGCGTTGCAGCAGCGGGTCCAGCGAAATCCAGTGATCGGCGCCCGGTCGCGGGCTGCCTTCGAGCTGCGCCAGCGTCAGAAGGTCGCCGACCAGCGTCTGCATCCGCGTCGTCTGCTGCTGCATCAGGTGCAGCACGCGCTTGCGTTCAGCCTCGGTCAGTTGCAGGCTGGCCATCGTCTCGATGAAGCCGGCCAGCACCGTCAGCGGCGTGCGGATCTCGTGCGAGACGTTGGCGACGAAGTCGCGACGCATCGCTTCGTTGCGCTCGCGGTCGGTCACGTCCAGCGACAGCACCAGCTTGCGCGACTCTCCTCCCACGCCGTAGTCGCGCACCAGCACCTGCAGCGTCGATTTTGCGCGGGTGTTGGTCAGCGTCAGCGGCTGCTGGAAGTTGCCGTTCTGCAGGTAGGAGACGAAGGCCGGATAGCGGACCAGGTTGGTGATGCGCTGCAGCTTGTCGCGCTGCGGGTCCAGCGAGAAATGATCGCCGGCCACGACGTTGCACCACTGGATGTGGTCCTGCCCGTCGAGCAGGATCACGCCGTTGGGCGACGCTTCGATCGCGAGCAGGAACTGCTCCAGCTGCTGACGTTCGCGCTCGTAGCGGCGTTCGCGGTCGCGCAGGCCGCGCTCGACGCGATACGCCATCTCGCCCCACAGGCCGCCGACGCGCGGCGCGTCGTCGTGCTGGTCGCCGCGCAGCCAGCTCACCAGCCGATGTGCCCGGGCCGCGTCCCAGACCGCCATGAGGATCACCGCCGCTGCCGCGGCCAAGGCCGCGGCCAGATGCGGCATCCCCGTCCACTCGCCCAGCCAGTACCCCAAGCCGCCCGCGACGCCGGTGCCCAGCACCAGCATCAGGACGCGAGACAACATCCATGCCATGGATGCGTCCTCAGGCCGACAAGGCGCTGCTGCTCTGCTGGGTCAGCCGGTAGCCGGCCCCCCGGACGGTTTCGATCATGCGCGCGCAGCTGACTTTCTCGAGCGCCTCGCGCAGGCGCTTGACGTGGACGTCCACGGTGCGTTCCTCGATGAACACGTGGTCGCCCCAGACGCGGTCCAGCAGCTGCGAGCGGCTGTGCACGCGCTCCGGATGCGTCATGAAGAAGTGCAGCAGCCGGAATTCGGTCGGGCCGAGCTTCACCTCGACGCCCTCGCGGCTGACGCGGCGCGTGCCGGGATCGAGCACCAGTCCGCCGACTTCGACGGCCGTGTCCAGCGCCTCGGGCGCCTTGCGGCGCAGCACCGCGCGGATGCGGGCGAGCAGCTCGTTCGTCGAGAACGGCTTGGTCAGGTAGTCGTCCGCGCCGGCATCCAGGCCGGACACCTTGTCGACTTCTTCCGCGCGCGCCGTCAGCAGGATGATGGGCAGCTCGCGGGTGCGCGCGGCACCGCGCCACTGGCGCGCCAGCGCCAGGCCGGTCTGGCCCGGCAACATCCAGTCGAGCACGACCAGATCAGGCAGCACGCGATCCACTTCCAGCTGCGCCTGCTCGGCGTTGCCGGCCAGCGTGACCTCGTAACCGGCGTGGCGCAGGTTGATGGAGATCAGCTCGGCGATGGCGGATTCGTCCTCGACGACCAGGATGCGACTCATGCGGGGTAACTCCTCTTATTGGGTCCCGCCGGGACGCCCGCGGCGGGCGGGCCGGACGGGTGGATCGCGATTCGGTGCTCAGCGCACCATGTTCTCGACGGCGTCCGGCGTGTTGTGGCGGACGTCGGTGCCCTTGACCACGTAGATGATGACTTCGGCCAGGTTCTTGGCATGGTCGCCCACGCGCTCGATCGCCTTGGCGACGAACACCAGGTCGATGGACGACGAGATGGTCCGCGGGTCTTCCATCATGTAGGTGATGAGCTTGCGCATCAGGCCGTCGAACTCCTTGTCGATCTGGTCGTCGGCCTTGAGCACTTCCAGCGCGCGGTCCACGTCCAGGCGCGCGAACGCGTCCAGCGCCTTGCGCAGCTGCGCGGTGGCCAGCTCGGCCTCGTACGACAGGTCCGACATCGGCAGGCGCAGCCGGCTCGACACGCCGGTGTTGATCAGGCGCTGCACGGTGCGGGCGATGCGGGCGGCCTCGTCGCCGACGCGCTCCAGGTTGGCGATCGTCTTGGACACGGCGATCAGCAGGCGCAGGTCGCGCGCGGTCGGCTGGCGGCGGGCGATGATCGTCGACAGGTCGCGATCGATCTCGATCTCCATCGTGTTGACGATCTCTTCCTGCTTGAGCACGTGGCTCGCGATGTCGCCGCTGAAGCTGCCGAGCGCCTCGACGGCCTGCGCCACCTGCGATTCCACTAGCCCGCCCATCTCCAGCACGCGCGTGGAGATGCCGCTCAGTTCGGCGTCGAATTGGGTGGACAGATGCTTGTCGGTCATGGTGTTCTCTCCCTGTTGATCAGCCGAAACGACCTGTGATGTAGTCTTCCGTGTCCTTGCGCTTGGGCTTCATGAAGAGCTCCGCGGTCGGTCCGAATTCGATCAGGTCGCCCAGGTACATGTAGGCCGTGTAGTCCGAGCAGCGTGCCGCCTGCTGCATGTTGTGGGTCACGATCGCGACGGTGTAGTCGTGCTTGAGCTCATGGATGAGCTCCTCGATCTTGCCGGTCGAGATCGGGTCCAGCGCCGAGCACGGTTCGTCCAGCAGCAGGACTTCCGGCTTGATGGCGATGCCGCGCGCGATGCACAGGCGCTGCTGCTGGCCGCCCGACAGGCCCGAACCGCTCTGGTTGAGCTTGTCCTTGACCTCGTTCCACAGCGCGGCCTTCTTCAGCGCCCATTCGACGCGCTCGTCCATCTCGACGCGCGACAGCGTCTCGAAGAGGCGCACGCCGAAGGCGATGTTGTCGTAGATCGACATCGGGAACGGCGTCGGCTTCTGGAACACCATGCCGACCTTGGCGCGGATCAGCGAGACGTCTTCCTTGCTGGTCAGGATGTCCTCGCCGTCCAGCAGGATCTGGCCTTCGGCACGCTGCTCCGGATAGAGCTCGAACATGCGGTTCAGCGTGCGCAGCAGCGTGGACTTGCCGCAGCCCGAAGGACCGATGAAGGCGGTCACCTTGTTCTCGGGGATGTCCAGGTTGATGTTCTTCAGCGCGTGGAAGCTGCCGTAGTAGAAGTTCAGGTTCCTCACCGAGAGCTTCGCCTTCTCGGTCACCGGCATGTCGACTTTGACGTCCATGTTGTTTCTCGATTCGTTGGATTCGTGGATCGGTCGCCGCGGCCTGTCGGGCCGCGGCGGTCAACCGGTCAATGCTTTTCCTTGAACAGCACACGCGCCAGGATGTTCAGCACCAGCACGCCGATCGTGATGATGAAAACACCCGCCCAGGCGAGTTTCTGCCAGTTCTCGTAGGGGCTCATCGCGAACTTGAAGATGGTCACCGGGAGGCTGGCCATCGGGCTGCCCAGCGAGTTCGTCCAGAACTGGTTCGACAGCGCGGTGAACAGCAGCGGCGCGGTTTCGCCGGAGATGCGGGCCAGGGCCAGCAGCACGCCGGTGATCACGCCGGCGCGGGCCGACTTCAGCGTCACGGTCATGATGACCTTCCACTTCGGCGTGCCCAGCGCATAGGCGGCCTCGCGCAGCGCGTTGGGGATCAGGCTCAGCATGTTCTCCGTCGTGCGGATCACGACCGGGATCACGATCAGCGCCAGCGCCAGGATGCCGGCCAGCGCGGAGAAGGACTTCATCCGCGTCACGACGACCGTGTAGATGAACAGGCCCACGACGATGGACGGCGCCGAGAGCAGGATGTCGTTGATGAAGCGCACGACGGCGCCGAGCCAGGTCTTCTGGCCGTATTCAGCCAGGTAGACGCCGGCCAGCACGCCGATCGGCGTGCCGATGCAAGTCGCCAGACCCACCATCACCAGCGAGCCGTAGATCGCGTTGGCCAGGCCGCCGTCCTCCGACATCGGCGCGGGCGTCATCTGCGTGAAGGTCGCGATCGTGAGGCCGCCGACGCCCTGGATCAGCGTTTCCAGCAGGATCCAGATCAGCCAGACCAGCCCGAAGGCCATCGCGGCCAGCGACAGCGTCAGCGCGATGGTGTTGATGCGCCGGCGCTTCTTGTACATCGCCAGGCGCTTGGCGTCGGTCGCGCTCATGAGCGGGCTCCTTCGTTCTTCTTCAGCTTGTTGAGCAGGACCTTGGAGAACGCCAGCACCACGAAGGTGATGAAGAACAGCACCAGGCCCAGGTAGATCAGCGAGGCCTGGTGCAGGCCCGCGCCGGCTTCGGCGAACTCGTTGGCCAGCGCCGAGGTGATGCTGTTGGCGGCTTCGAACACCGACAGCGAATTCAGCTGGTTCATGTTGCCGATCACGAACGTGACGGCCATGGTTTCACCGAGCGCGCGGCCCAGTCCCAGCATGATGCCGCCGACGACGCCGGTCTTGGTGTACGGGAGGACGACCTTCCAGACCACTTCCCAGGTCGTGGAGCCCAGGCCGTAGGCCGATTCCTTCAGCATGGCGGGCGTGACCGAGAACACGTCGCGCATCACCGAGGCGATGAACGGGATGATCATGATCGCCAGGATGATGCCGGCCGACAGGATGCCGATGCCCACCGGCGGGCCGGACACCAGCGCGCCCAGGTAGGGGATGCCGCCGAACAGCGACTGCAGCGGCTGCTGCACGTAGGTGGCCAGGATGGGGCCGAACACCAGCAGGCCCCACATGCCGTAGACGATGGAGGGGACCGCGGCCAGCAGCTCGATGGCGATGCCCAGCGGGCGGCGCAGCCAACCCGGCGAGAGCTCGGTCAGGAACAGCGCGATGCCGAAGCTCACCGGCACGGCGATCAGCAGCGCGATGAACGAGGTCATCAGCGTACCGTAGATCATCACGAGGCCGCCGAACTGCTCCTTGGTCGGATCCCATTCCGCGGTGATCAGGAAGTTCAGGCCGAACTGCTTGATCGCGGGCGCGGCACCGACCAGCAGCGAGCCGATGATGCCGGCCAGCAGCGCCAGCGTCAGCCAGGCCGCGCCATGCGTCAGCAGCGAGAACACCGCGTCGGCCCACGGCGCGACACGACGTCGCGGCGTCGGGCTGCCACCCGGCTTGACGCGCTCCTCGCCGCGCTCTCGGTCAATCGAATTGGCTGGAAGTATTGCGGCCACGGGGCCTCCGCTGGAGTGTTTGGAATCCTGGCGCGCCGTCCGCCCCCTCCGGCCGGTCCGACGCGTCCGTCACGACGTCTCTGTCGAGATCTTCTTGAGGTCCTGTGAGAAAGCCCGGGGCCCTCGAAGAGAGCACCGGGCCGTCGTCAGCAGGCGGCTGTCACTTGAAGCTGATCGCCTTGCCCGAGCCGTCCTTCACCTGGGCGGCCCATTGCTTGCGGACCAGCTCCTTGACGCTGGCGGGCAGCGGCACGTAGTCCAGGTCGTCGGCCATCTTGTCGCCCTGCGCATAGGCCCAGTCGAAGAACTTCAGCGAGGCGGTGGCCTGGGCCGGCTTGTCCTGCGCCACGTGCATCAGGATGAAGGTGGCGCCGGTGATGGGCCAGCTGTCCTTGCCAGCCTGCTCGGTCAGCACCTGATAGAACGACTGCTCCCACTTGGCACCGGCGGCAGCAGCCTTGAAGGCGTCGTCGCTCGGGCTGACGAAGGCGCCGCTGGCGTTCTTCATCAGCACGTAGGTCATCTTGTTCTGCTTGGCGTAGGCGTATTCGACGTAGCCGATCGAGTTCGGCAGACGCGTCACGAAGGCCGACACGCCTTCGTTGCCCTTGCCGCCGGCACCGGTGGGCCAGTTCACCGCCGTGCCTTCACCGACCTTGTCCTTCCACTCGGCGTTGACCTTGGACAGGTAGTTCGTGAACAGGAAGCTGGTGCCGGAACCGTCGGCGCGGCGGACCACGGCGATGGCGGCGTCCGGCAGCGCGACGCCCGAGTTCAGGGCGGCGATGGCGGGGTCGTTCCACTTGGTGACCTTGCCCAGGTAGATGTCGCCCAGGACCTTGCCGTCCAGCTTCAGCTGACCCGGGGTGATGCCCTTGACGTTGATCACGGGAACCACGCCGCCAATGACGGTCGGGAACTGGACCAGGCCGTCCTTGGCCAGTTGCTCATCTTTCAGGGGAGCGTCGGACGCGCCGAAGTCGACGGTCTTGGCCTGGATCTGCTTGATGCCGGCGCCGGAACCGACCGACTGATAGTTGATGCGGACACCGGTGGCCTTGTTGTAGGCATCGGCCCACTTGGCGTACACGGGAGCCGGGAACGAAGCACCCGCACCGGTCACTTCTTGAGCATGGGCCGCGGAGAACATCGCGGCGCAAGCGGCGAACAGCAGGCCAGCACGCAGTTGATTCATGATCATTCAGTCCTATCGCTTGGGTTGGTTGGCGAACGGAGCGGATGCTATGACCTCAATGTGACACATCCGTGACGCGGCCCGGGAACCGGAAAAATGTCGTTACGTAGAGCGCCCAGAGGAAGAATCGGGTCCGACGGCGTACCGGGCAGCCATTGTCATATTCGATTCACCCCATTGTCATCTTCGGTGCCTAGCCTACCGGACGCCAGGGAAACCCCGAAGAGCCGCGCCGGACGCGGCCCGACCAATGTAAATTGGGCCGCGGACGCTCCCGCGTCGGCGGCCCTTCTTTTTCGGTCGGTGCAGTCGATGGACGGGAGGTCAACCGCCGCGGATGGCGTCCGCCAGACGCTCGGCGCAGCGCTGCGCGAGGTCGGCGTCGCTGGCTTCGACCATGACCCGCAGCAGCGGTTCGGTGCCCGACTTGCGGATCAGCACCCGCCCCCGGTCGCCCAGTTCCGCCGTGACCTCGGCCTCGACGCGGGCGAGCGCCGGATTGCTCTTCCAATCCTGGTGATCCGCCTGCAGTCGCACGTTGATCAGCGTCTGCGGGAACAGCGTGACGCCGTCCAGCAGGTCCGCCAGGCGGCGTCCGCTGCGGCAGACGGCTTCCAGTACCAGCAGGCTGCTCACGATGCCGTCGCCGGTCGTGTGCCGGTCCAGCGAGAGCAGGTGGCCCGAGCCCTCCCCGCCCAATTGCCAGCCGCGGGCGGCCAGCTCCTCGAGCACGTAGCGGTCGCCGACCTTGGCGCGGACGAACTCGACATCCCGCTGGCGCAGGGCCACTTCGACCGCCATGTTCGTCATCAGCGTGCCGACCGCGCCGGGGACGCGTTCACCGCGCGCCAGCCGGTCCGCCACCATCACGTAGAGCAGCTCGTCGCCGTTGTAGAGGCGCCCCGCCCCGTCGACCATCTGCAGGCGATCGGCATCGCCATCCAGCGCGATGCCGTAGTCGGCCTGGTGCTCCTTGACCGCGGCCACCAGGGCCTGCGGCGCGGTGGCACCGACCTTGTCGTTGATGTTGTAACCGTCGGGCTTGTTGCCGATCGTGATGATCTCGGCACCCAGTTCATGGAACACGGACGGGGCCACCTGGTAGCCGGCGCCGTTCGCCGCGTCGATGACGAGCTTCATGCCGCGCAGGCTGAGGTCGCCGCTGAAGCTGGCCTTGCAGAACTCGATGTAGCGCCCCTGCGCGTCGTCCAGGCGCCGGGCGCGCCCCAGGTTGGCCGAATCGACCCACACCGGCGGCTCGTCGAGCACGGCCTCGACATCGAGTTCCCAGGCATCGGGCAGCTTCTCGCCCTTGGACGAGAAGAACTTGATGCCGTTGTCGGCGAACGGGTTGTGAGAGGCCGAGATCACCACGCCCAGATGCTGGCGCAGCGCGCGGGTGAGGTAGGCGACGCCCGGCGTCGGCAGCGGGCCGGTCAGCAGCACGTTGACCCCCGCGGACGCGAAACCGGCCTCCAACGCGGACTCCAGCATGTAGCCGGAGATGCGCGTGTCCTTGCCGATCAGGACGCTGGGCTTGGCGTAGCTGCGCTTGAGCACGCGCCCCACCGCATGGCCCAGCCGCAACATGAAATCTGGCGTGATGGGCGTGCGGCCCACGGTGCCGCGAATCCCGTCGGTTCCGAAATACTTTCGGCTCATTGAGGCGATCTCCTGCGACTTCTTGATCTTGAATCCGCAGATTGTCGCCGATGCCAGGGGGGCCGCTGCTCGCCCACCTGGAGGCCCGTGATCCTGGGAGCGTTCGGGGTCGTCAGCCTTGCGGCGCGCCGAAGGCCTGCCAGACCTTGAGCGCATCCACGGTGGCTCCGACGTCGTGCACCCGCACGACACGCGCGCCCAGCGCGATCGAGGCCAGCGCCGCGCCGACGCTGGCCGGCATGCGCTCGTCGACCGCCTTGCCCGTCACGGCGCCCAGCGTCGACTTGCGGGACCAGCCGATCAACAACGGTCGACCCAGGGCGAGCAACTCGCGCTGGCGCCGCTGCAGCTCGAGGTTCTGCTCGACGGTCTTTGCGAACCCGTAACCCGGGTCCAGCGTGATCCGCTCCGCGGCCACACCGACGTCGATCAAATGGTTCATCCGTTCCCGCAGGAAATCCGCGACGTCGACAACCACGTCGTCGTAGTCGGTCAGCTGCTGCATGCCAGCCGGCTGCCCACGCATGTGCATCAGGCAGATGCCGGCACTGCCGTGTTCGGCCAACAGTCTGTCGGCCCCTTCGTCACGCAGGGCCTGCACGTCGTTGATGATGTCCACGCCCAGGTCCAACGCCCGGCGCATCACCTCGGTCTTGCAGGTGTCGACCGACACGGGAACGCCGAAGTTCAGCGCGGCGCGCACGACGGGCTCCAGTCGTTTCCACTCCTCGTCGGCCTCCAGGCGCGGCGCGCCCGGGCGCGTCGATTCGCCGCCCAGATCGAGGATGTCGACCCCTTCGCCCAGCAGCCGCTCGCAGAAGTTGATCGCGCTCAACGCATCGGCGTGCTGGCCACCGTCGGAGAAGGAATCGGGCGTCACGTTGACGATGCCCATCACCAGCGGCCGCTCCGCCAGATCGAGGTCGAAGCGTGTGGTCTGCCAAATCGAGGGAGAAGTCATGAACGGCTGAGTGTCGAGAGCGCGGTCGCGCGCTCGAATGCGCCGGGGACTGCCACGCCAGACGGCAAGTATGACGCAAGCACGAAAGAACCTGGGATTCCGTGCGGGGCTGATCGCAAAAAGCAGAAGGGCCGGTCTCGCGACCGGCCCTTCGGGGTCAGGTTGGCACCGGAGGCCCGAGCGGCCTCCGACGCCCCCATCGTCAGGCGGCAGCCGGGGCGCTGCCCGTGCTGACGGCGGGCGTGCCGCCGCTGTCGGGCTTGTTGGCCGGCGGCGTCCAATCCTTCGGCGGACGCGGCGGGCGGCCTTCCATGATGTCGTTGATCTGCTCGGCGTCGATGGTTTCCCACTCGAGCAGCGCCGTCGCCATCGCGTGCATCTTGTCCTTGTGCTCTTCGATCAAGTCGCGCGCGATCGTGTACTGCTCGTCGATGATCTTGCGGATTTCCTGATCGACCTTGCGCATGGTCTCTTCCGACATGTTGGTCGTCTTCGTGACCGAACGGCCCAGGAAGACTTCCCCTTCGTTGTCGGCGTAGACCATCGGGCCCAGCTCGTCGGTCATGCCGTAACGGGTGACCATGTCGCGGGCGATGGCGGTGGCGCGCTCGAAGTCGTTGCTGGCACCCGTCGTCATCTGGTTCATGAAGACTTCTTCAGCGATCCGACCACCGAACAGCACGGAGATCGTCGACAGCATGCGTTCCTTGTCCATGCTGTAACGATCGCCTTCCGGCAGTTGCATCGTCACGCCCAGGGCGCGACCACGCGGGATGACCGTCACCTTGTGGACCGGATCGGTCTTGGGCAGCAGGCGAGCCACCAGGGCATGACCAGCCTCGTGGTAGGCGGTGTTCTTGCGCTCTTCCTCCGGCATGACCATGGACTTCCGCTCGGGGCCCATCATGATCTTGTCCTTGGCCTTCTCGAAGTCCTGCATGTCGACGACCCGACCGTTGCGGCGGGCAGCGAACAGCGCCGCCTCGTTGACCAGGTTGGCCAGATCGGCGCCCGAGAAGCCCGGGGTGCCTCGCGCCAGGATGTCGGCACGCACATCCTGGCCAACCGGCACCTTGCGCATGTGCACGTTCAGGATCTGCTCGCGGCCGCGCACGTCCGGCAGCGTCACGTAGACCTGGCGGTCGAAACGGCCCGGGCGCAGCAGCGCCGGATCCAGGATGTCCGGACGGTTGGTCGCAGCCATCACGATGACACCCAGGTTGGTGTCGAAGCCGTCCATCTCGACCAGCATCTGGTTGAGGGTCTGCTCGCGCTCGTCGTTGCCGCCGCCCAGGCCGGCGCCGCGATGGCGACCGACCGCGTCGATTTCATCGACGAAGATGATGCACGGCGCGCTCTTCTTGGCCTGCTCGAACATGTCGCGCACGCGGGCCGCGCCCACGCCGACGAACATCTCGACGAAGTCGGAACCGGAGATCGTGAAGAACGGGACCTTGGCCTCGCCGGCGATGGCCTTGGCCAGCAGCGTCTTGCCAGTTCCCGGAGGGCCGACCAGCAGCACGCCGCGCGGGATGCGGCCGCCCAGCTTCTGGAATTTCTGCGGGTCCTTCAGGAAGTCGACGAGCTCTTTCACCTCTTCCTTGGCCTCGTCGCAGCCGGCGACGTCGGCGAAGGTCGTGGAGTTGTTGGCCTCGTCGAGCATGCGCGCCTTCGACTTGCCGAAGCTGAACGCGCCGCCCTTGCCGCCGCCCTGCATCTGGCGCATGAAGTACACCCACACGGCGATCAGCAGGAGCATCGGGCCCCAGCTGAGCAGGATGTTCATCAGCACCGAGGGCTCTTCCCGCGGCTTGGCGTCGAACTTGACGCCGTTGTTGATCAGGTCGCCGATCAGGCCCCGATCCATGTACGGGGCGGTCGTGCGCAGCTTGTTGCCATCGCTGGTCTGCGCCACGATTTCCGTCCCCGCCGGGGTTTCCTGCAGTGTGACCTGCTTGATGCGTTTCGCACGGACTTCATCGAGGAAGTCAGAGTAGACGATCGGATTCCCCTGGGTTGCGCTGCGATCGAACTGCTTGAAGACAGTGAACAGCACCAGGGCGATCACCATCCATACAGCCACTTTCGAGAACCACTGATTGTTCACCGCGACTCCTTTGTCATTCCATCACCGCACGCCCATGAATACAGCCTCAGGCAGCGGACTTTCACGGCATATGGGGCGGATTCTAGGCCAGTCAAGTCCCCAGACCTGATTGGCATTCCCATACACCTCGATAGATATTGCCACGCGCGCCGCCGGCCGACCGGTCGAAGCACCCCTGACTTTGACGCCTCATCGGGTCTTCAACGCGTCGCCAGGTCGCTGTCATGGCGCTTGCATCGCCCCTTCAGCGCACTTTCAGCCCGATCCCGACGAGGAAGTTCTCAGCCGATCGCTCCCGTGACGCCTTCGGCTTGGCCGTCTTCACCCGCTTGAACTTGGCACGGAAGGCGTGCACGAGCTGGTCGTAGCCGCTGCCGTGGAACACCTTGGCAACCAGCGCGCCTTCCGGCTTCAGGTGTTGTTGGGAAAACTCCAGGGCCAGTTCGATCAGGTGCTCCATGCGAGCGGCGTCGGTGCTCTCGATGCCGGACAGATTGGGCGCCATGTCCGAGACCACGACATCCACCTTGCGGCCGTCGAGCATGGATTCGAGCCGCGCCAGCACCTCATCCTCACGGAAATCACCCTGGACGAACTCGACGCCCTCGATCGGCTCGAAGTCCAGCAGGTCCAGCGCGATGATGCGCCCATTCAGTTCGCCCACCGCAGCGCCGCCGGCGCCCGCCTCCTTGGGCGCGAAACGGCGGCGCAGGTACTGGCTCCAGGCGCCCGGAGACGCGCCGAGGTCGACCACGACCTGGCCGGGACGGATCAGCTGGAACTCCTCGTCGATCTCCTTGAGCTTGTAGGCCGCACGGGAGCGATAGCCCTCCTTCTGGGCCAATTTGACGTAGGTGTCGTTGACGTGGTTGTTCAACCACGCCTTGTTCAGCTTCTTGCTTTTGGTATCGACTTTCATTGCACTGATAATAAGCAGATGCCTGCTATTCAATTGACCCCTGCCCAGCGCAAGGAAAAACGCGCCGACGCTCATCACCTGGACCCGGTGGTGATGATAGGCGGCGATGGCCTGACGGCCGCCGTCACCAAGGAGGTCGACCTCGCGCTCAAGTCCCACGGACTGATCAAGGTGCGCGTCATGTCGGACGACCGCGACAACCGCGAAGCCATCCTGGCCACCCTGGCCGAGGAACTCGACGCCGCCCCCATCCAGCACATCGGCAAGCTGCTCGTCCTGTGGCGCCCGATGCCCGAGAAGGAAAAGGCCGCTCCCAAGGATGACGCCCGCTCGGCACCCAAGGTCGTCAAGATCGTGAAGTTCTCGAAGAGCGGCAACAACCGTCCGCAGATCAAGAAGGTCACCGTCCTGGGCAACCAGCGGGTCACCTACGGTGGCGAGGTCAAGCGCGCCAAGAAGCCTCGCCAGACCAGCGTGAAGAAGTCCAGCCAAGGCTGAGGCGACGCCACCGCGTCGTCACGTTTCAGCACCAACGACAAGACGGCCCGCGGGCCGTCTTTCTTTTTGCCTCTGCGCGCCGGACGTCCGTGGCAAGACGCGGTGGATCAGCGGGACACGAACCTGTTCACCCGCCATGCCAGCGCCAGCACGGCGAGGGCTCTCACCCCGAAGAGAGCCAACGACACGGCGTGCAGCTGCAGGAAAGTCCAGCTCCCCTGCCCTTGTCGCGCGGCTTCCATCAACGGCTGCAGCGCATAGAAACCGGCAGCGGTGCAGCCGATGGCCAGCAGTGGTAGCCAGAAGTCCGGGCTCATCGCCGACCCGCGGACCGCGCCGTCGCGGTGCAGACGCCGCTCCATGAGGATCAGCAACACGCCGGCGGCGAGCGCCACTCGGGCGTCCATCTCGAACAGCCTCGCGACGTATTTGCCGGCCGCCGCTCGCTCCAGGGTCGCGAACGCATTCGGGGCCGCGAGCAAGGCGACCGTCAGCAGTTCGCCAGCCCACAGCGCGGCCAGCAGCGCGCGGATCCGCAGCAGCATCGCCCGATGCCTCAGATGTAGCGGACGTCGACGATCTCGTAGCGCTTGATGCCGCCGGGAGCGACGACTTCGGCGACGTCGCCGGCTTCCTTGCCGATCAGCGCGCGGGCGATCGGGGAACTGATCGAGATCAGGCCCTGCTTCAGGTCGGCCTCGTCGTCGCCGACGATCTGGTAGGTGACCTCGTTGCCGGACTCTTCCTCTTCGAGGTCGACCGTCGTGCCGAACACCACCTTGCCGCCGGCATTCACCGACGACGGGTCGATCACCTGCGCCGACGACAGCTTGCCCTCGATCTCCAGGATGCGGCCTTCGATGAAGCCCTGCTTGTCCTTGGCAGCCTCGTACTCGGCGTTCTCCGACAGGTCGCCTTGGGCGCGGGCTTCCGAGATGGCGTTGATCACGGCATGCCGCTCGACCGTCTTCAGCCGATGCAGTTCTTCCTTGAGCTTCTCAGCGCCGCGCTTGGTCAATGGGATCGTCGTGGCCATGTCTCTAGAACCTTGAGTAACAAAACAAACCGCCGCTGCCGCTCAGGATCGCTGAGCAGCGGCGGCGGAATGGGATGAGGCAGTTTAATGCAGTTCGGCGTGCAGTTCCTGCAGCGATTGCACCAGCAGGCCGTCCTTGTGCTTCATGCCTTCGACGGCGGCTTCGCAGCCGGCCATCGTCGTGTAGTAGGTCACCCGGTTGGCCAGCGCGGCCTGACGGATGTGACGGCTGTCGGCGATGGCCGCGCGGGTCTCGTCGACGGTCGTGAACACCAGCTGGATGTCGCCGCCCTTGATCATGTCGACGATGTGCGGACGGCCGTCCTTCACCTTGTTGACGACGCGCACCGGGACGCCGGCGGCCTCGATCGCCGCGGCCGTGCCCTTGGTCGCCACCACGCCGAAGCCCAGCGCCGCCAGGTCACGCGCCAGCGCGACGGCACGATCCTTGTCGTTGTTCTTGACGGTGATCAAGACGTTGCCCTGACGCGGCAGGCGCGAACCAGCACCCAGCTGGCTCTTCAACATCGCTTCGCCGAAGGTCCGGCCGGCCCCCATGACTTCGCCGGTCGAACGCATTTCCGGGCTGAGGATGGGATCCACGCCAGGGAACTTGTTGAACGGGAACACGGCTTCCTTGACGCTAAAATACGGCGGCTGGATCTCCACCGGCGGCTTGCCGCCGGCGGCCTTCTGGTCCTTGAGCTTGACGCCGGCCATGCAGCGCGCGGCGATCTTGGCCAGCGGCTGGCTGGTCGCCTTGGACACGAACGGCACCGTGCGGGACGCGCGCGGGTTCACTTCGAGCACGTACACCGTGTTCTCGGACAGGCCCTTGGTGACGTCGCCCTGGATCGCGAACTGCACGTTCATCAGGCCGACGACCTTCAGCGCCTTGGCCATCTCGGCGGTCTGGCGGCGCAGCTCATCCTGCAGCTCCTTGGAGAGCGTGTACGGCGGCAGCGAGCAGGCCGAGTCGCCGGAGTGGATGCCGGCGGCCTCGATGTGTTCCATGATGCCGCCCATCATCGTGTCCTCGCCGTCGCAGATGCAATCGACGTCGACCTCGACCGCGTCCTCCAGGAAACGGTCCAGCAGCACCGGCGACTTCTCGCTGACGCGCACGGCCTCGCGCATGTAGCGCTCGAGGTCCTTGTCGCCGTGGACGATTTCCATCGCGCGGCCGCCCAGCACGTAGCTGGGACGCACGACCAGCGGGTAGCCGATCTCGTTGGCCAGCGCGACGGCCTGGTCTTCGTTGCGCGCCGTCCGGTTGGGCGGCTGCTTCAGGCCCAGCTCATGCAGCAGCTTCTGGAAGCGCTCGCGGTCCTCGGCCATGTCGATCGAGTCCGGCGAGGTGCCGATGATCGGCACGCCATTGGCCTCGAGATCCAGCGCCAGCTTCAGCGGCGTCTGGCCGCCGTACTGGACGATCACGCCGACCGGCTTTTCC
>SEFA01000008.1 GCA_004210455.1 Rubrivivax sp. | reverse complement strand
CCCGGAGACAGCGTCCACCCTCCGGAGGGAGTCCGACCGGATTAGTCTTATATAAGACAGAAGAGTGTCAGTTTCGCGCAAAGCCGATGCGCTATTTTCTGGGGTCACCTCCCCACACCGGTGGGCGAAGAAGACCCTATCGCGATCCGTGCCGGGGCCGTGCTGTCCTACACTTGCCGCCGCTGGCGCGGACTGCGCCTCACGCATCATTCACTCGCACTTCCCGGAGACTTCTGATGAGCAAGAATCCCGTTCGCGTCGCCGTCACCGGCGCCGCCGGCCAGATCGGCTACGCCCTGCTGTTCCGCATCGCTTCCGGCGAGATGCTGGGCAAGGACCAGCCCGTCATCCTGCAACTGCTGGAGATCCCCGACGAGAAGGCCCAGAACGCGCTCAAGGGCGTGATCATGGAGCTGGAAGACTGCGCCTTCCCGCTGCTGGCCGGCATCGAGGCCCACAGCGACCCGATGACCGCCTTCAAGGACACCGACTACGCGCTGCTGGTCGGCTCGCGTCCGCGCGGCCCGGGCATGGAGCGTTCGGAACTGCTGTCCATCAACGGCGCCATCTTCACCGCGCAGGGCAAGGCCCTGAACGCCGTCGCCTCGCGCAACGTCAAGGTGCTGGTGGTCGGCAACCCGGCCAACACCAACGCCTACATCGCGATGAAGTCGGCCCCGGACCTGCCGGCCAAGAACTTCACCGCCATGCTGCGCCTGGACCACAACCGCGCCGCCTCACAGATCGCCGCCAAGACCGGCAAGCCGGTCGCCGGCATCGAGAAGCTGGCCGTGTGGGGCAACCACTCGCCGACGATGTACGCGGACTACCGCTTCGCCACCATCGACGGCCAGTCGGTCAAGGCCATGATCAATGATGAAGAGTGGAACCGCACCACCTTCCTGCCGACCGTCGGCAAGCGCGGCGCCGCCATCATCGCCGCCCGCGGCCTGTCGTCGGCCGCCTCGGCCGCCAACGCCGCCATCGATCACATGCGCGACTGGGCCCTGGGCACCAACGGCAAGTGGGTCACGATGGGCATCCCGTCGAACGGCGAATACGGCATCCCGAAGGACGTCATGTTCGGCTTCCCGGTGACCACGGAGAACGGCGAATACAAGATCGTCGAAGGCCTGGAGATCGACGAGTTCTCGCAAGGCGCGATCAAGAAGACGCTCGACGAGCTGCTCGAAGAGCAAGCCGGCGTCAAGCACCTCCTGTGATGCTCGCGGATGCCGTCTGAGGCATCCCGCTGAGCGACACTCGACGGGCCGACCTTCGCAAGAGGGTCGGCCCTTCTTCTTTCCACACCTCCTCATCACCCCTTCGCATGAGCACCCTCCCCACTCCCGCCCAGGCCCTGTTCGAAGAAGGCCAGGCGCCCGTCGTGCTGCCGGTGGTCGACCACTACTGCGGCGTCGAGGCGCGCATGCTCAAGAGCCTGGAGCTGCAGGTGCGGATGGGGCCGGTCTTCGACATCACGCTCGACTGCGAGGACGGCGCCCCCGTCGGCGGCGAGGCCGAGCACATGCTGCTGGTGCTGCACCTGCTCAACGGCCCGCTGAACGCGCACGGCCGCGTCGGCGTGCGGGTGCATCCGTTCAGGCATCCCGCTTTCGAGGCCGACGTCGAGGCGGTGATCGCCGGCGGCGGCGAGAAGCTCGCCTTCCTGATGATCCCCAAGCCCGAAGGCATCGAGGATCTGGGCCGCGCGATCGCGTTCATCGACGAGAGCCTGCAGCGTCACGGCATCCGCAAGCCGCTGCCGCTGCACACGCTGATCGAGACCCACGGCGCGCTGCGCGACGTGACGGCGATCGCCGCGCATCCGCGCATCGAGTCGCTGTCCTTCGGCCTGATGGATTTCGTGTCAGCGCATCGCGGCGCGATCCCACGCTCGGCGTTGACCGTCGACGGCCAGTTCACGCACCCGCTGGTGCAACGCGCGAAGCTGGCGATCTCCGCCGCCGCGCACGGCTACGGCAAGACGCCGTCGCACTGCGTCGTGACCGAGTTCAAGAGCGAACGCGCGATCCAGCATGCCGCCGAGCGCGCCGCGCGCGAGTTCGGCTACACGCGGATGTGGAGCATCCACCCGAACCAGATCCAACCCATCATCGATGCCTTCGCGCCCAGCGTCGCGGAGATCGACGAGGCGATCGACATCCTGCAGGCCGCGCAGGCCGCGCAGTGGGCGCCGATCCAACACCGCGACATGCTCCACGACCGCGCGAGTTACCGTCTGTTCTGGCATCTGCTGCAGCGCGCCCACGGGACCGGCCAGAACCTGCCGTCAGAGGTGGCGCAGGCCTGGTTTGCACCGCATCCATCGCCCCTCTGACCCCGTCGGCACCCCGGTCGGACTCCGTGAAGACCCTAGCCGCGATCAACCGTTTGACACATTAAATCCCCGCTTCAGGGGACGCGGGCGCGGTCACAATCTCGCATCGCCGAGTTCCGGCGTTTCGTTTTTCCGGCCGCTGCTTCGGCTGGTGATTCAAGGTCCTCCGGGTCCTTCAGGTCCAACTTCCACGCCCTCCCCATGCGACTGACCGCCCTCCTCCTCTCCGGCGCCGCTGCCGCCGCGCTGACGCTGACCACCGGCGTCGCCGCCGCCCAACCTGCGACTGGCGCCGCCAGCACCGGCACCGCCAAGCCCGCGCTGGCGAAGCCTGCCCCGGCCAAGACGGCCAAGCCCGCCGCGAAGACCACGACGGCCAAGAAGGCGCCCGTGAAGGCGCCACCGCCCCCGCTGCCGGAAGCGAGCGAGGAACAGCTGACCGCCGCCAAGCGCGCCTATCTCGGCCTGTACGAGTGCGAGTTCAAGCAGACGGTCACGATCGAGCCGAACGCCAAGGACCTGGGCTACATCAACGTGGCCTTCAAGAAGGACACCTTCGTGATGAAGCCCGTGCTGTCGACCACCGGCGCCCTGCGCCTGGAAGACGTCACTGGCCGCACGCTGATGGTCCAGATCGCCAACAAGTCGATGCTGCTGGACGTGAAGGCCGGTCAGCGCCTGGTCGACGAATGCATCCACCCGGAACAGCGCGCCGCGATCGAAGCCGCCCGCTCCGCCTCGGCACCGGCCGGCGGTGGCCTGGGCATCACCCCGAGCGCCCAGTAAAGCGCCTCGGCACCTCCCGAAGCCGCCCTCGAGGCGGCTTTTTGTTATCCATAGCGCGTCAGTCGGGCTTCCAGGCCGGCACTGGCTTCCGCAACCCGGAAGTACGTACAATTCATGCATACTTTCTGATTCATACCATTGGTGCGATGCCGCACCGTGCGGTCATGAATTCACCAGAGCCGTCGTCTCATCTCCCAGCACTGCCAGGAGCCCGCATGGAAGCCACCGTCGCCGAACGAGGTCAGATCACCCTGCCCAAGGCCGTCCGCGACGCGCTGGGGCTGACCAAGGGCACGACGCTCAAGGTCGAGCTCGACGGCGCCCGCATCATCCTGCGCAAGAACGTCGACGACGCCATCTCCCGCGCCCGCGGCCGCTTCAAGCTGCCCGAAGGCACCGCCACCGACGACGTGATGCGCGACCTGCGCGGCCGCGCGCCGGATGAGCCCGCCGCCGACGCCGGCAACGGCTCGAAGGGCGACTGAATCCCATGATCGCCGTCGACAGCTCCGTCCTCATCGACCTCCTGGGCGACGCGCCCGGCGCGGACGCGGCCGAAGCCGCGCTGCGCCTGGCGCTGTCCAGCGGTCCGGTGGTGCTGTGCGACGTGGTGCTCTCCGAGGTGACGGCCGGCCTGGGCCACGGTTCCGAGGTGATGGACGCCCTGGAGGAGATGGGCCTGAGCTTCCTGGCCATCGACCAGCGCGCCGCGATCCGCGCCGGCGAGATGCAACGCAAGTTCAAGCAGCGGCTGGCCGACAAGGGCGGCCCGGCGAAGGCCGATGCCACGGCGGCGGCCGTGGCCGCGACGCGCGCCATGCCCGACTTCCTGGTGGGCGCGCACGCGATGCTGCAGTGCGACGGCCTGATCACCCGCGACCAGGGATTCTTCCGAGACTATTTCAAGGGCCTGAAGGTCATCGTGCCGAGCGCGCCATGACCGTCCGACCCCGTTTTCAGGCCTGATTTTCAGACCCGCTTTTTGGTCCGTTTTTCAGACCGACTTTTGACCCAAGCAGAGACAACGACTGGAGTTCGCATGCTGCAAGCCTACCGCCAACACGAAGCCGAACGCGCCGCGCTCGGCATTCCGCCGCTGCCGCTCGACGCCAAGCAGGTGGCCGAGCTGATCGAACTGATCAAGACCCCGCCCGCCGGTGAAGACGCCTTCCTGCTGGACCTGCTGACCCACCGCGTGCCGCCGGGCGTGGACGACGCCGCCAAGGTCAAGGCCAGCTTCCTGGCCGCCGTCGCGCACGGCGACCTCAAGGTCGGCCTGATCTCCAAGGCCAAGGCCACCGAGCTGCTGGGCACCATGGTCGGCGGCTACAACGTGCATCCGCTGATCGAGCTGCTGGACGACGCCGAAGTCGCCGGCGTCGCCGCCACGGGTCTGAAGAAGACCCTGCTGATGTTCGACTACTTCAACGACGTCGCGACCAAGGCCAAGGCGGGCAACGCCAAGGCGCAGGAAGTGATGCAGAGCTGGGCCGACGCCGAGTGGTTCACCTCGCGTCCCGAAGTCGAAAAGAAGATCACCGTCACCGTCTTCAAGGTCCCCGGCGAAACCAACACCGACGACCTGTCGCCGGCGCCGGACGCCTGGAGCCGCCCGGACATCCCGCTGCACTACCTGGCGATGCTGAAGAACACGCGTCCCGACGCGGCCTTCAAGCCTGAGGAAGACGGCAAGCGCGGCCCGATGCAGTTCCTGGAAGAGCTGAAGAAGAAGGGCCACATCGTGGCCTACGTCGGCGACGTCGTCGGCACGGGTTCGTCGCGCAAGTCCGCGACCAACTCGGTGATCTGGGCCACGGGCCAGGACATCCCCTTCGTCCCGAACAAGCGCTTCGGCGGCGTGACGCTGGGCGGCAAGATCGCGCCGATCTTCTTCAACACGCAGGAAGACTCCGGCTCGCTGCCGATCGAAGTGGAAGTCGGCGGCCTGGAGATGGGCGACGTCATCGACGTGCTGCCCTACGACGGCAAGCTGGTGAAGAACGGCCAGACCGTCGCCGAGTTCAAGCTCAAGAGCGACGTGCTGTTCGACGAAGTGCGCGCCGGCGGCCGGATCAACCTGATCATCGGCCGCTCGCTGACCGCCAAGGCGCGTGAGTTCCTGGGCCTGCCCGCCTCGACGCTGTTCCGTCTGCCGCAGGCACCGGCCGAGACCAAGGCCGGCTTCACGCTGGCGCAGAAGATGGTCGGCCGCGCGGTCGGCCTGCCTGAAGGTCAAGGCGTGCGTCCGGGCACCTACTGTGAACCCAAGATGACCACCGTCGGTTCGCAGGACACGACCGGCCCGATGACCCGCGACGAGCTGAAGGACCTGGCCTGCCTGGGCTTCTCGGCCGACCTGGTGATGCAGTCCTTCTGCCACACCGCGGCCTACCCGAAGCCGGTGGACGTCAAGACCCACCGCGAACTGCCCGCCTTCATCTCCAATCGCGGCGGCGTGTCCCTGCGTCCGGGCGACGGCGTGATCCACAGCTGGCTGAACCGCCTGCTGCTGCCCGACACCGTCGGCACCGGCGGCGACTCGCACACACGCTTCCCGATCGGCATCTCCTTCCCGGCGGGTTCTGGCCTGGTCGCCTTCGGCGCCGCCACCGGCGTGATGCCGCTGGACATGCCGGAATCGGTGCTGGTCCGCTTCAAGGGTGAGATGCAGCCGGGCGTGACGCTGCGCGACCTGGTGCACGCGATCCCGCTGTACGCGCTCAAGGCCGGTCTGCTGACCGTCGCCAAGGCCGGCAAGAAGAACATCTTCTCGGGCCGCATCCTGGAGATCGAAGGTCTGCCCGACCTGAAGGTCGAACAGGCCTTCGAGCTGTCCGACGCCTCGGCCGAGCGGTCCGCCGCCGGCTGCACGATCAAGCTGAATCCGGCGCCGATCAAGGAGTACCTGAGCTCCAACGTCGTCCTGATGAAGAACATGATCGCCGACGGCTACGCCGACGCGAAGACGCTGCAGCGCCGCATCGAGAAGGTCGAAGCCTGGCTGGCCAAGCCCGACCTGCTGGAAGCGGACAAGGACGCCGAATACGCAGCCGTGATCGAGATCGACCTGGCCGACATCACCGAGCCGATCGTCTGCTGCCCGAACGACCCGGACGACGCCAAGGTGCTGTCCGAAGTCGCCGGCACCAAGATCGACGAGGCCTTCATCGGCTCGTGCATGACCAACATCGGTCACTTCCGCGCGGCGGCCAAGCTGCTGGGCGGCCAGCGCGACATCCCGGTCAAGCTGTGGGTCGCGCCGCCGACCAAGATGGACCAGAGCGAGCTGATCAAGGAAGGCCACTACGCCGCCTTCGGCACCGCCGGTGCGCGCACCGAGATGCCGGGCTGCTCGCTGTGCATGGGCAACCAGGCGCAGGTCCGCGAGGGCGCGACGGTGATCTCCACCTCCACGCGCAACTTCCCCAACCGTCTGGGCAAGAACACCAACGTGTTCCTGGGCTCGGCCGAGCTGGCCGCCATCGCGTCCCGCCTGGGCCGCCTGCCGACCAAGGAGGAGTACCTCAAGGAAATGGGCGTGATCGACGCGGACAAGGCCAGCGTCTACCGCTACATGAACTTCGACCAGATCGAGGAATACGCGGAGACGGCCAAGACGGTCGCGTGATGCGTCGAGCGGCCTGACGGTCGCTCGGTGTCGAGATCGGCGGGGGATCTGATTCCCCTGCGTCTCACGAAGAACAAGGGCCCGGAGGTGCGAACCTCCGGGCCCTTTGCATTCGGTCGTCCGATCAGCCGTCGATGACGCCGCAGGCGACGCGGGCCCCGCCGCCGCCCAGCGGCGCGGGATGGTCGGAGTGGTTGTCGCCGCCCATGTGGACCATCAGCGCGTGGCCCTTCACCTCGTCTTGCTGCCCAGTGGATCGAAGTGCCCGCCGGCGGCGCCGGCCGGCGTGACCGTGCCGTTGGCCGTGGACGGTGCACATGAGGGGCTCTCATGCACGTGGGCGCCTGCCTTCACCGCTGGCCTCGGGCATCACGCGGATTCCCGCGCCAGCAGCGCGCGCTTGCGCTCCACGCCCCAGCGGTAGCCGGAGATCTCCCCGTCACTGCGCACCACGCGATGGCACGGAACGACGACGGCCAGCCGGTTGGCCGCGCAAGCGCCCGCCACCGCGCGCACGGCATCCGGAGCCCCGATGCTTCCGGCGATCTCGGTGTACGTGCGTGTCTCGCCGGCGGGGATATCGCACAGCGCGGCCCAGACACGCCGTTGGAACGGCGAGCCGCCGACGTCGAGGCGCAGAGCAGCTTGCGATGCGCTTCCGTCGACGAAGGCGACCACGTCGTCGAGGTCCCCTTGCAGATCCTGCTGGGCGCGCTCGATCACGCGCCCGGGAAACGCTTCACGCAGTTGGCGGACGAGCGCGTCCACGTCGTCGTCGAGAAAGATGGCGCACAGCCCCACCGAGCTGCGCGCCACCAGCACCTGTCCTTCGATGCAACGGTCGATCGCGAACGAGATCGGGCCGCGGGGCGCCGTGTCGGATGAGCGGAAGTCCAGCGCGATGGCGGAGGTCGAGATCGAGGTCGCTTCGGCGGTCATGTCAGTCCTTCAAGTTGATGGCGTGCATGCAGTCTAGAAACGCCACGGCGATCAGAAACTCCGATCCTTGCGCTCGAATTCCACCGCCTCGCCGCAGCCCCCCCCGATGCAAGGCGACCGATGGCCGACAGGGCCAGGGTGGAATTCAAGGGAGCCTGAAGTGATCGACCTCGGCGGCCAGATGATGTGCCTGATCTCGCATGGAGGCAGCGGCGGCCGCTGTTTCCTCCACCATCGCCGCATTCTGCTGCGTCGCCTGGTCAAGTTCTTGAATGGCCGTGCTGACGTGACCGATGCCTTCGGTTTGCTCACGAGCCCCCGCGGCGACTTGCATGAGCAGGCGATCGATGTGCCCCGCCCCTTCAACGATGCCCGCGATCGCCGTGCGAGCCTCCTCTGTCACCGCACTGCCCCGGTGGACGGTCTCCAGACTGGTTCCGATGAGCTTCTTGATCTCGCGGGCCGCCTCGGCGCTGCGGGCCGCCAGGTTGCGGACTTCACTGGCCACGACGGCAAATCCTCGACCCTGTTCCCCGGCGCGGGCAGCTTCCACCGCCGCATTGAGCGACAAGATGTTGGTCTGGAAGGCGATGCCATCGATGACCGAAGTGATGTCCCCGATGCGCTGCGCTGCTGCGTTGATCGCAGCCATCGTCGAGGCGAGATCGGCCATCACCGCATTGCCCCTGGAAGCCAAGCCGGCGTTCTCCGAGGCCAGCCGCGTCGCCTCTTCCGTGTTGGCCGAGGTCGATCGCACCGTGGCCCCGATTTCCTCCATCGCAGAAGCGGACTCCTCCAGGTTGGCCGCCGCCTGCTCCGTACGTGAGGAAAGGTCTGTCGACGCCGCCGCGATCTCACCGCTCGCGGACACCATTCCCATCGAAGACGCTCGCACCTTCACGACCATCGATCGAAGGCTGTCTTGCATGGTGGCCAGCATCAGCATCAACTCAGCCGCTTCGTCCTTGCCCCAGGGGGCGGGACGAGTCGTGAGGTCGCCATCGGTCATCGCGGCAAGATGACGACCCACTTCACGAAGCCCCCCCTCCATCACCAGATAGAAGGAATAGAAAAGATAGGCTGCGACCAACAGGCCAACCCCGCTGATGGCGATCACCGTCTGACGTGCGTGTTGCGTCCCGGCGATCCGGCGCTCGAGCAGATCCTGCAGCAAGGCCGTGCTGCGGGCCGACAGCGCACGCAGCTCATCCACCGCAGCCTGGCCGGCGGCGTCGAGCGCCCCCCCATCGGCGCGGTATTCGCCGCGGAACCAGCTGTTGGCGGCCGACGCGAAGAAGGCTTCCGCGGCACGGGCAGCACGCTCCGCATCGAGGCTGTCGCGAACCTCCTCGTTGAACTCCCCCGCGTGCGCCACGGCACGGCGCAAATCAGTGATGCGCTCCTTGCCCATGTACCACAGGCCATACAGGCGGCGAATCTCGGCAGGGGACGCTGATCCATCCAGCATCCCGCTGACGGCGCGCGTGCGCGACACGCCTTCGATCACGTTCGAGGCCAGCTCGCCGGACAGCGTCATGAGGTAGTAGGTGTCCTGATCGGGATCCAGGGTCAGGCCTGACTGGTCCAGGACCTGGCCCCGAAGATCGATGACGGCTTGGACCAGCCGTTGGAGACGATCTTCCAGATCGGATGAGCCTGACGCCAGCCCGCCCTGGGCCAAGGCGTTCCGGGCCGCCTCCACCTCAGAAACCCCGGCGCGCAGATCAATGCCCTCGGGCAACGTCGCCATCTTGCGTTTGGCGGCATCGGACGCGCGATCGATGGCCTCCAGATGGACCTCCCGGGCAGCCCCCGACAGCACCAGGCGGCGCTGCTTCTGCACTTCGATCAGCCATGGCTCGATCGTTTGAATGATCTCCGTACCCACCAGTTCGCCGCGTGCGAACTCGATGGTGGCTTGGCTGGTCCGGTAATACGCCAAGCTCAGCAAAACGACGGGAACGAGGAATGCAAGAGTGATCAGCGCTGCCTTCGCTGCGAACCGCAGTTGCCTGAACAGGCGAACGCCGAAAGCCCAGAGGCCATGGTGCGAGAAGAAGCGGCTCGATCGCTGTCCCGGTTCTCCCGCCGCAACCACGCCGACGATCAAATCCGCATCCATGTCCATCTCCTCTCAAGTTTTGCTGCGGCGGAGTGTCCGCTTTGTGAACCAACTTTGAAATCGATTTAATAAAAATGGAACATTGAAAGTGATAAATACTTGACCGAGAGACTTCGTTCGCGAGATTGATCTGAATCAACGACAACAGCCCGGGAACCACGTAGGCATCGGCGTTCCTGACGCCTCTCTTACGATTCTTGGAGGTACGTTGGCGTGCAGTTCAGACGTTTCCATCGATGAGCATGCGAACTTTTTATCATTTCATGGCCACATGCCTCGCGCATCATTGATTGATAAAAATGATCAACTTAAAGTGACGGCCACTGGAGGTCATCATGAAGAAGGTCCTGATCGTCGACGACCACGCCGATATCCGCCGTCTGGTCCGCCTGACCCTGGAATTCGAAGACGTCGAGGTGCGTGAAGCGGCAGAGGGCTGTAGCGCCCTGAAGATGCTCGACGGGTGGAGACCGGATGCGCTGCTGGTCGATCTCATGATGCCGGGCATGGATGGCCTCGCGCTGTGCCGGGCAGTGCGAGCGCGTTCAGACACGCACGACCTTCCGGTGGTTTTTTTGACGGCCAGAGGACAGGCACAGGATCGGGACGACGGCCTGAAAGCCGGCGCCAACGCCTACCTGCTCAAACCGTTCAGCCCGCTGCAACTCATCCAGGAATTGGGTCGGGTGAGCGCCGGAGCGGGCGCATGATCGCGTCGACCGCATGCGCTGCCGGCAAGGGCGCCCCAGAGAACTCCTATGACGAGTTCGCCATCGCGCAGATGGAGCGCATCGTGCTCGATCTCAAGGCGATGTACCGCGAGCGCAACGATGCCCTGCGCGAGGTGACGCGCGCGCATCACGACGCGCTGTTGCGCTTGTCGCGCGCTGCCGAGTATCGGGATGACGACACCGGCGTGCACATCGTGCGGATCGGGTTCCTGTCAGAGGCGCTGGCGCTCATGCTGGGAGAGGGCAAGACCTTTGCACGACTGCTTCGCAATGCCGCTCCGATGCACGATGTCGGAAAGATCGGCATACCGGATCACGTCCTCAAGAAGCCCGGTGCCTTGACCCCGGACGAGCGTGCCGTCATGAACCGTCATCCCGAGATCGGGGCCGAGATCCTGGGACGGTCGCGCATCCCTCTGTTCCAGCTGGCTGCGGAGGTCGCGCTCTGTCACCATGAGCGATGGGATGGCACGGGTTACCCACGCGGCCTCGCCGGGGATGCCATCCCGCTGTCAGCCCGCATCGTGGCGGTGGCCGACTTCTGCGACGCGCTCACCATGGACCGCTGCTACCGCGACGCCTTCACGCCGGCGCAAGCCCTGGACATGCTGTCAGCGCAGCGCGGCAAAGCCTTCGACCCGCGCGTCGTCGACAGGTTCATCGCGAAGGCCGACGAACTCTTCGCGCTGCGCGCACGCATCGATGCCGCGCCCCCCAGCCACGATGAATTGCTGATGGCCGCTTGACCGGCCCGGCACAGGAGGACGGCATGAGCACTCACCCCCCCCATCATCATTGTTCGATCGCCGCGCTCGCAACCGGCCTGGCAGCAGTTGTCCTGCTCTGTGCCCCGGTCAAGCAGGCGGCCGCGGCGCCTCAGGAGTCGGTCCTGGCGCGTATCCGGGCCAACAACGAACTTCGCGTCTGCATCTGGCCCGACTATTACGGGGTCACCTTCCGCAACCCCCGCAACGGTCAGTTGGTCGGGATCGACATCGATCTGTCAGCGGAACTGGCCAAGGACCTGGGCGTGACGCTCACGCATGTCGAATCGTCGTTTCCCTCCGTGATCGACGACGTGACCGCGGGCCGGTGCGACATCGCCATGTTCGCGGTCGGCGTCACGCAGCAGCGGCGCGAGCGCCTGGCATTCAGCGCGCCCTATCTGCAAAGCGACATTTACGCGATCACGACACGCTCCAGTCGGGTCATCAAGCGCTGGGAAGATATCGACCGGACAGGCGTCGTCGTCGCTGTCCAGGCAGGGACCTTCATGGAGCCGGTGATGCGTGAACGCCTGTCCCGCGCAACGCTTCAGGTCATCCGGCCGCCAGCCACCCGGGAAGCTGAACTGGAGGCTGGCCGCGTGGACGTCTTCATGACCGACTATCCCTACAGCCGCAAGCTTCTGGACAACGCAGACTGGATGCGCCTGGTCGCCCCGCCGACCCCCTTCCATGTGCTGCCTTACGCCTACGCCGTCCGCCCAGGAGATGCGCCCTGGCTTGCCCGGGTGGACGATTTCGTCGCTGCCATTCGGCGGGACGGCCGCTTGCAGACTGCCGCTCGACGCCACGGTCTCTCCGACATCGTGGTGCGCTGAGGCGGGCCGCCCCCATGCCGTTGTCGATAGCGCAATCGCGACGCCTGGTCCGGTCGACCTGCCTGGCCGGCGTGCTGCTGGCGCTGGCCGCCCTGCTGGGCGTTCTGCTCATGGCCTGGCGCACGCGGGCAGATGCGATCGACGCCGCTGCAGACCGCACCCGGCTGCTCGCCCGCGTGCTCGAAGACCAGGCAACTCGCACCGTCGACGCGGCCGCGCTGGGCCTGACGACCCTCGCCGACGGCATGGGATCGTCGCCCGCCAGAGAGGTCGAGCGGCTGGATCTGATGCTGCGCCAGCTTGTTGCGGCCCAGCCCTCCCTCCGTGCAGCGGCGGTGCTGGATTCCCAGGGGCGAATACTTGCCAGTTCGACCCCCCGGGATGTGGGGCAACGCGTCGCGATCAATGGCTGGGGACCGATTCCCGCTGCCGGCACGACCGCCCTCCTGCGGTCGCAGCCCGGACGCGGTCTGACCGATGCCAATGTCCAGCTTCGAGGCGATGGCCTGTCGTTCCTGCCCCTGGTCCTGCCTTGGATCCCGCCTCTTGGGGGCGAAGGAGCCCCCCTGTACCTGGTCGCGGCGATCAATCCGGACGCGATCGCCAACTACCAGCAGAGCACGCTGGAAGAGCATGGGCAGGCCGCTGCACTGTTCAGCTACGGGGGGCAGCTGCTCGCTGCCACGACGACCGTTCCGCTCACGCCGGGAAGCTGGCAGAAGGACCATCGGCTGTTCCGCACCGCGCTGCCGGCGCAAGATCATGGAGAGTGGAGAGGACCGGGCTTGCAGCCCGGCGCCCAGCTCTTTGCCTATCGTGTTTCCCGCACCCGGCCCCTGGTCGTTGCCGTGGAACAGTCTGAGCACGCCGCCCTGGCCACCTGGCGGCGAAGCTTGTGGTGGGACGCCGCCGCCTTGCTGATCCTGGAGGTGTTGGTGTGCGCGGCCACAACAGCCACGTTGCGCGCCCTGGAGGCACGGGCCCGGGCGCGGCGGGTCCTCGACGACGCACACCAGCGGTTGGCCTCCAGCGAGCGAGAGATGTCCGTGGTCCTGCGGAGCGTGCAGGAACTCATCTTCCGCACCGACGCGCAGGGACGTTTGAGCTTCGTCAACGCGCGGTGGGCGCTGTTGACGGACGGCTCACCCGATCAACTGCTCGGCAAACAGGTGGCCGAACTCGCGGCCCACGGCGACCGCGCCAGTGTGGGCCTCCTCTTTGCGCCGGATGAGGACGGCAGCGTCCGGACGTCGGAGGCGACCTTCGCAACCACGCAGGGAGGGGCAAGACGCTTCGCATTGGCCGTCGTGCCGCTGCGCGCCGGCGATGAGGTTCGCGGTTTCGCGGGCTCCGCGGTCGACATCACGGATCGACGGGCGGCAGAGTCGCGACTTCAGCATCAGCTCGACCTGGTCGCGCTGTTGTTGGAACTCAGTCCGCAGCCTACCTCCATGGTTGACCGGGAGGGTTGTTACGTCACTGTCAACCGCGCGTGGGAGCAATTCACCGGTCGATCGCGTGCCGAGGTGATCGGCCAGCCGGTCTCCACGCCGATGCCGGAGGCCGAAGCCGAGCCGTCGAGCTCGGACTGGGTGCCATTCGAGCCCGTGCGCGGCAGGAGCCTGTTGCGATACGAGACCCAGTTGCGCGATCGCGAGGGGGACTGTCGCGACGTGGTCGTTTCGAAGGTGGTGGTGCCGGGCGACCGCGGTCAAGCCGCGGGCGTTCTCTTCACGCTGACCGACGTGTCCGAGTTCAGGCGGGCTGAACGAGCCACGCTTGAGGCCAAGGAGGCGGCCGAGGAGTCCTCACGGGTGAAGTCCGAGTTCATCGCCAATATCAGTCACGAACTGCGGACGCCCTTGCAATCGATCATCGGCTACTCCGAGCTTGGCATGACGCGCGGGGCGGAGTCCGCTCCCCGTCTGGCATCGATGTTCAGCGATATCCATTCGTCCGGACGGCGCATGCTCTCTCTGGTCAACGATCTGCTGGACGTGTCCAAACTCGAAAGCGCCGTGGGCACCTTCGATCTCGAGCGCTGCGATCTGCGGCTTCACGTGGCGAGCGTGGTGCGTGAATTCGATCCCCTGCTGGCATCGCGCAGGCTTCGGATCTCGGTGAGCCAGGCGACCGCGCCGCTGGTCGCGCGCGTTGACCCACTGCGCTTTCAGCAGGTGATACGCAACATCCTGGCGAACGCCATCCGCTTCTCGCCGGAGGGCGGCATCGTCGGCGTGCAGACGGAATCGACCGCTTCTGGCGAAGCGCTGATCACCGTGATGGACCGCGGCCCCGGCATACCGCCCTCCGAGCTTGAATGCATCTTTGATGCGTTCATCCAGTCGAGCGCGACCAAGGATGGTTCCGGGGGGACGGGCCTCGGGCTGGCCATCTGCAGGAAGATCCTTGCGGTACTCGGTGGCCGCGTCAGCGCTCGCAACCGTGAGGGCGGCGGTTCAGCATTCGAGGTCGCGCTGCCGATGGGCGCCCCAGAGGATGTCGGCTGAACGACCTTCCGGACGCGCCCGAGCGATGCGTTCGACGCACATGTCGGGTGACCTCTGCCACTGAGCTTCCCCGAGCGGGCACTGTCGCCGACGGGCACTCAGAGCCCGCGCACCATCTCCACGTGCGCGATCCCCGCCTCCTCGAACACCGGCCCGCGGCGCTGGAACCCCGCGCGCGTGTAGAACCCTTCGGCGCTGAGTTGCGCATGCAGCAGCACCTCGCGGTAGCCCTGCTCGCGACCGGCCTGCATCAGCGCGTCCAGCACCTGGCGGCCGACACGGCTGCCGCGCATCGGCGACAGCACCGCCATCCGGCCGATCTTGGCCACGCCCGGCACGTGCTCCAGCAGCCGGCCCGTGGCCAGCGCCCGGCCGAGCCGGTTGTAGGCCACCGCGTGCGTGCAGCTCTCGTCGGCGGCGTCCCATTCCATCTCGGCGGGGATCTTCTGCTCTTCGACGAACACGGCCTGGCGGATGCGTTGCGCATCCTCTCCCACCGTCGCCCAGTTGCCCACGCGCGCCTCGGTCATCGCCTCGCCGCGTTCGAAGCCCAGCAGGAGATCGCGCAGCGCCTGCGGCACCGGCTTGGGCACGCGCACCGCCGGATCGGCGAAGACATAGACCAGTTCACCGTGCACCAGGCACTCGTCGCCGCGGAACACCGCGCAGCTCACCGTCAGCGAGCTGGTGCCGACACGTTCGGTGCGCACGCCGATGTCGAGCAGCTCGTCGTAATGCGCCGAGCCGAGGTATTCGATCGTCGACTTGCGGACGAAGAGGTCGCCCCCCAATGCCTGCATCGTCGGTGCGTAGGGCAGCGCCAGCGCGCGCCAGTAGCCGCCGACCGCCGTGTCGAAGTAGGTCAGGTAGTGGCCGTTGAACACGATCTGCTGCGCGTCGATCTCCGCCCAGCGCACGCGCAGGCGTTCGAAGAAGCGGAAGCGGTCGCGGCTCATGCCGGCGGCGGTGGCGGTGGTGCTCATGCGGAAGCCCGGGGCGAGGTCGAAGGGGACGAAGGTGTCGAGAGGGTCGCGGGCGCCGGCAGGCCGAAGGCCGTCCTCAGCGCGTCCGCGCAGGCGTCCAGCGCCTGCTCGGCCTCCGGAATGCTACGACCCATCTTGATGAAATCGTGGGTCACGCCGCGGTACAGCTCCAGTCGCACCTCGTTGCCGTTGGCGCGCAGCACGTCCGCGTAGGCGATGCCTTCGTCGATCAGCGGATCGGCCTCGGCCAGGATCAGGGTCGCGGGCGCCAGGCCCTCGTGGTCCTCGGCCTGCAGCGGCGCGAAGCGCCAGTCCTCGCGCTGTTCCGTCGAAATGTACTGGTTGAAGAACCACGCGATCGTGTCGGCGTCCAGCAGATGGCCCTTGGCGAAGCGACGATGCGAATCGGTGTCCGCATGGGCGGTCGCGCCCGGCGTGATCAGCAGCTGCATCACCAGCGACAGGCCCAGGCGGTCGCGGACATCGCGGGCGTGCAGCGCCGTCACGGCAGCCAGCGTGCCGCCAGCGCTGTCGCCGCCGACGGCGATGCGCGCGCGGTCCAGGCCCAGATCGGCGGCCGCGGTCGCCAGCCAGTCGAGCGCGGCCCAGCAGTCGTCGACGGCGCCGGGGAAGGGATGGTCGGGCGCGAGCCGGTAATCGACCGCGATCACCGCGCAGCCCGTGCGCAGCGCCAGCTGGCGGCAGAGGCTGTCGTGGGTTTCCAGGCTGCCGATGACGAAGCCGCCGCCGTGGAAGTACAGCAGCACCGGAAGACCTTCGGGGTGCCGCGTCGCGGCGTCCTCGCGCGTGAGCGGCGCGTAAAAGCGCGCGCCGATGTCTCCGGCGGGACCAGGGATTGCCAGATTCTCGATGCGCGGCAGCGGCGCCCGCGGCAGGTCCAGGATCTCGGCGCCCATGAGGTAGGCGATGCGGGCCTGCTTGGGCGTGAGGCTGTGGAACGACGGGCGGTTGGCGCGGTGGATGCGCTCGAGCACCGCGGCCATCCGCGGTGTCAACAAGGTGCTACTCAACGGGAACTCCAGGGCGTAGGCTCGGCTGTCTGCCAAGCCCCAATCGCAGGATTCTCCCAGACCCCGCGGGCCCGCGCCGCGGCGACCCGACATCACCAGGCAAAGGACCCTCGCTCATGGCCTTGATCCAGTACCTCACCCACATCCACCTGGAAGCCGGCGCGCGCCGGCTCATCGGCGCGGAATGCGTGCGCGCCGGCATCGGCAAGCCCCTGATCGTCACCGACAAGGGCGTGCGCGCGGCCGGCGTGCTGGACCTGGTCCTGGAGGCCTGGGCGGCCTCGCCGATCGAGGCGGCCGCCCTGCCCGTCTACGACGGCACGCCGCCCAATCCCACCGAGGCCGCCGTGCGCGAAGCCGTCGAGCTGTTCCGCGCCCGCGGCTGCGACGGGCTGATCGCGATCGGCGGCGGATCGAGCATCGACCTGGCCAAGGGCGTCGCGATCGCGGCGACGCACGAGGGTCCGCTGACGACGTACGCCACCATCCTCGGCGGCGCCGGCAACATCACGACCAAGGCCGTGCCGCTGATCGCCGTGCCGACGACCGCGGGCACCGGGTCCGAGGTCGCGCGCGGCGCGATCATCATCGTGGACGATGGCCGCAAGCTCGGCTTCCACAACTGGGAGCTGATGCCCAAGTCCGCGATCTGCGATCCGGAACTGACGCGCAAGCTGCCCGCCGCGTTGACGGCGGCGACCGGCATGGACGCGATCGCGCATTGCATGGAGACTTTCATGTCCTCGGCCTTCAACCCGCCGGCCGACGGCATCGCGCTCGAGGGCCTGCGCCGCGGCTGGCGCCAGATCGAACGCGCCACGACGCATCCCGACGACATCGAGGCGCGTCTGGACATGATGGCCGCGAGCACGATGGGCGCGCTGGCCTTCCAGAAGGGACTGGGCTGCGTGCACTCGCTGAGCCATGCGCTCGGCGGGTTGATGCCGAAGCTCCATCACGGCACCTTGAACGCGGTGTTCCTGCCGGCGGTGATCCGTTTCAACGGGATGCACGACTCGATGCGCCGCGACGACAAGATCGCCCGCATGGGCCGCGCGATGAACCTGCAGGAAGGCACGCCGGCCGACGAGCTCGCGGGCGCGGTCAAGGCGATGAACCAGCGGCTGGGATTGCCCGCCGGGCTCGGCGAGATGGGCGTGTCGGTCGACCTCCACGAGCAGATCGTCGAGCGTGCGCTGCACGATCACACCCACAAGACCAATCCGCGCGAGGCCTCGGCGAGCGACTACCGGAAGATGCTGGACGAGTCGATGTGAGCCGCCTCCCGGGGCCATGTCAAGCATCCCCTACCAACTAGTAGACAACCGGTAGAATGGGGGGTCGTTCATCCGCATCGGGCCCCATGACCATCGAGCTCTCCCCCAAGGCCGCCGAGATCGTCGCGCACACGCGAAAGCTGCTGGTCTCGGGCGGCTACAACAGCTTCAGCTACGCCGACCTGGCGGAGCGCGTCAGCATCACCAAGGCCAGCATCCATCACCACTTCCCGAGCAAGGCGGTGCTGGTCCAGCGCGTGGTGGCGCTCTATCGCGAGGACGCGCGCCAGGGTCTGGCCGGGATGGTGGAGAAGATCGACAACCCGCTGGCCGAGCTCAACGCCTACGCGGACTACTGGTCCGGCTGCATCCGCAGCGGCGAGCATCCGTTCTGCATCTGCGCGATGCTGGCCACGGAGATGCCGACGATTCCCGAGGACGTGGCGGCCGAGGTGCGCGGGCATTTCAGCGACTTGGGCGCGTGGCTCGCGTCGGTGCTCAAGCGCGGCGTGGCGGCGGGGCAGTTCCATCTGCCCGGCACGCCCGCGAATTCGGCGCGCGCGTTCATGGCGGTGGTGCACGGCGCGATGCTGGTGGCCCGCGCCGTCGACGACCCGAAAGCCTTCGGCGCGATCGTGCAACCGGCGATCGTCAAGCTGACCGAGCCAGCCTGACTGCCACGGCCGCTGGCCCTCAGCGATCTTCGGGGGCTTTGCCTGTGGTCTTCACCGCCCGCAGGAAGTCGAAGTCCACGCCCTGGTCGGCCTGCGTGACCGTCTGCAGGAACAGCTTGCGATACCCCCGCTCCGCCGTCGGCTCGACGACCGGATTCTCCGCCGCTCGTTTCGCCAGTTCCTCGTCGGACACCAGCAGCGCGATCTCCCTGTTCTTCACGCTCAGCCTGATGCGGTCGCCGTTGCGCACGTGGGCGAGCGGGCCGCCCACCGCCGCCTCCGGCGTCACGTGCAGCACGATGGTGCCGAACGCCGTGCCGCTCATGCGGCCGTCGGACACGCGCACGATGTCCTTCACCCCTGCCCGCGCCAGCTTGCGCGGAATCGGGATGTAGCCCGCCTCGGGCATGCCAGGCGCGCCCTTCGGTCCGATGTTCTTCAGCACCAGGATGTCGTCGGCGGTCACGTCGAGCTCGTCGCTGTCGATGCGCGCGGCCAGGTCGGCGCTGTTCTCGAAGACCACCGCCCTGCCCTCGTGCTCCATTAGCTTCGGATCCGCCGCCGACTGCTTGATGATCGCGCCGCCGGGGGCCAGGTTGCCGCGCAGCACGGCCAGCCCGCCCTGCGGGTAGATCGGCCGGTCGAAGGGACGCACCACGTCCTGCTTGAATCCCTCGCCTGCGCGTTCGATCTCCTCACCCAGCGTCCGGCCTGTCACCGTCATCGCCTCCAGGCGCAGCAGCGGCTTGAGCTCGCGCAGCAGCGTCGCCATGCCGCCCGCGTGGTGGAAGTCCTCCATGTAATGCTGCCCCGAAGGCTTCAGGTCGAGCAGCACCGGCGTTTCGCGCCCGAGGCGGTCGAGGCCCGCGAGGTCGATATCAATGCCCATGCGGCCCGCGATCGCGGTCAGATGCACGATGCCGTTGGTCGAGCCGCCGATCGCGAGCAGCACGCGCAGCGCGTTCTCGAATGCGGCCGGCGTCAGGATCTTGTCGATCGTCAGTCCCTTGCGCGCGAGCTCGACCGCCTGCGCGCCGGTCTGCTCGGCGATGCGGATGCGATCCGCCGTGACCGCCGGCGGCGACGCGCCGCCCGGCACCGTCATGCCGAGCGCCTCCGCCACGCAGGCCATCGTGCTGGCCGTGCCCATGACCGAACACGTGCCCACGCTGGCGACGAGCTGGTTGTTGACGTCGGCGATCTCCTGATCATCGATCTCGTCCGCGCGGTACTTGCCCCAGTAGCGGCGGCAATCGGTGCAGGCGCCGACGCGCTCGCTGCGATGGCTGCCGGTCAGCATCGACCCGGTGATCAGCTGGATCGCCGGAATGCCCGCCGAGGCCGCGCCCATCAGCTGCGCCGGCACCGTCTTGTCGCAGCCGCCGATCAGCACCACGGCGTCCATCGGCTGCGCGCGCACCAGCTCCTCGGTGTCCATGGACATGAGGTTGCGCAGGTACATGCTGGTGGGGGCCGAGAAGCTCTCGTGCACGGAGATCGTCGGGAAGTCCATCGGCAGCCCGCCGGCGAGCATGATCCCGCGCTTCACCGCCTCCAGCAGCTGGGGCATGTTCCCGTGGCACGGGTTGTAGCTGCTGCCGGTGTTGGTGATGCCTATGACTGGTCGGTCCAGCGCATCGTCGGTGTAGCCCGCGCCCTTGATGAAGGCCTTGCGCAGGAACAGCGAGAAGCCCTGGTCGCCGTAGTGGGTCAGGCCCTTCTTCAGGCCCTTGGGTTGATCGCTCACGATGGCCTCACTCGTCTGCCTTGATGTTGGCCGCGGCGATGACCTTGGCCCATTTCGTCACTTCGCCCTTGAGGCGCTCCTGCGCGGCGGCCGGCGTCAGCGGCGATTGCGCCACCACGCCCTGCTGGGCCAGCTGTGCCAGCACCTCGGGCTTGCGCAGCGCCTTGTAGATCTCCGCGTTGAGGCGCGACACCACGTCGGCCGGCGTACCCGCCGGCACCAGCACGCCGAAGGTCGATGTCACCTCCAGATTGGGGAAGCCGGCCTCGGCCGTCGTCGGCACGTTGGGCAGATTCGGATCCCGCGCCGATGCGGCCACGGCCAGCGGCGTCAGCTTGCCGCCCTTGATGAACTGCAGCACCGCCGGCACGGTCTCGGCCATGAACTGGAGCTGACCGGCGATGAGATCGGTGACGGCCGGGCCGCTGCCGCGGTAGGGAATGTTGTCGGTGGCGAGCTTGCCCTGGAGCTTGAGCATCTCCGAGGCCATGCGCTGCGGCGCGCCGGCGCCGGACGAGCCGAAGGAGACCTTGCCGGGATTGGCCTGGATGTAGGCGACGAGTTCCTTCAGCGACTTCGCGGGCACCGAGGTGTTGGCCACGAAGACCAGCGGCACGCTGCCGACGACGGCGGCGGCCTGGAAGTCCTTGACCAGGTCGTAACGGACCTTGCCCTTCTCCAGCGTCGCGATGGTCGAGTGCGAGGTCATCGCGCCCATCAGGATCGTGTAGCCGTCGGGCGCGGCCTTGGCGACGGCCGATGCGCCGAGGTTCCCGCCCGCGCCGGCGCGGTTCTCGACGATCACCTGCTTGCCGAGGCCCGTGGAGAGCTCCGCCGCGAGGATGCGGCCGATGATGTCGGTGGCGCCACCGGGCGAGAACGGGACGATCATCGTGATGACCTTGTCAGGCCACGCTGCCGCGGCGGCGGGGCCACCCAGGGCGACGGAGGACGCCGCCACGGCGGCAGCGGCGGCGAGGACTTCGCGGCGCTGGACGCCGGGTTGGCGCGTCGAGGCGCGCAGGGTTGAACGGGGCATGTTGTCTCCTGGCTGTGGTCAGCGGGGTTGTTATGAGTCGTTATGGGTGGCGATCCTCAGCCAAACGCGACCTGAGAACAATTTGCTTCCCATTGCTTCAGAGCAAAGAATTCCTTATGTTCCGGAACGCGGGCCGGTGGCGGCGCGAACCGGCGCGAACCGGCGAGAGGAAGGGCGACGGGATGGATCTGCGCTACGTTCAGAGTTTCGTGACGACGGTGGAATGCGGCTCCATCGCGGAGGCCGCGCGGCGGCTGGACATGACCGCGCCGGCGGTCGCCGCGCGCCTGAAGGCGCTGGAGGACGACCTCGGCACGCCGCTGATCCGGCGCTCCGGGCGCTCGGTGAAACCGACCGCGGCGGGGCTCAACATCTTCGACCGTGCGCGCAACATGCTCCGCGAGGAGCGCGACCTCCGCGCGCTCGCCAACGAGAAGGTCCAGTTGGGCGAACTGCGCCTGGGGGCGTTCGTCTCTGCGCTGACGACGGTGCTGCCGCCAGTGCTGCGGCGCCTGTACGCGAGCCACCCCAACCTCTCGGTCTCGGTGGTCTCGAACGCGTCGACGGAGCTGGTCCGCCTGGTGGCGGCCGGCGACCTGGACGCCGCGGTGGTGGTGGAGCCGCAGTTCGCGATCCCCAAGACCTGCGAGTGGCGCGAGCTGATGACGGAGCCGCTGGTCGTCGTTGCGCCCAAGGAGCTGGCCCGGCGCGACGCGCACGACCTGCTCCGCACGGAGCCCTTCATCCAGTACGACCGGTCGGTGCTCGGCGGCCAACTGGCGGACCGCTACCTGCGCCAGCAAGGCCTGACCCCGCGACGGCGGCTGGAGATCAACGGCCTGATGTCGATCGCGGCGATGGTGGACCAGGGGCTGGGCATCTCGCTGCTGCCGGACTGGTCTGCGCTGTGGTCCAGCGGGCTGTCCATCCAGAAGGTGCCGCTGCCCGGCACGGCACCCGTCCGCAAGAGCGGCTTCGTCTGGAGCGCGCAAAGCCCGCGCGCACCGCTGGCGCGGATGTTCCTGGAGCAGGCGGAGGCGCTGTTCGCGCCCAAACCCAAGCGAAAACTGTGACGGATAAATCTTGTCAAAGCAGGCGGATAGGCGTTTCGCCCCCGGAAACGGCTAAACGCCTGGTAAACCATCCGGAATACATCGGCGAGGTGCCATGCCGCCCCGGCATAACAGCTAGCGCCGTTCCGGCATTGGTGACGGCCAGGTCACCGACCAGAATGCGCGCGGACGGATCTTCCCGGTCCGATCCCCCGCGCGCCGTCTCCGGTGCCGATTCCCTCACAAGGTCCCCATGAAGAGACAAGCATTCCTCTGGGCCGGCGCCGCACTGGCGTTCGCCGCTCCGCTCGCGTTCGCGCAATCCCTCCCGTCCGGCCCCGTCAAGATCGTCGTCGGCTACTCCGCCGGCGGCGCCGTGGACGTGGTGGCCCGCGCCGTCGCCGTGCGGCTGCAGGCCGAGCTCAAGCAGCCGGTCATCGTCGACAACAAGCCGGGCGGCGGCAGCAACATCGCCGCCCGCACCGTCGTGACCTCCCCGGCCGACGGCGCCACGCTGCTGATGGCCGCCAACGCCGTCGCGGCCAACATGGCCCTCTACCAGCCCGCCCCCTACGACGTCGAGAAAGACCTGGCCCCGGTCGCCCTGATCGGCCGCGTGCCGGTCATCATCGCGGTCAACCCGGAATCGCCCTACAAGACGCTCGCCCAGCTGATCGAGGCCGCCAAGGCCAAGCCGGAATCCGTCGGCTACGCGACGCCCGGCAACGGCTCCACGCCGCATCTGGCCATGGAGCTGTTCGCCAGCGCCGCCAAGATCAACTTCATGCACGTGCCCTACAAGGGCGGCGCCCAGGCGCTGACCGACGTCATCGGCGGCCAGGTGCCCGTCGTGGCGCTCAACGCGCTGGAGATCCTGCCCCACTGGAAGAGCGGCAAGCTGCGCCCGCTCGCCGTGCTGAGCGCCAAGCGCTCCGCCCTGTTCCCCGACGTGCCGACGATCGCGGAGTCCGGCTTCCCCGGCTTCGAGGCCTCCGTCTGGTACGGCCTGATGGCGCCGGCCGGCACGCCCAAGCCGGTGCTCGCCGCGCTGAGCGCCGCCGCCGTCAAGGCCGCGCACTCGACCGAGGTGAAGGAGCGCCTGGCCCAGGCCGGCGGCGACAGCACGCCCGGCGACGCCGCGGCCTTCGCCAAGCACCTCCACGCGGAACGCGAGCGCTACACGAAGCTGATCACCGCCGCGAAGATCAAGCCGGACTGACACCGATAGCCCGGCACGGTCGAGGCGCGGGCGAGCCGCGCGCACCTCGCCCGCCAACGGGCGATCTGCGCGTGCGCCACGCCGCGCGGCCCGGGTATTCACGCTCGCGACGCGCGGCGAATCGACGTCTCATCGATCCACAAGATCTGGAGACGTCATGACCCCCTCCCGCATTCCGCGCGGCCGTTCGCGCCGCACGTTCACCTTCGGCTCGGCCGCGATCGGCGCCATCGGCCTGATGAGCGCCTTCCCCGCACTGGCGCAGGACGCCTTCCCCTCCAAGCCGATCCGCTTCATCGTGCCCTACGCCGCCGGCGGCACGACCGACCTGGTCGCCCGCACCGTCGGCGCACACATGGCGCAGACGCTGGGCCAGGCCGTCGTCATCGAGAACCGCGGCGGCGCCGGCGGCAACCTCGGCATGGACGCGGTCGCCAAGTCCGCGCCCGACGGCTACACCGTCGGCATGGGCGCCATCTCGACCAACGCGCTGAATCCCCACATCTACAAGAAGATGTCCTTCGACCCGCGCAAGGACTTCAGCGCGATCGGACTGCTGGGGAACTCGACGATCGTGCTGGAGGTCTCGCCGTCCGTGCCGGTCAAGACCGTCGCGGAACTGCGCGCGCATGTCGCGAAGAACCCCGGCATGCCCTTCGGCACGGCCGGCGCGGGCACCTCCATGCATCTGGCCGGCGTGCTGTTCGGCCAGCTCAGCCACACCGAATGGGTGCACGTGCCCTACAAGGGCAGCGCGCCCCTGATCACGGACTTGATCGGCGGCCAGATCCAGGTCGCCTTCGACAATCTGCCGGCGTCGCTGCCGCATATCCAGGCCGGCAAGCTGCGCGCGCTGGCGGTGGCCGGCTCGCAGCGCAACCCGTCGCTGCCCGACGTGCCCACGCTCGCCGAGGCCGGCCTGCCGGGGTATGCGATCGAACCGTGGTTCGGCGTGTATGGACCCGCCGGCCTGCCCGCGCCCGTCGTGCGCAAGCTCGAACAGGCGCTGAAGGCCGCGCTCGCCGATGCGGGCGTGAAGGAGAAGCTCGTCGCCGCCGGCTTCTCGCCCAAGTCTTCGACGGCAGCGGAACTCGCGACGCTGTCGGCGCAGGAGTACGAGCGGCTGGGCAAGGTGGCGCGCAGCGCCAACATGTCAGCGGACTGAGGGCCTTCGCCCTCGCCGCCTTGCGTCAGCGCGTGGGCCGCTTCACCGCCGCACCGGCCTTGCACGATGCGCTGTCGAACTGCGTCGTGCCCGGCGCGCCCTTGCCGCCGGTGACGCCGTCCGCGGGCGTCCATTCATTCACCAGCGGCAGGCTGCCGCCAAAGTCCGCCGCGCTCATCGCGGTGAAGCGCGTCTGCCACTGCGACCCGTGCGGCGTGCTGAACAGCTGGACCTTCGTCAATCCGCCGCGGCCCGTCGGCAGGTTGACCGCGTAGGTCGCGAAGTTGTCGCCGCTGGTCGCGTCCTTGGCGCCGCGCTTGTAGCCGGTCGCGTCGTTGGGCTTGTTGAAGTCGCGGTAGCCGATCGGCAGCAGATGGCGCAGCACGGTGCCGTCCGCATAGGTCGCCACCAGCGTGTAGTCGCAGCCGTTGTACACGCAGTAGTAGCCGCTCCAGCCGCCCGGCTTGTCGCTCAGGATGCGGTCGACATCGGCCTGCACCGTCGGGTCCATGCGCTGCGGCAGGTTGCCGGTCCAGGCCGGCGTCACCACCATCGTGCTGGCCGTCGGCGCGAGGTTGAAGTGCGACACCGTGCCGATCACCGTCTGCACCTGCTGGTCGAGCTGGAGCACGTCGGTGCCGGCGCGGGCGCGGTCGTCGTTCGAGACCTTCTCGAAGGCGCCCGTCGTGCGGTTCCAGCGCTTGTAGCCGCCGTCGAAGCTCGAGTCCGGGAACATCTTGTCCAGGAAGCCCTGCTGCATGATGGCCGCCTGGTAGTCCGAGAACGCGTTCCACCGGTAGGTCTGCGCGTTGCGGTCGTCGTCACCGCCGGACATCGGCGTGCGCTGGTAGCAGACGCCGCCCACGGTGCGGGCGCCGCAGTCCTGGCCGCTGAACTCGCGCGTGGTGAGCAGCTGCTGCTTCACGCTGTCGAAGCCCCAGCTCGATCCGCTCTTCGTGCCCATCGGATACGGATCGTCGCCCGCGTCCGCCGCGGCGTCCGCATGCGGCAGGCCGTAGGCATGGCCCATCTCGTGGTTGAAGATCGCCGAGTAGATCGTGTCGGGCCGGTAGTCGCCGCCGGACACGGCGACGCCGCCGCCGCCGAGTCCGCCGCCCGTCGAGGCCGCGACCTGCTTGCCGCCGCTGAGGGTCTGGACGAAGCCGTAGAAGCCCGCCGCGAAGGAGCCGTCGCGGTTGCCCGTCCAGCCGCGCATGTCGCCGAGGATGCGCAGCATGCGCGCGTTGGTGTCGCCGTCGATGGCGCGGTAGTCGGCCCATGAGGCCACCGTCATCGCCGGATAGCAGAACTTGTCGTCGTTGCGGCCGGGCACCGCCAGCTGGTCGAGGGTCACCGCGCCGGTCACACGCGTGTCGAGCTTCGCGACGGGGAGCTTCTCGCGGTACTCGACGTCGATCGCATAACCGGCCGTCGCCGCGGCGCCGAGCTTGAAGTCCGCCACGACGGACTGCGCCGCGCGTGCGCCGAAGAGGTACATCGGCACGGTGTGGTGCTTCAGCGTCGTCGCGGGAGTGACCGTCAGCGCGACCTTGCGCGCCGATGAGAAGTCGACGTTCCCGACCTCCAGCGTCGTGCCGATCTGCACCCATTCCTTGGGCAGCAGCGCGCTGTACTTGACCGTCGAGTACGCGGCGCCGCCGCCGTCGGCCGCCGGCAGCTTGGCCGGCGCGTTCATCGTCAGCGGACCCAGCGTGCGGCCGTCCGCCAGCTTCGCGCGCACGACCAGCGCGGTCACGCCGCTGGCCGGCTCCAGCATCAGCAGCGCCGGGCGATCGGCCACCAGCTGCAGCTTGCGGCTCGTGTTGCTCTTGACCTCATTGGGCGACTGCAGCGTGCGGCCGCCCGCCGGAATCACATGCGTCTGCGCGAGCTCGACGCCGCGCAACTCGGGCGTCGCCGCGGGAGCCGGTGCCGGTGCAGGCGCCGGCGCAGGAGTTGGTGCGGGAGCCGGTGCAGGTCCGGGCGCAGGGGCCGGCGCGGGCGCAGGTCCGGGCGCAGGCGCAGGCGCTGGAGAGGGCGCGGGAGACGGTGCCGGTGCCGGTGCCGGTGCCGGTGCCGGTGCCGGAGCTGCCCCACCGCCGCCTTCGCTCGGCGTGGTGCCTTGCGTCGGCGTGGGCGTGGTGTCCTTGTCACCGTCGCCGCCGCCGCAGGCGGCCATGGCGGCGGCTGCGATCAAGGCAACGACGGAAGGGAGCACATGCGGCGGGCGAGGACAGTTCATCACGGGCGAGGAGCAAATCGGATCGGGCCGCGATGATCGTGGATCAGGCTTGAAAGCGCATTCATGCCTGACCAACTCTTACACCTGATTCAGCCGCGGCACAGCTTCCGCGCGGCTTTCTTCAGGACCATCGCGGGTCTTGGTCCGGGCCTGCGACCGGATCGCGGGGTCAGGTGTTGCGGAGGGCGGTGAGGCCGCTCAGCGCGCGGGGCGCTTCACCACGGCGCCGACCTTGCAGGACGCGACGTCGAACTGCGTCGTGCCCGAGGCGCCTCGGCCGCCGGTGTTCGCATCGGCCGGGGTCCACTCGTTGACCAGCGGCAGGCTGCCGCCGAGATCCGCGGCGTTCAGCACGGTGAAGCGCGTCTGCCATAGCGAGCCGTGCGGCGTGCTGAACAGCTGCAGCTTCACCAGGCCGCCGCGGCCGGTGGGCAGGTTCACGGCGAAGGTGGAGAAGTTGTCCGCGCTGGTCGCGTCCTTGGCGCCGCGCTTGTAGCCGGTCGCATCGTTGGGCTTGTTCCAGTCGCGGTAGCCGATCGGCAGCAGGTGACGCAGCACCGAGCCGTCGGCGTAGGTCGCCACCAGGGTGTAGTCGCAGCCGCTGTTGACGCAGTAGTAGCCGTTCCAGCCGCCCGGCTTGTCGCTCAGGATGCGGTCCACATCGGCCTGCACCGTCGGGTCGACGCGCTGCGGCAGGTTGCCCGTCCACGCCGGCGTCACGACCATCGTGCTGGCCGTCGGCGCGAGGTTGAAGTGGGAGACCGTGCCGATGACCGTCTGGACCTGCTGGTCGAGCTGCAGGACGTCGGTGCCGGCCCGTGCGCGGTCCTCGCCGGTGACCTTCTCGAAGGCGCCGGTCGTACGGTTCCAGCGCTTGTAGCCGCCGTCAAAGGTCGCGTCCGGGAAGAGTTTTTCCAGGAAGCCTTGTTGCAGGATCGCCGCCTGGTAATCCGAGAACGCATTCCACCGGTAGCTCTGCGCATTCCTGTCTTCCTCGCCGCCCGACATCGGCGTGCGCTGGTAGCAGACGCCGTCGACGGTGCGGTTGTCGCAGGATTGGCCGCTGAATTCACGCGTCGTGAGCAGCTGCTGCCTGACGCTGTCGAAACCCCAGGCCGAGCCGCTCTTGGTGCCTTGCGGATAGGGATCGTCGCCCGCCTCCGCCGCCGTGTCCGCATGCGGCAGCCCGTAGGCGTGGCCCATCTCGTGATGGAAGACGGCCGAGTAGATCGCCTCGGGCCGCGTGTCGACGCCCGACACGGCCACGCCGATGCCGCCCAGGCCGCCGCCGGTGGCGGCCGCGACCTGCCTGCCGCCGCTGATCGTCTGGACGAAGCCGTAGAAGCCCGCCGCGAATGCGCGGTCGCGGTTGGCCGTCCAGCCGCGCATGTCGCGCAGGACGCGCAGCATCCGGCTGTTCGCGTCGCCGTCGATGGCGCGGAAGTCGGCCCATGAGGACACCGTCATCGCGGGATAGCAGAACTTGTCGTCGTTGCGCCCGGGCACCGCGAGCTGGTCGATCGTGACCGCGCCGACGACGCGCGTGTCGAGCTTGGCGACCGGCAGCTTCTCGCGGTATTCAGCGTCGATCGGATAACCCGCCGTCGACGTCGCGCCGAGGTTGAAGTCCGGCACGACCGACTGCGCGGCGCGCGCGCCGAACAGGTAGATCGGCACCGTGTGATGCTTCAGCGTCGTGGCCGGCGTGACGGTCAGCGCGATCGTGCGGGGCGACGAGAAGTCGGTCTGGCCGACCTCCAGCGTCGTGCCGATCTGCAACCACTCCTTGGGCAGCAGCGCGCTGTACTTCACCGACGAATAGGCGACGCCGCCGCCGTCCGACGTCGGCAGCCGGGCCGGCGCGTTCATCGTCAGCGGGCCAAGCGTGCGGCCGTCGGCCAGCTTCGCGCGGACCTTCAGCGTGACGACGGCGCCGTCCGCCACGTCGGGCTGCAGCATCAGCAGCGCCGCGCGGTCGGCGACCAGCTGCAGCTTGCGGTTCTTGTTGAGCTTGGCCTCGTTGGGCGACTGCAGCGTGCGGCCGCCGGGCGGGATCACATGCGTCTGCGCGAGCTCCACCCCCAGCAGCGCCGGCGTGACAGTGGTCGCGGGCTCGGGCGTGACCGCCGGGGCGGTCGTCGGTGCGGGGGCCGGCGCCGGCGTCGGCGCGGGACTCGGTGCGGGCGACGGCGACGGCGTGGCCGCCGGCCCCGGCAGGTAAAGCGCCATCACGCCGACCGGCGCGGGCGCGGCGGCGACCGAAGTGGACGAGGTCGCGACGGGACCGGATCGCATCGGCACCGCCGCTGCGGTGCGGGCCGTCACCGTGGCGGGCACGGCGGGCGGCGCGACCACCGGCGGCGGCGTGGGCACGCCACCGGTCAGCGCGAATTTCGGTTTCCTGGCCGCGGCGGCCATGGCCGATGCCGACGGTCGCACGGGTCCGATGATGTCGTTGCCGCCGCCGCCCTTCGCGACCGGCGCCGTGACCGGGCTGCGCGCAGGGGGTTGACCGCTCCCGGCCTTGTAGGCGGCAAACGACGCTGCAGCGAGGAACGCGGCAACGGAGATGACCGCTTTGGGGTAGGGAACCATCATGGGGGGCGACGTGCGAATCTGAAAAGGCGGCGAATGATCAACGATCCTTCCAGGTTCTTTGCCTCCACCTGACCAACTCTTACACCTGATTCATGAGCGCGACAGGTGGCGACAACGCCAGCACGGACGTCAGATTTCGCGGCTAGATTCCGGGGTCATGACTTGCCTCTGGACTCCCTCGCGCCGCGGCCTGCTCCAGGCCGCCCTCGCCGCCGGCTGCGCCCCGGCCCTGCTCCGCCATGCCGACGCCGCCGGCGGCTCCGGCGCGCCGCTGTTCGCACTGGGCGTCGCCTCCGGCAGCCCGCGCGCCCAGCGCGTCGTGCTGTGGACGCGGCTGATTGGCGAGGCGCTCCCGAAAACGGTATCGGTGCAGTGGGAACTGGCGGAGGACGAGGCCTTCAAGACCGTCGTCGCGCGCGGCACCGAGCGGGCCGAGCCCGACACCGCCCACAGCGTACACGCCGAACCTGACGGTCTGCGTCCCGACCGCTGGTACTGGTATCGCTTCCGGGCGATGGGCCAGCAGAGCCCGGCGGGCCGCACGCGCACCGCGCCGGCCGCGGGCGGGCCGGCCGCGGCGACCTCGTCGCTGCGTTTCGCCATCGCCTCCTGCCAGCGTTACGACCACGGCGAATACGCCGCCTGGGGCGACATGGCGAAGCAGGACCTCGACCTGGTGCTCTTCCTCGGCGACTACATCTACGAGTCCGCCAGCGCCGCCTCCAGCAAGTCACCGCGACGGCATCGCGGCGGCGAGTGCCGGACCCTGGACGACTATCGCCAGCGCTACGCGCAGTACAAGTCCGATCCGCAGCTGCAGGCCATGCATGCCGCCGCGCCATGGATCCTCACCTGGGACGACCACGAGACGCAGAACGACTGGGCGGGCGACGTCTCGCAAGACCTGGCCCCGGACTTCCACCAGCGCCGCATCGCCGCCGCGCAGGCGTACTGGGAGCATCAGCCCTTCCCGAAACAGCAGCGCCCGCGCGGTGCCGACATGACGCTGAACCAGCGCTACGACTGGGGCGGCCTGGCGCGGCTCGTCACGATCGACGACCGCTCGTGGCGGGATCCGCAGGTCTGCCCGAAAGCGGGCCGCGGCGGCTCCAATACGGTGGATCTCAAGGACTGTGCGTCCCTGCGCAATCCGCAGCGCACGCTGCTGGGCGCGCCGCAGGAGCAGTGGCTGCGCGACAGCTGGGACGCGACGCGCCCCTGGAACCTGCTCGCGCAGCAGACGCTGATGGCGCGGTTCAACTCGCAGGATCCGGCGAAGGGACCGGGGCGCTACTGGACCGACGGCTGGGACGGTTATCCCTTCGCCCGCGAGCGGCTGCTCCGCGACCTGGAGGCGCGGCGCGTGCCGAACGCGGTCGTGCTCGGCGGCGACGTGCATGCGAACTATGTCGCCGACCTGAAGCTCGACTGGGACGACGACAAGGCCCCGGTGCTGGCCAGCGAGTTCTGCGGCACGTCGATCTCCAGCAACGGGATGGAGCAGGCGCGGCTGGACCACGCCCTGCCCTTCAATCCGCACATCCGGTACGGGCGCAGCGACCAGCGCGGCTACATGCGCTTCGAACTGCGCGCCGAGCGGCTGGAGGCCGAGCTGCGCAGCGTGCAGACGCCGTGGGACGCGAAGAGCCCGCTGTTCACGGCGGCGAAATTCGCGGTGGAGGCCGGACAGCCGGGAGCGCAGGCGGCCTGACGTCGTCAGGACAACCCCATCTCCTGGATCGCGCGCACCAGAGCGGGGAATTCCACCGGCTTGCGGAAGTGGGCGCGGAAGCCGGCTTCGAGCGCCTGGCGCCGATCGGTTTCCCGGGCGAAGGCGGTGAGCGCGATCGCAGGCACCTCCCCGCCCTGCCCGGCGGGCAGCGCGCGCACGTGCGCGAGCAACTCGAACCCCGTCATCGCCGGCATGCCCAGGTCGGAGATCAGCAGGTTGACATCCGAGCCCGGCAGCAGACCGAGCGCCTCGGCGCCGCTCGCCGCCGCGACCACCTGAGCGCCTTGCAGGCTGAGCGCCCGCACCACCATCTCGCGCACGGACTCGTCGTCGTCGACGACCAGGATGCGAGCGCCCTTGAGCGACACGCGATCGGCCGGCCCGGGATCCCGACCCGCGGTCGTTCCGGCTTCCCTCGCCGCAGCATCGACCGCCCGCGCGCCCATCACCGGCAGCGTCACCGTGAATCGCGAGCCGCGCCCTTCCCCGTCGCTCTCGGCGCGCAGGGTGCCGCCATGGAGCTCGACGAGGTTGCGCACGATCGACAGCCCCAGTCCCAGCCCGCCGTGACGCCGCGTCATCGAGCCGTCGGCCTGCCGGAAGCGTTCGAACACGAAAGGCAGGAAGGCCGGCGCGATGCCGATGCCGGTGTCCTCGACGATCAGATCCGTCGCCGTCGGCCCGCCGCGCAGCAGCACGCGCACCTCGCCGCCGCGCGGCGTGAACTTGACGGCGTTGGCGATGAGGTTCGCCGCCACCTGCTGGAGCCGCGCGGCATCCCCCATCACGGTCGCGCCGGGATCGGCCGACACCTCGAGGCCCAGGCGCACGCCGGCGCGTTCCGCCGCCGGCGTCAGCAGCTCCACCGCCGCCAGCGTGAAACCGGTCGCGGAGACGGGCGCGATCTCCAGGCTCAGCTTGCCTGTCGTGATGCGGCTCATGTCGAGCAGGTCCTCGATCAGCTGCGCCTGCGCCTTGGCGCTGCGCTCGATGACGTCGATGCCCTTCTTCAGATCCGGCGGCTCGTCGCCGAACTTGCGCCGCAGGATGTGGACCCAGCCGGTGATCGCGCTCAGCGGCGTGCGCAGCTCATGCGACAGCGTCGCCAGGAACTCGTCCTTCACCAGCCCGGCCTGCTCGGCGGCCAGGCGCGCGGTGCGTTCGCTCTCCAGCAGGCGCGTGCGCTCCACCATCGCCTCTCGCGAGGCGGCGTACAGCCGCGCGTTGTCGATCGCGATCGCGGCCTGGCTGGCGATGCCTTCCGCGAGCCGCTCGCTGCGTTCGGTGAAGACGGCGACGTCCTCATGACCGAAGAACAAGCCGCCCAGCACCTCGCCCGAACGGCTGATCACCGGCACCGCCAGGTAGCTGCGCACCGGCAGGTGCCCGGGCGGCTTGCCGTGATGCGGCCCCCATTGCCCGTAGCGCGGATCGGTCATCACGTCGTCCACCCGGATCGAGGGCTCGCCGCGGAAGGTCGGCCCGAACAGCGCGGTCGGCCGCGGATGGCCCAGCGTCTCGAAGTCCTTGCGGTCCGCGCCGGACAGCGCGTACAGCAGGTAGGCCTCGCCCTGCTCGTCGAGGCCGTTGTAGAAAAACGCGCCGAAGCGCGCACCCGTGAGCTCGGTCGCCGCGTCGGTCACGCGTTGCACCAGCGCGCCGATGTCGAGCTCCGCGGCGAGCGCCGCGCCGGTGCGGTTCAGCGTCTCCAGCAGACGCGCTTCCTCGCGCAGCGCCGCCTCGGCGCGGGTGCGTTCCAGCGCCTCCCAGCAGCGCGCGACGACCACCTTCACCAGCGCGATCTCCTCGACCGTCCAGTGGCGCGGCTCGCGCTGATGCACCGCCATCGCGGCCACGAAGCGCCCGTCCTTGTGCAGCGGCACGCAGATCACCGACTGGATGCCGGTGCGCGCATAGGCGCCGAGGTCGGAGCCGGCGGTGACCGGATCGAGGTCGACATCGTGGTTCACGAACGCCTGCTCGGCGCGCATCAGGCGCAGCACCTCCTGGCCGAAGTCGCCGAAGCGGTAGGTGCCGACGATGCTGGCCACGCCGTCGTTGAAGTCGCCGATGACGTCGAAGGTGTCCTCGTCGGCGCGCACCGTGGCGTACGCGCAGCGGTTGACGCCGAGGTGACGTCCCAGCCGCTCCGCGGTCACCCGCATCACGTCGGCCGGATCGGTCAGCCCGCGCGTGGCCTGCGCCAGCCCGTCCAGGAAGCCCAGCCGGCGCGACAGCAATACCTTCTCGGTGGTTTCGGCGAAGGTCACCAGCACGCCCGCCGCGCGCCCCTGGTCGTCGCGCACGGCGCTGTAGGAGAAGTTGAAGTAGACATCCTCCGGGTAGCCGAAACGGTCGATGGTCAGCTTGAAGTCGTCGAAACCGAGCGGCTCGCCGTCCAGGACCTGGCGCCACATCGGGCCGATGGTGGCCCAGATCTCGGCCCAGGTCTCCGGCGCGCGACCGCCGAGCGCGGCATCCGCCTTGGCGCCCAGGATGGGCCGGTAGGCGTCGTTGAAGACCTGGATGAGGTCCTCGCCCCAGGCGAGGTACATCGGCAGCTGGCACTCCAGCATCGTCGCGACCACGGCGCGCAGCGAGGCGGGCCAGCGCTCGATGGGACCGAGCGGGGTCGCGCCCCAGTCGAAGGCGCGCACGCGGGCGGCCATGTCGCCGCGGATAGGGGCCATCGCGGAGATGGCGGATGAGTCGTGCATGGCGCTCCAGCGGTCAACCGCCGGCACGGGCGCCCCTGCCCGGGCCGGTTGCAACGCGGGAGTGTAGGCTGCGTCGGCCCGCCGCGACGCGGGGCGATCCCGCGACTGGGAGGCGCGCTCAGTCCCGCACGTTCGGCGTCCTGAAGCCGCCGCCCGCTCGCGCGGCCTGCGCCTTGGCCTCGTCGAACTCCCAGTGCCAGGGCTCCTTGCTGACCGTGCGCACGAAACCGAACGAGGTCGCGTGCCGCTTGAGCCACTCGTAGGTCGGGTTGCCGTCGCTGCCGGCGACGGAGAGGTCGAAGGCGATGCCGTTCTGGTGTTTCGAGAAGCCCGGCTTGGCGGCCGTGTTGAAGCCGGGCAGTCCGCGCACGAAGCCGTCGTGCAGCAGCTTCTGCTCCGGGTAGGACCGGAAGCCGCTGTTGAGCGTGATCCTGACGCCGTCATCCCGGGCGGCCGCCACCAGCGCCGCGAACGGCGCGATGGTCTTCATCGCCAGGCGCTCGATCTCCAGGTTCGAGTCCACGATCGCGACGAGGTCCAATTGCTCCAGGAACGCCCCGTTGTCCCAGGCGGCGTTCGGGCCGAAGCGCGTCGCGCCGGGCTCGGGCGGCACGAGACCGATCGTCTCGTTCATGAAGCTGCCGGCGAGGTTGCGCGTCGAGGTCCAGCCCAGCACGTCCCCGCCGTCCGCCGCGGCGGCCCTGCCGAAGACGATGCGCTTCTTGCTGCCGGCTTCCTCGAGCCTGACGTCGAGAATGCGCACCGACGTCCCTTTGGCGATCTTCTTGAAGCCGCCGCCCGGGATCGCGACGAAGGCCATCAGGTCGTCGTCGCTGCGGATGCGTGCATCGGGATCGTCGACGACGAAGGTCCTGTCGCGGAAGCTTTCTTCAAGGCTCACGGCGGGCTCCAGGAGTGGAGCCCTCAGCCTAATCCGGGCCGTCGGTCCGGCGCCTCATCAATCCGGATGAGGGGCACCCGGTCGCGCGATCAGGCCGTCCGACAGCGTGATCGCCACGGCGATCACCAGCGCCAGTTCGTCGCCGCCGAAGAAATCCTTGTCGAAGGCTTCGGAGTCCAGGATGCCCACGACCCGCCGGTCGGCGTCGAACAGCGGCAGGCAGGCTTCGGCGTTCACCTTGGGGTCGCAGGTGTAGTAGCCGCCGCCCTCGGCGACGAAGGCGGCCACGTCGTTGATCAACCGCGCCCGGCCGCTCAGGCCCACGGCGCTGTTGTTGCTGCCCGCGGCGAAGGCCTCGGTCAACGGGAACTCGGCCCGGCTCTCGGCGCCGAAGTAGGCCAGCTTCACCAGCACGGCCTCGTCGGCGGACTTTCGCCGCGCCTGGTAGACGCCGAACCAGTGGCTGCGGCTGTGCTCGCGGTAGTAACGCGTGACGAGGGTGGCCTCGGCCAGCAGACGCTGGTTGTCCGCGCCCTGCCCGCCCAGGATGCCGGCGAGTTCATAGGGCAGCTCGGCCAGCTGTCCGAACAGGGAGCAGGCACCGCCTTCGCCGAGTTCAGGCACGCGGAAGCGCCAGCTCACCAGCGTGGCGTCCAGCGCCTCCGGCGTCAGCAGCGATTGCAGCGCCGATTGGTGCTTGCGCACGGCCTCCGCGAACGAAGGGGACGCCGCGACGTCGGCGAGGTCGCCGCGCAGGCCGGTCCAGTCCAGGTACAGGTCGAGATTCATGGGTCGGGAAAGAAGTCGGACGGTCGTCCGGAGGTCGAGTTCCCAAGTTTCGCCGACAAGGTCCCACCCGAATCCCTGGAAGGACTCTGCGACCTCCTGCCGACTCACTTCACCGGAATCGCGAGGACGGGCAGGCCGGTGGCATCGTCGGTCAGGCCCATCCGGCAAGTGCGCTTGTCCATCAGGATCGGGATCAGCCCCGGCTCGTTGTTGAAGCCGCCGTTGAGCGTGTAGCGCTTGCCGGGCTCCAGCATGGCCTTGAACGACACCGCGCAGTACCGGTTGCCGGGCATGAACTCGTGATAGCTGAACTGGAGCAGCCGGCCCGCCTCGAGCGGCACATAACCCGCTGGCTTGGAGTCTTCGCCGCGCACGGTGTAGAGCAGCCCGTTGGGGCCACCCTGGCCCGGGGAGTAGACGTACACGTCGACGCCGGAATTCCGGCCGATGCCACTGTAGAGGGCGCTACGCACTTCGGCTTTCGGGGCTGCCGCCGGGGCAACATAGGGTTTGGGCGGCGTGCTGCAGGCGCATAGCAGGGTGGTCAGCGCGGCAACGCTCGCGAGGCGAAGGGAAGACGGGTACTTCACGGTCGGCATTCGAAAAGGAAAGCCGGCAATCGTACGGATCGTGGGACCAGTCGGCCAAGTCGACGCCACCGACATGCCGGCGATGCAGGGATCGCGGGAAATCGTCACGGCTCGGTGTGTCGGCGACACCACTGTCGCTGCGGGTCGATGACACCACCGGCGATCGTCAGACAGTCGTTTGCAGATCCGATTTCCAGGACCCGCCGATAAGGTCCGACCGGATCCCTGGAAGCACTCCGCGCTCGACAGAACGACGAGAATGCGCGGCTTCGCAGCGCCATGCACGCTGCTCAAGGGAGGAGCTTCAGAATGATCACCATCCGTCGAACAGGCATCGCCCTGGTCATTGCCGCGCAATGGCTCTTTGTCAACCCGCTCGCCCGGGCAGAGGCGGACAAACAGAAGCTTGCCGCCATCGTGTCCCCCGTGACGCGGCAGGCGCAGGCCAGTTGCACTGGCTTCGCGTCCACCTTGCGCCAGGCTCTCCTCATTCCTTCCCGGCAGAAGATCGAGGCCGGAGCGTCTCGACCCGATACGCTTCGTCGCGCGCTGGCCCAGCATGACGAGTTCATGCGCGGGATGTGCCAGGAATTCCAGCGCGTCTTCAAGGCCAATGAGACGCTCGTACTGTCCCACTACGCGGCGCAGATGAATGGCGACAACGACGTACTCGCACGCACGTTCGAGAACGCAGCGGCGCGTCGATGGGCAGCCGAGAATGCGCGCCTGCTCGTCGATACCGCCTCGCTGGTGGAGCTCTACGGCCTCGCCCTGGCGCTCGCGCCGGACCTGCTGGACACGTTCGCCTCAAGTCCACGCGGCGACGACGATCGGGAGATCAACGAGACCTCCCCAGGCTTGATGCAATCGATGCAGCGGGCGCAGCTCGTCACTCTCCTTCGCGACGCTCGATTCGCGACATGGGTTCCTCCCGGTGTCGATTTCGCCGAGTTGAGGGATCGCGAGCTTCGTCTCCGCAAGGAATCGAAAAGGATCGTCGCAGCTGGCGGCTTCAGCGGAACGGCTGATGAAGTGGCGATTCGGACCGTCTTGAGCGCAGACAATGACAAGTTGCTCCGGGAACTCCAGCCCATCCTCCAGCGCTACGAACATCGCTACCAGCAGGCCTCACGGCAATGAGGCGGCCGACGAGAGGTCAAGCTCCCAGGTCTCTCCGACAAGATCCAGTCCGAAGCCGATGAAGGGCTCTGTCCCGACCTGCCGGTACCCCGCCTTGCGATAGATGTGCTTGGCGGCATCGAGCTGGCTGTTGGTCCACAGCCGGACGCGCTGGTAACCCGCTTCGCGCGCGAAGCGATGGCATTCGGCGACGAGCCGGTCGCCCAGTCCGAGCCCGCGCGCGGCCGGCTCGACGAGCAGCAGCCGCAGCTGCGCGACGCCGTCGACGGGCGCATCCGTCGCCTCGTCGCGCGCCTGCACCAGCGCCACGCTGCCGATGTTCACGCCGTCGCGCTCGGCGATCCAGCACGCTTCGCGGCGGGCGTCGAAGCGCTCGATGAAGTCGGCGGCGATCCGCGCCACCAGCGCCTCGAAGCGCACGTCGAATTGATAATCGCGCGCATACAGCGCGCCATGCCGCGACACGATCCATCCCATGTCGCCGGGCCGGTGCGGCCGCAGGATGAAACTCTGCTTCGCGGGTTTGTCGTCCCGCGCTTCGAGCAGGCCCTGCACCCGGCGGAAGGCCTGGAGCAGTTCCATCTGCTGCGCTTCGCCGAGCTGGCCGAGCAGCACGCCGACCTGCTCCTGGGAGCGGCGTTCCAGCGGCTTGAAGGCCTTGCGCCCGGCGGGACTCAGCTGCAGCAGCGATTGGCGCGCATCGACCGCGCTGCGCGTGGCGCGCACGAGGTCGCGCTCCTTCAGATCGCGCAGCAGACGGCTCAGATAACCGCCGTCGAGATCGAGCAGACGGCCCAGGTCGGTGGCGGTGATGCCGTCCGCGTCCTCGAGATGCGCGAGCTCGAACAGGATGCGCCCCTCGGTCAGGCTGAATGGGGAGTCGAGCAGGCCCTCGTTGAGGACGCCGATGTGGCGCGTGTAGAAGCGGTTGAAGCGGCGAACGGCTTCGATGCGGTCAGTCTGAGGCATGACCGCATCGTCCGACAATTACTTGCTTTTGGCAATCAATTGATTGCCATCGCATCAACTCCCTCCAAAGGGGAAGTCCGCTCCGCTCAAGTCATGGCGTCGCCGCCACACTCGCCGCCTCCTCAATGCTTGGGTGTGCGATCCCTGTACGTCACACGCGCGGGCCGGATCGCCGGAGCGGCGCCCGACGCCGAGAAATTGCCCGGTCTTGCCGCCAGCAATACCGCCAGAAGATCAGTCACATTCAGCGGCTTGTAGAGCAGGCGGTTGAAGCCGGCGGCCCCCGCCGACTCGTCGGTGATCTCCGGACCGCCGCCGGTCAGGCACACATACATGGTGCGGCGGCCGGCCTCGGCGTCGATCAGCTTGGCCTCGGACACCACCTCCAACCCGTTCATGTCCGGCATGTCGAAGTCGACGAAGACCAGCTCGGGCTTGAACAGCTTCAGCAGCCGCAGGCCGACCCGGCCGCTGTAGGCGACCGAGGTCGCGCAGCCGTAGCAGCGGAACAGCTCGCTGAGGCTGCGCGCGCCTTCCGGATCGTCGTCGATCACCAGGACCCTGAGCGCGTGCGGCGACTGCTGCGGCGCCTGGGGCGGCATGTGAGCCGATGTGTCGGACATCGAAGTCTTCTCCCTGTATGCAACACGACGCAACGGCGGTCCACGCGCAACCCAGCGCGGGCGACTTCCGCCGTCCGTCCACACCCCCTGAAGGCAAGCCACGTGCCCGACCCCGCCCCTCCTAAACCCAGGCCCCGTCAGCGTTGTCGTACGGCTAAAGTCCCTCGGTTGAGCCGCGATCAGACGGCCGTCGGGAGTCCTCAAGTGAGCGTCTTGGAAGAAGCGGTGGCCGTGGTCCCGGCCGAACACCTGAATGCGATGCTGCTGGCGCTGCACGCGCTGCGCCGCGGGGACCCGGACGTGCGTCTGCCCTTCCACTGGACCGGCGTGGCCGGCAAGCTCGCCGACGCGTTCAACGAGGTCGTCGAGCAGAACGCCTCGATGGCTGCGGAACTCTCCCGGCTGCGGCAGGTCGTCGGCCGCGAAGGCCGCCTCAAGCAGCGCGCCACCCTGCCCGAACTGCGCGGCTTCTGGGGCCAGCAGATCGAGTGCATCAACGCGCTCATCGACGACCTGGTCCACCCCACCAGCGAAGCCGCGCGCGTCATCGGCGCGGTCGCCGAGGGCGACCTCACCAAGTCCATGGCGCTGGAGTCCGAAGGCCGCCCGCTGCAGGGCGAGTTCCTCCACACCGCCAAGACCATCAACCGGATGGTGGAGCAGCTCGGCGACTTCTCCGCCGAGGTGACACGCGTCGCCCGCGAGGTCGGCACCGAAGGCAAGCTCGGCGGCCAGGCCGAGGTCAAGGGCGTCGCCGGCACCTGGAAGGACCTGACCGACTCGGTCAACTCCATGGCCGGCAACCTGACCGACCAGGTCCGCAACATCGCCGACGTGACCACCGCCGTCGCGCAGGGCGACCTGTCCAAGAAGATCGAGGTCGACGTCAAGGGCGAGTTCCTCACCCTCAAGGGCACCATCAACACGATGGTGGACCAGTTGCGCTCCTTCGCGTCGGAAGTGACCCGCGTCGCGCGCGAGGTCGGCACGGAAGGCTCGCTCGGCGGCCAGGCGCGCGTGGAAGGCGTGTCCGGCACCTGGAAGGACCTGACCGACTCGGTCAACTCCATGGCCGGCAACCTGACCTCGCAGGTGCGCAACATCGCCGACGTGACCAAGGCCGTGGCCGCGGGCGACCTGTCCAAGAAGATCACCGTCGACGTGAAGGGCGAGATCCTCGAGCTCAAGAACACCGTCAACACGATGGTGGACCAGTTGCGTTCCTTCGCCGCGGAAGTGACCCGCGTGGCGCGCGAAGTTGGCACCGAGGGCAAGCTCGGCGGCCAGGCCGACGTGCAGGGCGTGGCCGGCACCTGGAAGGACCTGACCGAGTCGGTGAACTTCATGGCCGGCAACCTGACCTCGCAGGTGCGCAACATCGCGGAAGTGACCACCGCCGTGGCCGCGGGCGACCTGTCCAAGAAGATCACCGTCGACGTGAAGGGCGAGATCCTGGAGCTCAAGAACACCGTCAACACGATGGTGGACCAGTTGCGCTCCTTCGCCGCGGAGGTGACCCGTGTCGCGCGCGAGGTCGGCACCGAGGGCAAGCTCGGCGGCCAGGCCGACGTGCAGGGCGTGGCCGGGACGTGGAAGGACCTGACCGACTCGGTCAACTCGATGGCGTCCAACCTGACCTCGCAGGTGCGCAACATCGCCGACGTGACCAAGGCCGTGGCCGCGGGCGACCTGTCCAAGAAGATCACCGTCGACGTGCTCGGCGAGATCCTGGAGCTCAAGACCACGATCAACACGATGGTGGACCAGCTCTCCTCGTTCGCGGCGGAAGTGACCCGCGTGGCGCGCGAGGTGGGCACCGAAGGCCGCCTCGGCGGCCAGGCCACGGTGCGCGGCGTTTCGGGCACGTGGAAGGACCTGACCGACAACGTGAACTTCATGGCCGGCAACCTGACCGGCCAGGTGCGCGGCATCGCCAAGGTGGTGACCGCGGTGGCCAACGGCGACCTGGCGCAGAAGCTGACCGTGGAGGCCAAGGGCGAGATCGCCGCGCTGGCCGACACCATCAACTCGATGACGGACACGCTGGCGATCTTCGCCGACCAGGTGACCACCGTCGCCCGCGAGGTGGGCGTCGAAGGCAAGCTCGGCGGCCAGGCCAAGGTGCCGGGCGCATCCGGCACCTGGAAGGGCCTGACGGAGAACGTGAACGAGCTCGCCGCCAACCTGACCACGCAGGTGCGCGCGATCGCGGAGGTCGCCACCGCCGTGACCCAGGGCGACCTGACGCGCTCGATCACCGTCGAGACGCAGGGCGAGGTCGCGTCCCTCAAGGACACGATCAACGAGATGATCCGCAACCTGAAGGACACGACGCAGAAGAACACCGAGCAGGACTGGCTCAAGACCAACCTGGCCAAGTTCACGCGGATGCTGCAGGGCCAGAAGGACCTGGTGACCGTCGGTCAGCTGATCCTGAGCGAACTGGCGCCCGTCGTGGGCGTGCAGCAGGCCGAGTTCTTCGTGCTCAACATGCGCGGCGAGATGCCCCGCCTGAAGCTGATCGCCAGCTACGCCTCCGGCGGCCTGGCCACGCACGGCAAGGAACTGGCGCTGGGCCAGGGGCTGGTCGGCCAGTGCGCGCTGGACCAGGAGAAGATCCTGCTCACCAACGTGCCGGGCACGGCCTTCCGCATCGCGTCGGGCCTCAGCGAGACCGCCGCGATGGAAGTGCTGGTGCTGCCCGTGGTCTTCGAAGGCCGCGTGCGCGGCGTGCTGGAACTGGCCTCGCTGGAGCGCTTCAGCTCCACCCACCAGGCCTTCCTGGACCAGCTGACCGAATCCATCGGCATCGTGATCAACACGATCGAGGCCAGCACCCGCACGGAAGACCTGCTGATCCAGTCGCAGTCGCTCGCGGAAGAACTGCAGCGGCGGCAGCAGGAACTGCAGCAGACCAACGGCGAGCTGCAGGAAAAGGCGCAGCTGCTGGCCCACCAGAACCAGGAGGTCGAGCGCAAGAACACCGAGGTCGAACAGGCCCGCCAGGCGCTGGAGGAAAAGGCCGAGCAGCTGGCGCTGACCTCGAAGTACAAGTCCGAGTTCCTCGCCAACATGTCGCACGAGCTGCGCACGCCGCTGAACTCGCTGCTGATCCTGTCCGACCAGCTCTGCAAGAACAGCGAGGGCAACCTCACGCTCAAGCAGGTCGAGTTCTCCAAGACCATCCACGCGTCCGGCAACGACCTGCTGATGCTGATCAACGACATCCTGGACCTGTCCAAGATCGAGTCGGGCACGGTGGCCGTCGACGTCAGCGAGCTGCGGCTGGACGAGCTGCAGCGCTCGGTGGAGCGCAGCTTCCGCCACTTCGCGGATTCCAAGCACGTCGGCTTCGCCGTGGAGATGGACCCGCCGCTGCCCAAGTCGCTGGTCACCGACGTCAAGCGGCTGCAGCAGATCATCAAGAACCTGCTGTCCAACGCCTTCAAGTTCACGCACCAGGGGCAGGTCACCTTCAGCGTGAGCGCGGCGGCCGAGGGCTGGTCGGCCGACAACGAGGCGCTCAACCATGCCGGCCAGGTGATCGCGTTCGCGGTCGCGGACACCGGCATCGGCATTTCCGCCGACAAGCAGCAGATCATCTTCGAGGCCTTCCAGCAGGCCGACGGCTCGACCTCGCGCAAGTACGGCGGCACCGGCCTGGGCCTGGCCATCAGCCGCGAACTCGCGCGGCTGCTGGGCGGCGAGATCCGGCTCGTCAGCGCGCCGGGCCGCGGCTCCACCTTCACGCTCTACCTGCCGCAGCACTATGCGCCGGCACGCAACGCGCGTCCGCGCAACGCGCCGGGCACGCCGGCCAGATCCGGGGCAGCCGGGACCTCCGGCGCGCCGAACGGCACCACCGCCGGCGAAGAGCGCGACGACCTGCCGACCCACTCCCCGGCCGCGATCACCGCCGCGGAACTGGCCGAGGCGGCCGTGCAGCGCGCGGCCGCACGGCGGGCGCCGTCCGGCCGGACGGGCGAGGACCACGACAGCCGGAACGGGAATGGCAAGGCCGGCGGCAACGGCGATGGCAGCAGCGATGGCAGCGCCGACGCGAGCCGCGACAGCGGCATGACGCCGCTGGACGCGCACCGCGTCCAGATGGACACGCCGCCGGACAGCATCGTGTTCGCCAACGTCGCCAAGGACGACCGCGAGGACATCGCCAGCGGCGACCGGGTGCTGCTGATCGTCGAGAACGACCTGGCCTTCGCGGGCGTGCTGCTCGAAGCGGCGCGCCAGGGCGGCATGAAGGGTCTGGTGGCGACCACCGGCGCGGGCGCGCTCGCGATGGCGCAGGAGTTCCGGCCCAGCCTGATCACGCTGGACATCTTCCTGCCCGACATGCAGGGCTGGCGCGTGCTGGACCGGCTCAAGTCCGATCCCGACATGCGCCACCTCCCGGTGTGCGTGGTCTCCACGGACGACGCGCGCGAACGCGCGCTGCAGGCCGGCGCCCTGGGCTTCCTGGCCAAGCCGCTGCAGTCGCGCGACGACGTCGAGGTCGCCCTGCGCGACCTGCAGCGCTACCTGGACCGTCCGCGACGACGTCTCGCGGTGGCGATGCCCGAGAGCGCGGAGCGGCTCGCGCTGCTGTCACCGCTGGGCAGCGACGTCGAGACCGTGTTCGTGCAGACGGCGGCTCAGGCGCGCGAGGTGCTGCCCGGCGTCGACGCGCTGCTGGTGGACGCGGTCGCCAGCGCCTTCGGTCCGCAGGACGTGCTGGATGCGCTCGAGCAGCGGCCCGGCACGCTGCCGCTGCCGGTGGTCGCCTTGAACACCGCAGGCAGTGCCGGATCGGCGAATGCGACGGGGACGCCGGGCGCGCCCGAGTCGTCCGAGGCCCTGGCCGCCGCCCGTCGCTGGACGCGGCCGCACGGGCTGCCGGTGCGCACGGCCACCGGGACCGACGCGGCGCTGGCGGCGATGGCGCTGGCCCTGCATCGCGCCCCGGCCGACATGGGCGACGGCGAACGACAGGCGTTGCACGACGCGCAGGAGGTCAGTTGTCCGCTGGTGGGCAAGAAGGCGCTGATCGTCGACGACGACATGCGCAACATCTTCGCGCTGGCCACGGTGCTGGACTCGCACGGGATGGTGATCGTCTCGGCCGACAACGGCCGCGAGGCGATCCGGATCGTGCAGGAGGATCCGTCCATCGACATCGTGCTGATGGACATCATGATGCCGGAGATGGACGGCCTGGAGACCATGCAGCAGATCCGCCGCCTGCCGCGCGGCCGCGAGCTGCCGATGGTCGCCGTCACCGCCAAGGCGATGAAGGGCGACCGCCAGAAGTGCATCGAGGCCGGCGCCTGGGACTACCTCTCCAAGCCGGTGGACCCCGCCAACATGCTTACCGTGCTGCGGGGCTGGCTATGCCGCTGAGCGCGCTCTACGACGGCTATGCGACGCCGGACGCGGCGGAGCGCGCCAGCATCCTGATCGTGGACGACCTGCCGGAGAAGCTGCTCGTCTTCGAGACCATCCTGGCCGACCTCGACCAGCACCTGGTGATCGCGCGCTCCGGCAGCGAGGCGCTGCGCGAGGTGCTGCGCCAGCAGTTCGCGGTGATCCTGATGGACGTGAACATGCCGGGCATCGACGGCCTGGAGACGGCCCGGCTGATCCGCGGCTACCGGCGTTCGGCGCACACGCCCATCATCTTCGTCACCGCCTACGCGGACGAGCTGCAGACGGCACAGGGCTACTCGCTCGGGGCGGTCGACTACATCCTCTCGCCGGTGATCCCGGACGTGCTGCGCAGCAAGGTGCGCGTCTTCGTCGACCTGTTCCTCATGCAGCAGCGGCTGCGGCAGCAGGCGCTGGAGCGCATCGCGATCGCGCGCGCCGAGGCCGCGCAGCGCGCCGCCGAGGAGAACACGCGGCGCTCGATCTTCCTGGCGCAGGCGGGTCGCGAACTGGCCGATTCGCTGGACGCGGACGTCGCGATGCGACGGCTGCTCTCGCTGGTGGTGCCGAGCTTCGCCTCGCGCGCGCTGCTGTGGCTGCGCGACGCCGGCCATGGGCACGAGCGCGTGCTGCGTTGCGACTCGCCCGTCGCCGCCGGTGAAGCGCCCCTGTTCATCGAGGGTCGCGAGCAGATGCTGTCCGAGGTGCTCTACAACGCCACGCGCAGCGCGCTCGAACAGATGGTGCCGGCGCTGCTGCCGGGCGGTTCGCCGACGGCGCAGGCCCAGCCGACCTTCGCGCCGTCCGGCCTGCCCGACGACGAGCCCGCGCCGCGCGCGCTGCTGCATCGCGACACCGCCGCCGGCGCCGTGCTGCCGCTGGTCGCCGGCGAACGCACGCTCGGCGGTCTGCTGCTGGTCGACCCGCACCAGCCGCCGGACTGGCCGACGCTGGAAGAGCTGGCGGGCCGCGCCGCGATCGCCTTCGAGAACGCACGGCTGTACGGCGCGCTGCAGGCGGAGATCGTCGAACGCCGCCAGGCCGAGGCCGAGCTGCTCGAGGCCAGCCGTCGCAAGGACGAGTTCCTCGCGATGCTGTCGCATGAACTGCGCAATCCGCTGGCGCCGATCCGCAACGCGATCGAGGTGATGCGCGCGTTGGCCGGCGGCGACGACACCCGCCTCGGCGAAGCGGTGGCGGTCACCGATCGTCAGGCCAAGCACCTGACGCGGCTGGTCGACGAGCTGCTCGACGTGGCGCGCATCAGCCAGGGCAAGATCGTGCTGAAGAACGAGACGCTCGATCTGCGCGACATCGTGCGCCACGGCCTGGAGCCGGTGCAGGCGCTGATCGAGTCGCAAGGACAGCAGTTGCGCCTCCAGCTTCCGGACCATCCGGCGCCGATACGCGGCGACGCGGCCCGGCTGATCCAGGTCGTCACCAACCTCGTGCACAACGCGAGCAAGTACACCGCCCCGGACGGGTCCATCGAATTGACGCTGACCCGCGAGGAGGCGGGGGGCGCCGATCGCTCCGCGACGTTCGTCCTGGCCGTGCGCGACAACGGACGCGGCATCGCCGCGTCGCTGCTGCCGCATGTGTTCGACCTGTTCGAGCAGGGGCCGCGCGGGCTGGATCGCAACCAGGGAGGCCTGGGCGTGGGACTGACGCTGGTGCAGCGCCTGGTGCAGCTGCACCACGGTCACGTGGTGGCGAACAGCGATGGGCCGGGCCACGGCTCGACATTCGAGGTGCGCCTGCCGGCCGCCGCCGTGGAGGAAACACCGATGACGACCGCCGACGTTCCGCCTCCTGCGCCCGTGGCCCGCGACGAGCCGCGCGACCGCGGCGGCCCCTGCCGCGTGATGGTCGTCGACGACAACCGCGATGCGGCCGACTCGATGGCGGTGTTCCTGGAACTGGCGGGCCTGGAGACCACGGTGCAGCTCGACGGTCCTTGCGCGCTGGATGCCGCCGCGGCGTGGGCGCCACACGTGGTGCTGCTCGACATCGGCCTGCCCGGACTGGACGGCTACGAAGTCGCGCGCCGCCTGCGGGCCGCGCCCGGCGGCGCGGCGGCGCTGCTGATCGCGCTGACCGGCTACGGCCAGCAGGACGATCGCCGTCGTGCGCACGAGGCCGGCTTCGACGTCCACCTCGTCAAGCCGGCGGACCCGGATGCGGTGGTCGAACTGATCCAGGAATGGCGGCAGCGCGATGGTACGGCGCGACCCGCGGAGACCGCGACGCGCTGAACGGGGAACGCCCCCGAGGCACTACGTCGGGACCATCATCTGACAAGGACCCGATCCCATGCCTCTTCCCCTCCTCGGCCTGCTCGGCGCCGGCGCGGCCTCCGGCGGCATCAGCGCCGCCGCGAACGCGGTGTCGTCCGTCGCCGGCAAGATTCCCCTCATCGGCCCGCTGATCTCCGGCGTGGCCCAGGGTGTCGGCAACGTCAGCAGCGGGTTGCTGCCCGGCCTCTTCAAATGACGACGATCGGATGATCCGACAGGCTGCCCGTCGCAGCCTCGCCCCAGCCAGTCCCATCAGCCAGGCGCGCCCCTTCAAGATCGGGGACCGCGACCCGGCACCTCCCGCCCGGCGCGGTCCTCCTGAAAAACGGAGTTCCTCGTCATGACCGGCTCTTTCCCGCTCGGCGCTCCGAGCGCCTTTCCCTTGTCGCCGCCGGAGCCAGAGCCGGAGCCGGTGACCATCACCGTGGGACGCGGCCTGCTCTCCCCCGATCCCCGGCCGGTCGACGACTTCTCCGGGTCCGGTTTCCTGTCGCGACTGCGGATCCTCCATCGGGTCCGCAATCTGGACGGTCCGGACGATGTGGCGGGCGCGCTGCCGGCGGCGTTCTCGACCGCGAGTCAGCCCGCCATCGAGCTCGGGCTGCTCACCGCCCTGTTCCCGCTCATGGCGCTCTCCGCGAAGGCGGCCGTGACCTCGGCGCACGGCGGTTACGCCCGGGAGTACCCCGAACACGTCCGCGCCAATCTGGATCAGCAGCGGCGACTGATCGAGTCACTGCGGCGCGAAGCGGCATCCGGCGTGGCCGCCAACGAGGTCGGTGGCGAGGCCGGTGGCGACAGCGATCTCGACCGATTGATCGAACGCCACACGGACTGCGTGCGCTCGTTCGAGGATCGCGAACGGCAACGCGCCCGCGGTTTCGGCCGGCTGCTGAAGCACAACCTCACCAGGAAGTGGCACCGACGCCCGGGCACGAGCGCGCTCTGCCAGGACTTCCTCAAACAGGCGCGCAGCGTCGTGGAAATGAGGGCGGCGCGAAGTCGCCACCTGGAGACGCCCGAAACGTCCTACCAGCATCACCTCGCGCACAAGGGGACGGACGCGCAGCGGCAGGCCAAGCGTGCCCGCTGGCCAGCCCTCTTCACCGGCATCGGCATGTCCGGCATGGCCGGCGGCATGGTGATCTCCGCGAGCGCCTCGGCTGCCGCAGCGGGCGGTGCCGTCACGCAGGCCTGGGGTCATGCGGCCGGGGTGGCGGCGGCGCACGCGGCCGAGGGAGCACTCGACGCGGCGACCGGCGGCGCCATGATGGGCGCCCAGGCGGCGCAGATGGCGGCCGGCGCCACGAACCTGCGCGTCCACCTCGCGGACCATCGGCGCCTGCGCCGCGACCGTGCGGCCGTGCAGGCGATCGCCGTCGACATCGGCCCGCGCGCCACCGCGCTGCATGCGCAGGACACGCGCTGGCGGCTGGCGGACAGTCGGCGAAGCCAGGCTTGCGACATCGCGTTGAGCGCCGGTCAAGGGCTGATGCTGGCCTCCAGCGCTTCGGGTCTTGCGTGCGCCCCCGTCGCGCTCGCCCTCGCGGGGCCAGGCATTGCCCTCACCCTGGGCGCCAGCATCTGCGCCGGCGTCAACGACGCGCATCGCGAGCAGTATCTGGGCGACGGCGCGGCTGACGCGGTCAAACAGGACATGCGCCTGGGCAACCTGGGGCAGCGGCTGCGTGACGTGCCGCTGGACACGGTGCTGCGGGACGTGGCGGCCCGATTCGAAGGCCATCAGGATCAGCTGGCCCACACCCGGCTATGGAGCGACATCCTGGCGGTCCTCGACAGGGAGGACCTCGGCAGGCCCGAACATCCCGCCTCCGCACATGAACGCCACGGCCGACTGCTCCGCCTGAACCAGCAGCGCCGGGCCGCCTTTCCCCTGCTGCCCGCCGGTGTCGAACGCCTGCAGGCGTTGCGCACGGAACGTCACCCGGAAGCCTGGTTCGACGGCCCGGCCGCGACGCTGCATGAACGGCTCTCCGCAGCATTGCGGCAGCATCCGGCCAGCGCCCGCGTCCTCGCGCTCCAGGAGTTCCAACGGACCGTCCTGTTCGCCTCCGTGTCCGAACTGGCCCGCCGCCGCGACCCCGTCATGGAACGACTGTTCTACGACGACAGGGGGCGCCGGATGAAGACGCTCAAAGCGGACGCGGCATTCCTCGCGCGCCTGCGGTCCTCCCCCTTGGCGAGAGCGATTCTCCAGCGACACGAGAACGCGGCGCTGGTGCGCTGCCTCACGCCGATCGACCGCTTCGGACGCGCCGACGCCCGCGAGGCCCTCACCGACCTGGCCCACACCAAGGCCGGTCGGCAGGCTCGCGGCGGGGATCAGCCGTGCTTCGCGTCGAAGAACTGTTCGTCCTCCGTCGAGCCCTTCAGCGCCGCGGTCGACGCCTGCGCTTCGATGGTGGTGGTGACCGCGTCGAAGTAACCCGTGCCCACTTCGCGCTGGTGCTTCACCGCGGTGAAGCCCTTCTCGGCGGCCGCGAATTCGGCCTCCTGCAGCTCCACGAACGCGCTCATGTTGTTGCGCGCGTATCCGTAGGCCAGGTTGAACATCGAGTAGTTCAGGCTGTGGAAACCGGCCAGCGTGATGAACTGGAACTTGTAGCCCATCGCGCCGAGCTCGCGCTGGAACTTGGCGATGGTGGCGTCGTCCAGGTTCTTCTTCCAGTTGAAGCTCGGCGAGCAGTTGTAGGCCAGCAGCTTGCCGGGGAACTTCGCGTGGATCGCTTCGGCGAAGGCCTTGGCGAAGGCCAGGTCGGGCTTGCCCGTTTCGCACCAGATCATGTCGGCGTAGGGCGCGTAGGCCAGGCCGCGGCTGATGGCCTGTTCCAGGCCGTTGCGGGTGCGGAAGAAGCCCTCGACGGTGCGCTCGCCGGTGCAGAAGGGCTTGTCGTTGTCGTCGATGTCGCTGGTGACCAGATCGCCGGCCTCGGCGTCCGTGCGGGCCAGCAGCACGGTGGGCACGCCCATCGTGTCGGCCGCCAGGCGCGCCGCGACCAGCTTGGCCACCGCTTCACGCGAAGGCACCAGCACCTTGCCGCCCATGTGGCCGCACTTCTTCGCGGCGGCCAACTGGTCCTCGAAGTGGACGCCGGACGCGCCCGCCTCGATCATGGCCTTCATCAGTTCGAAGGCGTTCAGCACGCCGCCGAAGCCGGCTTCCGCGTCCGCCACGATGGGCGCGAAGTAGTCGATGTCGCTCTTGCCTTCGCTCCACTGGATCTCGTCGGCGCGCTTGAAGGTGGCATTGATCTTCTTCACCACCTTCGGCACCGAGTCCACCGAGTACAGCGACTGGTCGGGGTACATCTCGCCGTTGCTGTTGGCGTCGCCGGCGACCTGCCAGCCCGACAGGTAGATGGCCTTCAGGCCGGCCTTGACCTGCTGCATCGCCTGATTGCCGGTCAGCGCGCCCAGCGAGTTGATGAAGGGTTCGGTGTTGACGAGGTTCCAGAGCTTTTCGGCGCCGCGCTTGGCCAGGGTGTGCTCGATGTTGATCGAGCCGCGCAGGCGGACCACGTCGGCCGCCGAGTAGCCGCGCTGGATGCCCTTCCACCGGGGGTTCTCCGCCCAGTCCTTCTCGAGGGCGGCAATCTGTTGTTCGCGGGTCGGTGTCGAGGTCGTCATGGTGAGCTCCTGTGGGTTCGAGTGAAGTGGAAAACCGATGGCTCAAATCTAGACGGCTCGCCTCCCCTCGTGTCGCTCGATGTCTTATATAAGACTGAATTTTTATCCATTAAAAATCAATAACTTGCAAAACAAAAACCGGATCGTGAGAGCGACTCTTCCATGATGAGAAATCTTGCGGCGCTGCAGCACGCCGGTTTTTTGCATGCCGCCGAGTTCTTTTCATGATTTGAAATTTTCAGCGGCTGGGCGACCCATACCGCCAGCTCAAGGAAGGGGGATCGACCTCTGCATTCGCAGCAGTCGCTCGCGTCTGGATGACAGATCGCGGTGGGATCGCAAACGTCCTTGCCGCGCACTAGAGCATTCGTGCCGCGACCTGATTTCAGGCCGCCGTGCGCCGGGAAACCGGTCGTGCTCCGCGGCACCGTGACGACCTTCCGATCGCACGGCGGCAATTTCCAGGAGAAAACCATGGGTGCAATTGCAAGTCTGATTCCGAGCCTGCTGGGCGGCGTGACCGGCGGCGGCGGTGCGGATGCCACCGGCGGCGCGCTGACCACTGGCGTCGGCGGTGTCGTCAACAAGCTGAGCGGCGGCCTGCTGAGCACGATCGGCAACGGCATCGCCTCGCTGTTCGGCGGTTGATCAGCGGCTGATCAGCGACTGATTCGGCGACCCGACCGCCGGATCGCCACGAAGGGGCGCTTCATGCGCCCCTTTTTCATTGCCGCGGCTTGGCGACCACGCGCGGCCCGTCGCCCGGCACAACTGCACGTTGATCTCATGTCGCGCTGCACGTTGTCATACAACTAGCTTCTACAGTCGGCCCTGAAGCGCGTCGATCTTCATGTTCGCGCGCCGTTAAGAGGATGCGTCGACCCATGATCGACGTCATGTTGTATGACCACTTGGTGTTCAAAGACATGCACCGAGGCAGAGGAGATGCTGTGAAACTGAATGACTTGCGCCTGTCGGCTCGACTCGCCATGGGCTTCGGCGTGGTGCTGCTGCTGGTGGCGGCGATCATGACCGTGGGCTGGCTGGGGCTGCATCGCAGCGCCGACGCGACCCGTACGATGATGGCGGTGCCGCTGCAGAAGGAACGGCTGGTGAGCGAGTGGTACATGCTGACCATCGTCGGCGTGAAGCGCTACACCGCCATCGCCAAGAGCACCGACGCCTCGCTGGCCGACTATTTCGCGGGCGACGTGAAGATCTCCACTGCGCGCGGCAACGAGATCGTCAAGGCGCTGGACGAGCTGCCCAAGAGCGACGCCGAGAAGAAGGTCGTCGCCGAGCTGACCGAGTCGCGCCAGACCTACATCGCGACCCGCAACAAGATCGCCGAACTCAAGAAGGGCGGCGACACCGACGCCACCGAGCGGCTGCTCAACGAGCAGTTCCGCCCGCAGGCCGAGGTCTACCTGCAGAAGATGACCGGCTACCTGAAGTTCCAGCAGCAGACGCTGGACGAGATGGCGGCGGACGTCGACCACGCGACCCAGAGCGCGCAGACCCGCATCATGGTGATCGGCCTGCTGGCGATCGTCGCGGGCGCGCTGTTCTCGTGGGCGCTGACGCGCTCGGTGACGAAGCCCTTGTCGGAGGCTGTGCGACTGGTCGAGGCCGTGGCCGAGGGCGACCTCACCCAGACGGCGACCGCGCAGGGCAAGGACGAGATCGGCGCGATGGTCGGCGCGCTGGAGCGCATGCGCGCCAGCCTGCAGACGGCGATCTCGCAGGTGCGCGAGTCCTCGGAGAACATCCAGAACGCCTGCCATGAAGTGTCGGCGGGCAACCAGGACCTGAGCCAGCGCACCGAGCAGACGGCGTCCAATGTGCAGCGCGCGGCCAGCACGATGGAGCAGCTCAGCGGCACGGTGGGCCACACCGCGCAGTCCTCGGGCGAGGCCAACAAGCTGGCGGTCGCGGCCTCGACGGTGGCGGCGCGCGGCGGCGAGGTGGTGGCTCAGGTCGTCACCCGGATGCAGGGCATCCACGACAGCTCGCGCAAGATCGCCGACATCATCGGCACCATCGACGGCATCGCGTTCCAGACCAACATCCTCGCGCTGAACGCGGCGGTGGAAGCCGCGCGCGCCGGCGAGCAGGGGCGCGGCTTCGCAGTCGTGGCCTCGGAGGTGCGCACGCTGGCCAGCCGTTCGGCGGCCGCGGCGAAAGAGATCAAGACGCTGATCGCGGCCAGCAACGAGCAGGTCGAAGCCGGCACCGCGCTGGTGAACCGCGCGGGCGACACGATGAGCGAGGTGGTCCAGGCCATCGGCCAGGTGAACCGCATCGTCGGCGAGATCAGCGTGGCCAGCGCCGAACAGGCGATGGGCGTGTCCCAGGTGTCCGGCGCGGTCAGCGAAATGGACGCCGCCACACAGCAGAACGCCGCGATGGTCGAGGAGATCGCCAGCGCGGCGTCCAGCCTGCGCGGCCAGGCGCTGGGCCTGGTCGACGCGGTGCGGGTCTTCCGGATCAGTCGAGCTTGAGCTTCTGCTGCTCGACGACCTTCTTGTAGACCGCGTACTCGGCCTTGATCTGCTCGGAGAACTGCTCCGGCGTATTGCCGATCACGATCGAGCCGGTCTCCTCGATGCGCTTCTTGACCTCGGGCATCTCGACGGTCTTGCGGGCGGCCTCGTTGATCTTGGCGACGACTTCCTTGGGCAGGTTCTTCGGGCCCAGGATGCCGTAATAGGCCATGCGGTTCACCGGCTCCAGTCCGAGTTCCTTGAAGGTCGGCACGTTGGGCAGCACCGCCAGGCGCTGCGGCGCCGCGACGGCGATCGCGACCAGGCGGCCGTCCTTGATGAAGGGCAGCGCGGACGGCAGGTTGTCGAAGATCATCGGCACCTGGCCGGCGACCGTGTCGTTCAGCGCCGGGCCGGCGCCGCGGTACGGGATGTGGGTCACGAAGACGCCGGTCAGGCTCTTGTACAGCTCCATCTGCAGGTGGCCGATGCCGCCCGTGCCCGAGGTCGAATAGCTGTACTTGCCGGGGTTCTTCTTCAGCTCGGCCACGAAGGCCTTGTAGTCCTTCGCGGGGAAGGACGGATGCACCGCGATCACGTTGGGCGTGGCCGCGAGGTTGATGATGGGCGTGAAGTCCGTCAGCGGGTTGTACGGCGTCTTCGGATTGATCGCGGGGTTGGTGGCCGTGGTGGACACGGTCGCCACGCCCAGCGAGTAGCCGTCGGGCTGCGACTTGGCGGTGTCGTTGGCGCCGATGATGCCGCCGCCGCCGGCCTTGTTCTCGACGATCATCGTCTGGCCCAGCGGACCGTTGATGTGCTGCGCGACGACGCGCGCCACGATGTCGGTCGTGCCGCCCGGGGCGAACGGCACCACCAGCTTGACCGGCTTGGTCGGATAGGACTGGGCCAGCGCCGCGGCGCAGGACAGCGACAGCGTGCTCAGCAGCAGGCCGTGTTGGAGGATCGAGCGACGGTTCATTGGGCTCCTCGTCTTTTGAACAATGGGTAACGTGATCGAAACAGCTTAAGTATGTCGCCGATGGGACTGGCCTAGCGGAACTACGTAGAGACCTCGTCGGAGGGGCGGGAAACCCCTGGCACACTCTGTCGCGACCTTCGAGAGATCCGATGCTGCTGCTGTTGCCTGACTTCCTGCTGATCGTCGCCGGCTTCGCGCTGTGCCGTTGGACGCCGTTGGACCGGCCGGTGTGGGAGGCCGCGGAGAAGCTGGTGTACTTCCTGCTGTTCCCGGTCCTGCTCTTCCATTCGATCTCGCGCAGCAGCCTGTCGCCCGGGGACACGATGGCGCTGATGGCCGGCGGACTGGGCGTGATGCTCAGCGGCATCGCACTGGCCTTCGCGCTGCGCTGGGGGCCCGGCGTCGATGCGAAGACACATGCCTCGGGCGCGCAGGTGGCGTTCCGCTTCAACTCCTTCGTCGCGCTGGCGCTGGCCGAACGGCTGTACGGCGCGCAGGGCGTGGCCTGGATCGCGATGATCGTCGCGGTGTGCGTGCCGGTGGCCAATGTCGCGGCGGTGTATCCGCTGGCCCGGCACGGCGGCCACGGTTATCTGCGCGAGCTGGCGCGCAACCCGCTGATCGTCGCGACGCTGGCGGGACTGGCCGCCAACCTCGCCGGATTGAGGCTGCCGGAGGCCGCGGCCATTTCCCTGCAGAAGATCGGCCTGGCCGCGTTGCCGCTGGGGCTGATGGCGGTCGGCGCGGGGCTGCGGCTTGGCGCGTTGAAGGATGCGCCCGGGCTCGCGACCGCGCTGCTGGCCATCCGCCATCTGATCCTGCCGTTGATCGCCCTGGGCATCGGGCATGCGCTCGCGCTGCCGACGCCGCAGCAGATCGTGCTGCTCGCGTTCGCGGCGATGCCGACGGCGTCCAGCGCCTACGTGCTCGCCGTGCGCATGGGCGGCAACGGGCCGTTCGTCGCGGGGCTGGTCACGGTGTCCACCCTGCTGGGCATGATCATCCTGCCGCTGTGGCTGGGGGTGCTGGCGGCCGCGACCTAGCCGCCCAATCCACCGCACGGCGCGCCAGCGCGGCCGTCGCGTCGATCACCGGGAGCCCCGCCGACGCGGGATCCAGCACCAGCGGAATCTCCGTGCATCCCAGCACGACGGCGCGCGCGCCGCGCGAACGCAGGCGCTGCGCCGCCGCGGCCAGATGCCGGGTCGCCGTCGCGAGCTCCCCCGCCTTGACGGCCGCGATGCCGGGCTCGATCAGCGCGATCATCTCCCCCGCCGTCGGCAGCAGCCAGTGCAGCGCCCTGCCCTGCGGCGGCCTGCGGTTCAGGTAGAGCCCGGAGGCCAGCGTCGCATCGGTCGCCAGCAGGCCGACCTTGCCGCCGTCGGGCACCAGATCGAGCGCCTCGGCGATCGCCGCGTCGACGAGGTGGATCATCGGCAGGCCCAGCGCCTGTTCGAGCTCGTCGAACCACAGATGGGCGGTGTTGCAGGGCACGACCACCACGCCCGCGCCGGCCGCGGCCAGACGCTGTCCGCTGACGATCATCGCGGCGAGCGGCGACTCGCCTTCGCCGCGGAAGGCCGCCGTGCGGTCCGGCACCTGGGGGATGCTGCTGACGACGACGGGGATGTGCTCCTGGTCGGTCGCGGCCGGCGTGGCCTCCAGCAGCTTGCGCATGAAATCGACGGTCGCCAGCGGCCCCATGCCGCCGAGGATGCCGACGATGCCCGGCTCGACGGGCAGCGCTCCGCCGTCGCCGCGCGGGTCGCGCGGTGGGGTGTGCGTCATGACGGGATCAGCTCGCGGTCAGCGCGCGGGCTTGTCCGAGAGCGCCTGCAGGTTGTCCTGCAGCTCGCGGCTCATGGGCGCGCCCAGCGTGATGCCCTTGGGCGGGATGGGCGACTGGAACCACTTCTTGTAGAGCGCCTCGAATTCGCCGCTCTTCATCAGTCCCGCCAGCGTGGCGTCGACCAGCTTCTTGAACGCCGCGTCGTCCTTGCGGACCATGATCGCGTAGGGCTCGACCTGGACCGGGTCGCCGACGACGGCCAGATCCGCCGGGTTGAGCGCGCCGGCGCGCAGCCCGTACAGCAGGATGTCGTCCATCGCGAACGCGTCGGCCCGGCCCGACTGCACCAGCAGCGCCGCGTCGGCGTGGTCCTTGGCGCTGATCAGCTCGAAGCCCAGGTTCTGCTCCTGGTTCATCCGCCGCATCACCTGGAAGTTGGTGGTGCCCGTGGTCGAGACGACCTTCTTCCCCTTGAGGTCGGCGAAGCCCTTGATGGGAGAGTTCGCCTTCACCAGCAGCCGCGTGCCGGTGTAGAAGTAGTTGATCGCGAAGTCCACCTGCTTGGCGCGGTCGCTGTTGTTGGTGGTGGAGCCGCACTCGATGTCGATGGTGCCGTTGTCCAGCAGCGGGATGCGGTTCTGCGAGGTCACCGACTGCGTGGCCACCTTCAGGTCGGCGCGACCCACGGCCTTCTTCACCTGGTCGACGACCTTGCCGCAGATCTCCCAGCCGAAGCCGGTCGGCTGCCCGCCGTCGCCGAGATAGGAGAACGGGATCGAGGAATCCCGGTACGCGACGGTGATGACGCCGGAGGCCTTCACCTTCTCGAGCGTGCCGGCCGGCTGGGCCGACGCGGCACCCGCGGCGGCACCGAGGGCGCCGGCGACGGCGATGGACAGGACGACAACGCGGGGAGCGATCATCTTCATGGCGTTTCCTTTCTCGGAGGGTTGAAGTGTGCAATGACCGGACGATAGTGGCCACCGCCTGTCCCGTGCATCGGCATCTCGCCGCTTCGTATAAGCTGGGCTTATGTTCGTCGCCGGCAGCCGTCCATGCGCCTGAAGCACATCGAAGTCTTCCACGCGGTCATGCTGACGGGCTCCGTGAGCGCGGCCTCGAAGCTGCTGCACGTGACCCAGCCGGCGGTCACGCAGTCCTTGCAGCTGGCTGAGTTGCAGCTGGGCTACGCGCTGTTCACGCGACAACGGCGACGCCTGATGCCCACGCGCGAGGCGCAGGCGCTCTACCCGGAAGTGCAGGCGCTGATGTCGCAGCTCGAGTCGGTGCGGCGCATGGCGACCGCCCTGGGCACCGGCGAGGGACAGGGCTTCCGCATCCTGATCGTGCCCTCGCTCGCGGTGAAGGCCCTGCCCCAGGCGCTGAAGGCGTTCCGGCGTCGTTATCGCGATCTGCCGATCAGCGTCCGCACGCTCCATTCGAACGACATCGCCCGGGCGATGCTGCTGCAGGAAGGCGATGTCGGCATCGTGTACGGCCGCCCGGCCCATGCCGCGCTGTCGGACGAACTCGTCGCCACCGGGCGGCTGGTGTGCGCATCGCCGAAGGGCAAGACGGCCGCGGACCGGCGCAGCACGGTCGCACTGCAGGACCTGCTGCGGGAGCCTTTCATCCGCATCGACGAGCGCGATCCGCTGGGCGCCGTGCTCGCGGATCAGTGGGCGCGACTGTCGCTGTCCCCGCGCGCCGGGATCACCGTGCAGACGCATCACATCGCCATGGTGATGGCGGAACAGGGCTTCGGGCCGGCCGTCATCGATTCCTTCACCGCGCAGGCCAGCGGCGGCGATCTGCACATCCGGACGCTGCTGCCCGAGGTCCCGGTCGAGGTGCGCGCGGTTCAGCCGCAAGGGCTGCGGTCGCCGCAGCCGGTCTCCGACTTCATCGAGGCGTTCAGGCAGGCGATCGAGGAGTGACGGCGGGCGGGTCGCGAGGCGCCGCGTCCTGCGCGATCGCCCACGCGATGTGCTCGGCCACCACGGGCGTCGCGTCCGGGAGTGCCGCGCGCAACGCCGCCAGCAGGTCGGCGCGCAAGGCCGGCGCCAGGTCTTGCCTCAGCGCATTCCCCATCGCCACGGCGATGTTGCGCCGCCAGCGCGCATGACCGATGCGGCGGATCGCGGAGCCTTCGGTACGCTTGAGGAAAGTCGCCTCGTCCCAGGCGAAGAGCGTCAGCAGCGACCCGTCACCGAGCGGCTCGCGCCAGTCGAAGTCCGGCAGGGCGTTCCTGCGGGCAAACTTGTTCCACGGGCAGGCGAGCTGGCAATCGTCGCAGCCGTAGATGCGATTGCCGATCGCCTCGCGGAACTCGACCGGAATCGGACCGTCCTGCTCGATCGTCAGGTAGCTGATGCAACGCCTGGCGTCGAGCCGGTACGGGGCGATGATCGCCCCGGTCGGGCAGGCGTCGAGACACGCGCGGCACTGGCCGCAATGCGCCGTGACGGGCGCGCTGGGCGGCAGGGCGAGGTCCAGGTAGATCTCGCCGAGGAAGAACATCGAGCCGCTGTCGCGATGCAGCGTCAGCGTGTGCTTGCCGCGCCAGCCGATCCCGGAGCGACTGGCCAGTTCGACCTCCAGCACCGGCGCGGAATCGGTGAACACGCGGTGCCCCATCGGGCCGACCCGTTCCTGGATGCGGTCCGCGAGCTGCTGCAGCCGCTGGCGCAGCACCTTGTGATAGTCCCGGCCGCGGGCGTAGAGCGACACCTGCGCGCGCGCCGGGTCGCGCATCGCGGCCCATTCGCGGTCCTGCCAGTCGTCGCCGGCGGCCTCGGGCAGGTAGTCCATGCGGGCGGTCAGGATGCTGATGGTGCCGGGCACCAGCTCGGCGGGCCTGGCGCGTTTGAGTCCGTGGGCGGCCATGTACTGCATCTCGCCGTGGAAACCGGCGTCCAGCCAGGCCTGCAAACCTGCTTCCGCATCGCTCAGATCGACGTGGGCCACCCCAATCTGTGAGAATCCGAACTCAAGCGCCCAGGCGCGGACCTCGACCATCAGCGCGACCAGCGCGTCGGGGTGTCGGGAGGGGCTCGAGGGGTCTTCGGAAGACGCATCGGGCCGTGGGGTGTTGACCAGGGAATTCATCGCAGTTGAGCATTCTAGAAACCCGCCCGTACCGTTGGCCCGACGAGGCCGCCTGCGAACGTTTCGCACAGGCGTTGGCCCGCTGTCCGCAGATCTCGGACCTGAGCATCGAACTCGACGGCGGCCTGGGGGCCGGCAAGACCAGCCTGGTGCGACACCTGTTGCGCGCGCTGGGCGTCACCGGCCGCATCAAGAGTCCGAGTTACGCGGTGGTCGAAGACTACGCCCCGCCGGGGCTCTCCGGTCACCCCGCCCATCATTTCGACTTCTACCGCTTCAGCGACCCGCGCGAATGGGAGGACGCGGGCTTCCGCGACCTGTTCGCCGCGCCGGGGCTCAAGCTCAGCGAATGGCCCGAGAAGGCGGCCGGCATGCTGCCGACGCCGGACCTGCGGCTCCTGCTCCAGGTCAACGACGACGACAGCCGCGACGTCCGGGCGGAAGCGCGTACGGTGCGGGGTCAGGACTTGCTGGGGGAACTGGACCGGCAACTGGCCGAGACCTCGGACTGATCCGATGGCAACCGTCCCGCCTCACATGAACGCCGACATGAACGGAGACATGAGCAGACAGCCCTCCTCCACCGTGGACACGCCCGTCGACACGAGGTCCAGCGCCGTTGACCTGCCCTCGCGAGGTCGCCGAAAGGCCCTCGGCCGCATGGGCGCGACGGTGCTGAGCTTCTCGGTGCTGCCCGCAGCGCCGACCCTGGCCGCGAGCGCCACCAACATCGTCGCGGTGCGCGTGTGGCCGGCGAGCGACTACACCCGCGTGACCATCGAGTCCGACCGGCAACTGGCCGCCAAGAGCTTCATGGCGGCGAATCCGGACCGGCTGGTGATCGACATCGACGGGCTGACGCTGGATGCGGGCCTGAAGGAGCTGCTGGGCAAGGTCAAGCCGGACGATCCGTTCATCGCCGGCGTGCGCGTGGGCCAGAACCAGCCGCGCGTGGTGCGCATCGTGCTGGACCTGAAGCAGACCGTGGCGCCGCAGGTGTTCACGATCGAGCCGGTCGCGGCTTACCAGAACCGGCTGGTGCTGGACCTGTATCCGACGCGTGAGCGCGATCCGCTGCTGGACCTGGTGCGCGGCAAGGAAGCCGCCGAGACGGCGGCGGCGCAATCGGTGAACGACGCGCTGGGCGAGTTGATCGGACGCATCGACCGGCCGCTGACGGCGGCCTCGTCGGCGGAGCAGGCGGCGAGCGCCGCCGCGACGTCGCCGCAGCGTCCCGCGAGCGCGACGGCGATCGCGAAGATCGGCACCCCGCCGCCGGCCGCGCCGCCGCTGAAGGAGGTCGCGCCGGAGATGAGCCAGACCAAGCTGGACCGGCTCATCGTGATCGCGATCGATCCGGGCCACGGCGGCGAGGATCCGGGCGCGATCGGCCCGACGGGCCTGAGGGAAAAGGACGTGGTGCTGGCAATCGGCAAGAAGCTGCGCGACCGGCTGAATGCGAACCCGCGCATCCGCGTGATGATGACGCGCGACGCGGACTTCTTCGTCCCGCTGAACGAGCGGGTGCGCAAGGCGAGACGGGTGCAGGCCGACCTGTTCGTGTCCATCCATGCGGACGCCTTCATCACGCCGAAGGCGCGGGGTGCGTCGGTCTTCGCCTTGTCGACCAGCGGCGCGAGCTCGACGAACGCGCGCTGGATGGCCGACAAGGAGAACGCGGCCGACGTGATCGGCGGCGTCAACAACAAGGTGGTGAAGGATGCCGGCGTGCTGCGCGCGATGCTGGACATGAGCACCTCGGCGCAGATCAAGGACAGTCTGAAGCTGGGCGGCGAAGTGCTGGGCCAGATCGGCAAGCTGGCCAAGCTGCACAAGGGCAGCGTCGAGCAGGCCGGTTTCGCGGTCCTGAAGGCGCCGGACGTGCCGTCCATCCTGGTGGAGACGGCCTTCATCTCCAACCCCGAGGAAGAAGCGAAATTGCGCGACCCGGACTACCAGGACGACCTGGTCAGGGCGCTCGCGACGGGCATCGCGCGGTACTTCGCGAAGAACCCGCCGCTGGCGGCGAGGCATCGGGCGTTGTGACGGTCCTCGAGGAGCCGGCGGCAGAGCGCCAGCCGTTGTTCGGGTTCGGCTCGATCCTGCTGGCGGGGTTCATCGGCGGACCGCCGGCGGCGGGCCTGCTGGCCTTCCTCAACGTGCAAGAGGCCACGGCGCGTGCGCGCCAACTGACGCTCGGATACTTCGTGGCGGCGACCGCCGTCTGGTACTGGTGCCTGATGCAGGTGCCGCCGGATGCCATCTCCCAATTCCTGATTCATGTTCCGGCCTGGCTGGTCCTGAGCTGGCCCGCATCGCTCTTGCTGCGACCGTTCCACCGCGCCCACCGCGTTGGGCGCGATAAGTTCAAATCTGTGTGGACGGCAGTCGGAATTGCAATCCTCGTCAGGATCGCTCTGGCGGCACTGGAACTCGCAATCGCGACCTCGGCAGGCTCTCTCGGCGCGTAGGCGCCATCAGGCCTTGCTCTTCACAGAACGGCTCACCAGCTTGGCTGGCGCCTTGGAAGACGGCGCGCTGGCATCGGGCAACAGCGTACCGAATCCATCCAGCACGATGACAACCCCTGCCGCAGTGCGGATGGTGAGTTGCAGCTCCGCGCCCATTGCAGAGACGTATTTCCGGAGCGTCGAGAGCAGCATGTCGCTCCGCTTCTCCAACTGAGCGACCGCGTTCTGCTTGATCTGCAAGACATCAGCCAACTCGGTCTGGGTTTTTTCCAGAGCGCGACGAGCCTGCGCCAGCGTCTCCGCGTAGCGAATCATGTCGTCGGCCATCTCGCGGCTCTTGGCCTCAACCTTGGCACGCCGCTCCGGCGGAAGCGCCGCAACGATGCTTTTGAGTGATCGGCTCATTTCAGTACCTCGTGAACGTCTTGACATCATTGCCCTTGCGAACAAGATGATCCGCAAATCGCCGATCGGCGACGCGGATCAATTGCTCGTAGAACATCGCCTGACTCCTGCCCTGTTTCGCGCCCGCGACCAGCAGGCATGCCTGCCGATCGGGATCAAATGCGAACGCGGCGCGCCACACTTCCCTGCCGGCATTTGCAGTGAACCGCAGTTCTTTCATGTTGGGAAACTTCGACCCATGAAGTGTGTCCACGTGTGGTCGACCTGTCATCGGTCCCATTAGTTCAATAGCACCGGCCGCACCCACCAAAGCGTCTTGGACATCCAGCTCCAAGGCTTCGAATTCGGCGACGAACTCATCATGAAGAAATACATCCCATGCGACGGGAGAGCATTCGTTTGAAGTCAAAACCATAACCTTTGCGTGATATCACGTCAAGATGATGGTAAGCATCCAATCGTCGCTTCCGCTATCTCTTCCCCCGTCGCCGAGCCCCCTCCCTCTTCAGTGGGAAGCCGGTCAGGATTCAGCAAGCATTCGGCACCAATGAAAAACGGGGCCGAAGCCCCGTTTTGATTGCATCGGCGCAGCCGATCACTTGCCGACTTGCGTCGGCATCGGCGGGGCGACCGTGCGTTGGATCGGCTTCCAGGTCTTGAGGCGTTCAAGGACGCTCGCCACGCCGGCTTCGAGTTGCACGTCGCGGCCGGCGTTGACCGCCACCGGATCTAGGTCCACGTCGATGTCCGGCGCGACGCCTTCGTTCTCGATGCGCCACTCGCCTTCCGGCGTGAAGAAGCGGAAGAACGGCACCACCAGGAAACCGCCGTCGATCAGGCTCGGGTTCGCCGAGATGCCGATCAGGCCGCCCCAGGTCCGCTTGCCGATCAAGGGGCCCAGCCCCGTGCGCTTGAAGGCATACGGCATGAAGTCGCCGCCAGAGCCCGCGTCCTGGTCGATCAGCATCGCCTTCGGGCCGTAGATGGCGCCAGCGGGCGTGTCGTAGATCAGGCCGTCACGATCCTTCCAGCTGCCCAGGTAGGCGCGGTTCAGCAGCTCGGTCACGTAGTTCGCCGCCTGGCCGCCGCCGTTGCGGCGGTCGTCGACGATCAGCCCCGGCTTGTCCACCTGGCCGAAGAACATCCGGTTGAAATGCTGGAAGCCCGGGCCCGCCGTGTCCGGCATGTAGACGTAGGCGATCTTGCCGCCGCTCAGGCGATCCACTTCCTCGCGGTTGTGGTCGATCCAGGCCCACTGGCGCAGCCGGCCCTCGGTCGCGATCGGCTCGACCGTCACGCGGCGCGCGCCCTGCCCGTTCGCGTTGGCCGACACGGTCAGCTGCACCTGCTTGCCGACCGTGTTCTCCAGCTGCTGGTACAGGTTGTGCGCGCCATCCACCGGCTGGCCGTTGACCGCCAGCAGGTAGTCGCCTTCCTTGACGCCCAGGCCCGGTGCCGCCAGCGGCGCCTTCAGGTACGGATCCCAGCGGTCGCCCTTGAAGATCGTCCTGATGCGGTATTTGCCGTGCTCGACGGTGAAGTCCGCGCCCAGCAGGCCCACCGCGACACGCGGCTCCTGATGCACGTCGCCGCCGCCCACGCGGTTGTGGCCGACCTGCAGCTCGCCGATCATCTCGACCAGCAGGTCGTTCAGGTCCTCGCGGCGCTGCACGCCCGCCACCAGCGGCGCGTAGCGCTGATACACGCCCTTCCAGTCCAGGCCGTGCAGGTTGGGGTCGTAGAAGAACTCCTTCTCCATCCACCAGGTCTCGTCGAAGATCTGACGCCATTCGGCGCGCGGATCGATGCGCGTCTTCAGGCCCGACAGGTCGATGCCCTTGGTGTCGATCTTCTCCTTGGCATCGGCGATCTCCAGGCGGCCCCCGCCTTGGTTCAGCAGGATCTTCTTGCCGTCCGGACTCAGGCTGTAGCCCTCGATCTGCGGCTTGACCATCTTCGCCTTCTTCTCCTCGAAGTCGAAGCGGTACAGGTCACCCTTGCCACCGTTGCCGCCCTCGGCGTCGATCGATGCGCCCGGCTGCTTGCGCTCGATGTAGAACAGCGCGCCGTCGTCCGCGACGGCCAGATCGTCATAACGCGCCGTCGCCACCGGCAAGCCCACGATGCGGTCCTTCAGACCGGCGAAATCGATGCGCACCGGCTTGACCTTGGGCTTGACGTCCTTGCCTTCGTCCTTCTTGTCGGACTTCTTGTCGTCCTTGGCGTCCTTCGACTCCTTGGCGTCCTTGTCGGCTTTCTCCGACTTCTCGGACTTGTCGTCCTGCTTGTCTTCGTCCGACTTCTTGTCCTTGCTGTCCTCGTCGCCGGCCTTGGATTCAAGCGGCGACTTGCCGTCCGCGCGCAGCACCGCCGCGTTCAGGCCCATGCGCACCGGGCGCTCCTGCGTGGACATGTCCAGGCCCACCTGCGCCGGCCCCGAATTGATCGACGCCGCGAAGAACAGCACGTCGCCCTTGGTCGAGAACGCCGGCAGGTTGGCGTGGCTCAGGCCGTCGGTGACGGTGTGCTGCTGGCCGGTCTGGAAGTCGGCGATGCGGACCTGGCTGAAGAAGTTCCTGCCCACCACCGTGTAGGCCAGGTAGCGGCCGTCGGGCGAGAAGCCGACGTCGAATCCGGCGCGGCGCTCGCTGCTGTCGATCTTCGCGAGCTTGCCCGACTGCGCGCCGGTCAACGGCAGCTGGTAGAGGTTCAGGTGGTTGTCCTGCAGCACCAGGCGCGAGCCGTCGGGCGACCACGCGAGCAGCGTGTAGTAACCGGCCTCGGGCAGCAGCAGCTTGCGCGCGGTCCGGTTGGCCGCCTGGTCGCCGAGCTGGTCGCGGATCACGACCTGGTGGCGCATGCCGGGCTCGTCGGACACATAGGCGACCTGCTGGCCGTCGGGGCTCCACAGGGCATCCTTCTCGCGCACGCCGGAGGACTGGGTCAGGTTGCGCACCACGCCGTCCTTCACCGGCACGGTGAAGACCTCGCCGCGCGCGCTGATCACGACGCGCTTGCCGGTCGCCGACAGCGACGCGCCGGTGATCGTCTTCGCAGCGTCCTTCCATTGCACGCGCGCTTCGCTGCTGGGCTCGTTGAGCGCGATGCTCAGGAAGCGCGCGGTGCCGCCGTCGAGGCCGACCTCCTTCAACTGACCGCCCGCCTCGTACACGATGCGTCCGTCACGGCCGTCGGCGCTGCGGACGTCCCAGACGGTTTCCTTCGTCAGCTGGCGCAGCGCTTTCGTCTTGGTGTTGAACGCGAAGAGATTGGCCGCGCCATCGTTGCGGTCGGAGATGAAGACGACCTCGTCGCCCATCCAGATCGGGTTGCTGTCGGTGGCGTTGACGTGCGGGATCTGTTCCCAGGTCTTGCCCTTGGGGTCGAGGATCCAGATCGGCGGTGTGGAACCGCCGCGGCTCTGGCGCCAGCCGCTCGGACCGGCGTAGGCCGCGCCGTTGGGGCGGTAGGCCAGGCGCGTGCCATCGGGCGACCACACGCCTTCGTAGGCGACAGCCTCCATCACCTTCTGCTCGAAGCCGCCGTCCACCGGCACCTCGAACAGCTGCTTGCTGCGGGTGTTCAGCACCTCGCGGTTGGACGCGAAGAGCACCCGCTTGCCGTCGGGGCTCCAGCCGGTCACCTGATCGGCGGCAGGATGCCAGGTCAGGCGACGGGGCTGACCGCCGGCGGCGGCGATCACGTAGACATCGGTGTTGCCGTCGTATCCGGCGGAGAACGCGATCCACTGCCCGTCGGGCGAGAAGCGCGGCGCGAATTCACCGGCGGCGTGGCCGGCCAGCCGGCGCGGCTGGCTGCCGTCTCGGTTGGCGATCCACAGGTCGCCGCCGAAGACGAAGGCCAGATGGCGCGCGGACACGGCAGGATCGCGCAGCAGCAGGGTCACGGCGGAGGCGGTCGTGGTCGCGGCCTGCTGGGCCTGCGTGGGAGCCGCCGCGAGGACGGCGGTCAAGCTCAGGGCGAGAGTGACGGCCTTGCTGAGGGTGCTGAGTTTCATGGAATCTTGTCGACGGTGAAATCAGCGGGCGAGAATAGCCCTGCGATTTCATCGTGACGAAGCTCACCCCCCGGGACTGCGCGCTCTGCAGGTCAGTGTTTTCCCTTTGGCGATCGCTTGCGTGCAGAGACCGGGGCATTGGCCGCCGGGGCATGGGGCCACAGGCGTCAAGCGCCTGAACCCCAAGCCCCACCGTCCCCGACCACTCGCTGTTTGCGATCCATCAGGCGGCGGTGGCCTTCGCGCGCGAGGCGCGCCATCCGCCGTACAGCGCGATCAGGCCCGGGATGATGATCATGGCCCAGATGATCTTGCTGAGATGGGTCTGCACGAACGGGATGTTGCCGAAGAGGTAGCCCGCCAGCGTGAGACCCACCACCCAGATGACGCCGCCGGCGACGTTGTAGGCCGTGAAGCGGCTGCGGGTCATCGCCGCGACGCCGGCCACGAAGGGCGCGAAGGTGCGGATGAAGGGCATGAAGCGCGCGATGATGATGGTGACGCCGCCATGCTTCTCGTAGAACTCGTGTGCGGCGTCGAAGGCGCGCTTGTTGAAGAAGCGCGACTGCTCCCACTGGAAGACCTTCGGGCCAAAGTAGCGCCCGATCGTGTAGTTGCACTGGTCGCCCAGGATCGCCGCCACGAGCAGCACGGCGATGGCCAGCGGCAGGCTCATCATCCCCGTCCCGCACAGCGCGCCGACGACGAACAGCAGCGAGTCGCCCGGCAGGAACGGCATCACGACGAGGCCGGTCTCCACGAACACGATCAGGAAGAGCAGCGCATACACCCACATCCCGTAGGCGGCCACGAACTCGGCGAGGTGCTTGTCGACGTGCAGGATGAAGTCGACGAGGAAGTGCATCAGGTCCATGGGCGCGGATTATGGCGGGCGGTTTCGGAAGTACTCATGAAGAAACGGGAGAGCGCTGCCCCGGAAATGCCATCCGACTGAGCCATGCGGGCCGGGAGTGTGGTCCACCGAACAGAGTCGGGCCCGCCTCACCTACCTCACCCCCTCCCCCTCACCCGAGTCACCTGAGTCACCTCCTGACCCTCTCGATCCTCTTGATCCTCTTGACCCTCCTGACCGTCCTGTCAGCCGTGGTCGGCCCCGGAACCGCACCACCTTCTACAATCGCCCCATGGACGACACCCTCGCCCCGACGGCGAATGCCGCGGCCGCTTTCGATACCGCCGCCCCCGCGGGCCGGCGCGCGATCCGCGAACTCCCCGATGAACTGATCTCCCAGATCGCCGCCGGCGAGGTGGTGGAACGTCCGGCATCCGTCGTCCGCGAACTCGTGGACAACGCCCTGGACGCCGGCGCCGGCCAGATCCAGCTCAAACTGGTCGCCGGCGGCATCCGCAGCCTGATCGTCGAGGACGACGGCCACGGCATCCCGGACGGCGAACTTCCCCTGGCCATCAAGCGCCACGCGACCAGCAAGATCGGCACCCTCGACGACCTCGAAGCCGTCGCCACGATGGGCTTCCGCGGCGAGGCGCTCGCCGCCGTGTCGTCCATCGCCGAACTGGCGCTGGTGTCCCGCTACACCGGCGCCGCCCACGCCTGGCGCCTGGAAGCGCGCACCGGCGAACTCAGCCCGGCCGCCCGCGCCAGAGGCACCTCCGTCGAAGTCCGCGAGCTGTTCTTCAACACGCCCGCCCGCCGCAAGTTCCTCAAGAGCGAGAGCACCGAACTCGCCCACTGTCTCGAAGCGCTGCGCCGCCACGCGCTGGCCCGCCCGGACGTCGGCTTCGCCGTCTGGCACGAGGGCAAGCTGGTCGACCAGTGGCGCGCCGCTCCGCTGCCGCAACGCATCGCCGAAGTGCTCAACGAGGACTTCATCGCCCAGAGCCGCGAGGTCTTCGCCGAAGTCGGCCCGATGCGCATCCACGGCCGCGTGGGCCTGCCCGAGGCCGCCCGCGCCCGCGCCGACATGCAGTACGTCTACGTCAACGGCCGCTATGTGCGCGACAAGCTGATCTCGCACGCGATCCGCTCGGCATTCGACGACGTGCTGCACGGCCATCGCCAGCCGAGCTACGTGCTGTTCATCGACGTCCAGCCCGAGCTGGTCGACGTCAACGTCCATCCCACCAAGATCGAGGTCCGCTTCCGCGACGGCCGCGAGATCCACCAGCAGGTGCGCCGCGCCGTGGTCGCCGCCCTGGCGCTCTCGCGCAGCAGCGAGGAAGGCCAGCCCGGCGCCACCAGCACGACCTCCGCCGAACCCGCCGCCCCCACCGGCCGTCGGCGCTGGACCGGCACGCCGGCCTGGGAACAAGGCGGCATGGCGGGTGCTTCCGGTGCTTCCAGCGCTTCCGGCGCCGTGAGCACGGACGGACAAGCGACCCGTGGCGCAGCCAGCCACGCCGCGTATGAGCCTGCGGCGCCGTACACCGCGCCGTCCGCCCGGTTCGCAGGTCCCGAAGGCTGGCGCGCGCCCATCCCCACCCGCGCGCAGACGGCACTCGCGCTCGAACAGGCCGAGGCGCTGTACCGCGCCGCGCCAACTGGCGGACTGCCGACCGCGCCGGCTTCGACCTCCGCGCTGTCGGCGCTGGGCGCCGCACCGGCCGGCCCCTTGCCGGCCAGCCAGGCCGGTGAGTGGCCGCTGGGCCGCGCGATCGCGCAGATCCAGGGCGTGTACGTGCTGGCCGAGAACGCGCAGGGCCTGATCATCATCGACATGCACGCGGCCCATGAGCGGGTCGTCTATGAGCGCCTGAAGACCGCGCTCGGCGAGACCCGCATCGATTCGCAGCCGCTGCTGATCCCCGTCACCTTCGCCGCGACGCCGGCCGAGATCGCCACCGCCGAGGCACAGGCCGAGACGCTGCAGCGACTGGGCCTCGACATCTCGCCGCTCTCCGCCAAGGTGCTGGCCGTGCGCGAACGTCCGGCCCTGCTCGCCGGCGGCGATGTCGTCGAGCTCGCCCGCGGCGTGCTGGCCGAACTGGCACAGTTCGACGCCAGCCATGCGATCGAGCGCGCGCAGCACGAGATCCTCGCCACCATGGCCTGCCACGGCGCGGTGCGGGCCAATCGCCAGCTGACGATCGACGAGATGAACGCGCTGCTGCGCGACATGGAACGCACCGAGCGCGCCGACCAATGCAACCACGGTCGACCGACCTGGCGACAACTGACCCTGCGCGACCTGGACGCGCTGTTCCTGCGCGGGCGCTGAGTTCCGGCGACTCATCCCCTCGCCTATCGTCCGCGCCCTTCGTTCCGGCTCGTTTCCGTCCGCTCCCTTCGCTCCCTTCGCCCCTTCTACCCCCGGCGGATCCCCGCAACCCACACCCCGAAGCAGTACCGACATGGCCACGCTCAAACTCAACAAGAACAAACCGGCCGATGCCAAGTCGGCGGACGACAAGGGGCCGCGCCGCGCGCCGCTGCGCGGCAAGGGCGTCAACAAGCCCCGTCCGACGCTGGCGCAGGCGCAGACCGAGCGCGCCGAACGCGAAGCCGCGTTCCAGCAGCGCCTGGCCGAGGAAGGCCGGCAGCGCCGGGATCCGCGCCAGGATCCGCGCCGCGACGATCGCGGCCAGGACGCCCGCGGTCCGCGAGGACGCGACGACCGCCGCGGCGGTCCCGGCCGGCCGCCGCGCGAAGGCGGCTACGGCGATCGGCCCGATCGCGGCCCGCGTCAGGACGATCGCGGCGGCCCACGCGGCCCGGGCGACCGCCCCGGCTTCTCGGGTGGACGCCCGGAAGGCGGAGACCGTCGCCCGTACGGCGACCGGCCGCGTTCCGACGACCGGCCCCGCTTCGACAGCGACCGTCCCCGTCGCGACGACCGCTACGGCGATCGCCCGCAAGGGGATCGGCCTTACGGCGACCGTCCGCGCGGGGATCGTCCGGATCGTCCCTATGGCGACCGCCCGCAGCGGGACCGTGCCTACGGCGACCGTCCTCCAGGCGACCGCCCGCAGGGCGATCGGCCCTACGGTGATCGCCCCTACGGCGACCGCCCGCGTCGCGAGGACCGCGGCGGCGATCGCTACGCCCGCAGCAACGAAGGATCGCGCTACGGCAACGGGCCTGGGAACGGTCCCGGCAACGGTCCCGGCGCCCGCTACGGCGAGGACCGTCCCCGCCGCGCGCCTCACGGCGACCGCGACGCGGGCCATCCCTCGGACGTGCACGCCCGCGCCGAACGCGAGGAGCGTGCCGAGCGCACCGATCGTCCGCGCCGACCGGACGCGCCGCGCCAACCCGCGCCGGTGCGCCTCGCCGACCAGGACGCCGGCGAGCGGCTGTCCAAGCGCATGAGCGAGCTCGGCCTGGCCTCGCGCCGCGAAGCCGACGAGTGGATCGAGGCCGGCTGGGTGACCGTCGACGGCCAGCTCGCCACGCTGGGCCAGCGCGTCGGTCCGGAGGCGAAGATCGAGGTCGATCCCGCCGCCCGCGAACAGCAGGCGCAGCGCGTGACCATCCTGCTGCACAAGCCCATCGGCTACGTCTCCGGCCAGGCCGAGGACGGCTATGAGCCGGCGTCGGTGCTGGTCAAGGCCGACACGCACTGGGGCGAGGACCCGTCCAAGATCCATTGGGCGCCGGGCCACGGCCGCGGACTCGCGCCGGCCGGCCGCCTGGACATCGATTCCACCGGCCTGCTGGTGCTGACGCAGGACGGCCGCATCGCGCGCCACCTCATCGGCGAGGAGTCCGACGTCGAGAAGGAGTACCTGGTCCGCGTCGCCGTGGAGAACGGCGATCCGGCGCTGCACCCGCAGCAGTCGCTCGACCCGCGCGCGATCGCGATGCTGACGCACGGTCTGGAACTGGACGGCGTGCAGCTCAAGCCCGCCAAGGTCAGCTGGGCCAATGAAGACCAGCTTCGCTTCGTCCTGCGCGAGGGCCGCAAGCGCCAGATCCGCCGGATGTGCGAGCTGGTCGGCCTGAAGGTGCTGGGCCTCAAACGCGTGCGCATCGGCCGCATCCCGCTGGGTCAGCTGCCGCCCGGACAGTGGCGCTACCTCGCGCCCTGGGAGCGCTTTTGAGCGGTGCGTCGACGGCCGGCGTCGGTGGGCGTGATGGCGGTCGTGATGGCGGTCGTGATGGCGACCTGAGCCCGCTCTGCCTCGCCGGTCCCACGGGCTGCGGCAAGACCGCCGCGGCGCTCGCGATCGCGCGCCGTCAGCCGGTCGAGATCATCAGCGTGGACTCCGCGCTGGTGTACCGCGGCATGGACATCGGCACCGCCAAGCCGACCCCGGACGAACTCGCGTCGGTGCCGCACCACCTGATCGACACCCTGGAGCCGACGCAGAGCTACTCCGCCGCGCAGTTCGTGCGCGACGCGCTGCGGCTCGTGCCGGAGATCCAGGCCCGAGGCGCGCGTCCGCTGCTGGTCGGCGGCACGATGCTCTACTTCAAGGCGCTCTTCGACGGCTTGTCGGAACTGCCGCAGGCCGATCCCGCGCTGCGCGCGCAGCTCGACGCCGAGGCGGCCCGCGACGGCTGGCCCGCGATGCACGCGCGGCTGGCCGCGCTCGATCCGGAAACGGCCGCGCGCCTGGCCCCGCTGGATGCGCAGCGCATCCAGCGCGCGCTGGAGGTCTGCCTGCTCAGCGGCGAGCCGATGTCGGTGTTGTACCGACGCCAGCGCTCGCAGGGCGTCGACTGGCCGCTGCTCTCCCTCGAACCCTCGGACGCGGCGCGCGCCTGGCTGCATGCGCGGCTCGCGCAGCGCTTCGCAGCGATGCTGGAACAAGGCTTCGTCGACGAGGTCCGACGCCTGCGCGCGCGCGGCGACCTGCACCTCGGGCTGCCGTCGATGCGCTGCGTCGGCTACCGGCAGGCGTGGGAACTGCTGGACGCGGACGAGGCCGCGCCCGACATGGCCGCGCTGCAGGAACTCGGCACCGCCGCGACGCGCCAGCTCGCCAAACGCCAGATCACGTGGCTGCGCAGCATGCCGGCGCGTCGCGTGGTGACTGCCGAGTCGCCAGACGCGATCGACGGGCTGGTGTCGCTGACGACCTGATCCAGAGCACCGGGGCCAGCGCCGCCAGCGCGGCCCGCAGCAGTTGCGCGTATTCAGGGGCCCGCATCGCCCGGTCCCGCGCGACCGTCGGCTGCCGCGGCCTCTGCATGTCCCGGCGCGATCCGCGAAAGGCGTTCCGCCGCCGGAGCGTAGTCTTCTCCGATGTCTCGTCGGGGCTCGGCGACCTGGCGCGCACATGTCCGCCATGGTCCTCCCCACGTCGGGTCAAGCCTTCCAGAAAGCGGTCCATCGGATCCTCGTCGGACGACGGAGCGCCTGTCGGCGACTCCTTCGGCTGAGCGGCGCGGAACCACGATGACAAGGGGCAGCAGACGAACCGAGGGAAATGCATGGGACGTGATCCTTCCAGGTTGGACCTCCGCGGGTTTGCGGACGGCGTTTGCAGACGACCTCAGTGGCGTGTCCGATGCAACCCCGCAGGCGCGGGTGGTCGTCCGTCCGCTGGGCGATCCTTGAGCGATGCGGCCGGGTCGGCGGCGGCGGTCGCGCGCGGCCGGTCCACAATCGACCGATCGGCCTCCCGCCACTCGACGACGATTTCGACGATGGTTTCGACGATGGAAGTCCCGCTCCTCACGGCCACCGGCCTGACCAAGCGCTACGGCGCGCAGACGCTGTTCGAGCACCTGTCGCTGACGCTGCATCGCGGCGAGATGCTCGCGCTGCTGGGTGAATCCGGCAGCGGCAAATCCACGCTGCTGAACGGCCTGGCCGCGCTGGAACCGCTGGACCGGGGTCAGGTCGTGCTGCTGGGCCGCGACATCCTGTCGCTGGACGAATCCGGCCAGGCGCAGCTGCGCCGCGAGCAGCTGGGTTTCGTGTTCCAGGCCTTCCACGTGCTGCCGCACCTCAACGTCCACGACAACGTCGCGTTGCCGCTGCTGCTGCAGGGCAAGCCCGACGCGAAGCGCGTCGCCGAGATGCTGGACGCGGTCGGACTCTCCGCGCAGGCGCGGCATCTGCCGCGACAGCTGTCCGGCGGCCAGCTGCAGCGCGTCGCGATCGCCCGCGCGCTGGTCCACCGGCCGGTGCTGGTGCTGGCCGACGAGCCCACCGGCAACCTCGACCCCGCCCACGCCGACCAGGTCATGCGGCTGTTGCGCCAGCAGTTGCTCGAGCAGAACGCGGCCTGCCTGCTGGTGACACACTCGGCCCACGCCGCGGAGCTCGCGGACCGCCGGCTGCGGCTCGAGAACGGCCACCTCGTCGAGGCCTGAGAAGGACCGACGCCGCGATGAACACGAACACGGGCGCCTCCACCACACCCGCCGTCGCGGCCGGCCTGCGCCGCGCGTGGGGCTGGTGGTGGCAGCTGTCGTGGCCGGCGCTGCGCCTGCAGTGGGGCCGGCAGCTCGCGGCGCTGCTGACCATCGCCTTGGGTCTCGCGCTGGCCGGGGCCGTGCACTGGATCAACGCATCGGCACTGGCGCAGTTCGAGTCCGCCGCACGGCAGAGCAGCGCCCAGGCCGACACCGAACTCAGCCCCGCGCCGGGGACGGCCGCGCTGTCCGACCGCTACTTCGGCGAACTCGCCGCGCGCGAGGACATCGCCGCGCTCGCGCCCCGGCTCGACGCCAGCATCCGGCTGCAGGGCCGCGACGGCGCGTGGCAGCGCGTGCGACTGATCGGGCTGGACCTGGTGCAGCTCGGCGCCTTCCATCCCCAATGGTTCCCGCGCCTGGCCGGCGCCGACCTCGGCCGCGCGCTGCGCGAGCCGGCGCTGCTGGTCAGCGACGCGGCGTGGGCGCGACTGGGCTTCGACACGCCGCCCGCCTCGCTCCGCGTCGACCTGCCCGACGAGCCGGCCCCGCTGCCCGTCGCCGGCCGCGTGCCGGACCGCCAGCAGCCGCTGGTGATCGTCGACATCGCCTGGGCGCAGCAACTCCTGCATCGCCCCGGACAGATCGACGCGATCCTGCTGCGCATGGCGCCGGGCCGCGCGGTGCCCGCCGACTGGCCGGCCGGCGTCCAGGCCCAGGCGCCCCAGGACCAGGCCCGTCAGCAAGCCGACGAGGCGCGCCGCCTCACGCGCGCCTACCGGCTCAATCTCGGCGTGCTGTCGCTGATGGCGCTGTTCGTCGGCGCGTTCATGGTCTTCGCCGTGCATAGCCTGTCGGTGGCGCAGCGGCTGCCGCAGCTCGCGCTGCTGGGCGTGCTCGGCATGAGCGCGCGGCAACGGCTCGCGCTGCTGGTGTCGGAAGCGCTGGCGCTCGGACTCGCCGGCGCGGTCCTGGGACTCGGCCTGGCCGTCGCACTCGCGGAGCTCGGCCTGCATGCGCTGGGCGGCGATCTCGGCAGCGGGCTGACCGGCCTCAGCGGCGGACGTCCCGAGTTGCAGCTCTCGGCGGCCTCGATCGCGGGGCTGCTCGCGCTGGGGCCGCTGGTGAGCCTCGGTGCCGCCGCCCTGCCCCTGGCGCGCCTGCGCGGGCTGCCGGTCGCGCAGGTGCTCAAGGGACTGGGCAGCGGCGGCGACGCCGGCCGCTGGTGGTGGATGGGCCCGGTGCTGCTGGCCGCGGCCTGGCCGCTGACGTGGCTGCGGCCGGTCTTCGGACTGCCGCTCGGGACCTATGCGGCGATGGTCGCGCTGCTGCTCGGCGCGCTGGGCACCGTGCCCTTCGTCCTTCGCGCGATCACCGGTCTGCTGCGCGGCTGGGCGGCGCGGCGCGCCCTGCCGATGCTGGCCGTCGAGCGCGCCCGCGACCAGGCGGGTGAAGCCGGCCGCCTGATCGCCGGCGTGCTGGTCGCGCTGGCGCTCGCCGTGGCGATGCTCGTCATGGTCGCCAGCTTCCGCAACTCGTTGGACCAGTGGCTGACGGACATGCTGCCCGCCGACCTCTACCTGCGCCAGACGGCCCGCGACAGCGCCCAGCAGGGCCAGCCGATGCCGCCGGGACTGGCCGCGTCGGCGGCCGCGCTGCCGGGCGTCGAGCGCGTGGCGGCGCAGCGCAGCCGCGCGATCGGGATCCGGGTGCGCGGCATGACCGGCGGCACGACGCTGCTGGCGCGGCCGCTCGATCACCGGCTGCCGCTGCAGGGCGAAGCCGTCGCCTTGCCGGACGGCCTGCAGCCCGTGTACATCAACGAGGCGATGCGCGACGAGCTCCGGCTCGCGCCCGGCGACCGCTTCATGCTGCGGCTCGACGGACGTCAACTGCCGGTCGGCGTGAAGGCGATCTGGCGCGACTACAGCCGCCAGAGCGGCGCGGTGCTGATGGAGCGTCGCGACTGGGAACGGCTCAGCGGCGACGCCGCGATCACCGAACTCGCGCTGTGGCTGAAGACCGGCGCAGATCCCGTGGCCGTGCAACAGACGCTGCGCGAGGTCTCCGGCGCGCCGGAGTCGCTGGAGATCGCATCCGCCGGCGAGTTGCGGCGCTTCTCGCTGGAGATCTTCGACCGCAGCTTCGCGATCACCTACTGGCTGCAGGCGGTGGGACTCGGGCTAGGTCTGTTCGGCGTCGCGGCCAGCCTGTCGGCGCAACTGCTGGCGCGCCGGCGGGAATTCGGCCTGCTGCTGCACCTCGGCCTGACGCGCGCCATGCTGCGCCGGCTGGTCCTCGCCGAGACGCTGCTGCAGGCGCTGGCCGGCGCGCTCTTGGGCCTGCTGGTCGGACTGGCCATCAGCGCGGTGCTGGTGTTCCGGCTCAATCCACAGAGCTTCCACTGGAGCATGGACTGGTCCATCCCGGGCTGGCGCGTCGCCGCGCTGCTGGCGGCGAGCCTGATCGCCACCGGCGCGACCGCGGCCTGGGCCAGCGCACGCGCGTTGCGCGCCGGTCGCGGCGAAGCCCTGCGCGCCGTGCGGGAGGATTGGTGATGATCGGACGACGTCCCCTGTTGAACGGCCTCGGGCTGGCGGCGCTGGTCACGGCGCCGGGGACGGCGTCTGCCCGGGACCGGGCACCGGAGGCGCTGTCCGCCGCGCCGCTGCACTTTCCGCGCGACCATGGCGCGCACCCCGAGACGCGCGTCGAGTGGTGGTACGTGACCGGTGTGCTCCGCACGGCGTCAAGGCCGGCAGCCCGGAGCACGGACGAGGCCCGACCGGATTTCGGTTTCCAGCTCACCTTCTTCCGTACCCGATACGACTTGAAGCGTCCGCTGTCATCCGCCTTCGCGCCGGACCAGCTGATGCTGGCGCACGCGGCGATCTCCGACCTGGGCCGGCAACGCCTGCTGCACGATCAACAGGTGCTGCGCCACGGTTTCGCGAACGCGCGGACGGCGCTCGACGACACCCGCGTGCGCCTGGGCGGCTGGCAGTTGCGTCGCGTCGACGGAGCGCAAGGCCGCAGCCGCTACGCGCTGCTGATGGCGAGCGAGACCGCCGGTTTCGCGCTCGAGCTGACGCTGGATGCGCCGCAGCCCCCGTTGCTGCAAGGGCGCGCAGGCTGGTCGCGCAAGGGCCCGGATGCGCAGCAGGCCAGCCGCTACGTCAGCGAACCGCAGTTGACCGGCGTCGGCCGGCTGGCATTGCGCGACGGCGGCACACGCGAGGTGCGGGCCCGCGCCTGGCTGGATCACGAGTGGAGCAACCAGTACCTCGGTCGCGGCGCCGACGCGTCGCCGGACCGCGCCGTCGGTTGGGATTGGCTGGGAATCAACCTCGACGACGGCGCGTCGCTCACGCTGTTCCGCATGCGGGCCCAAGACGGCTCGGTGATCTGGAGCGGCGGGAGCTGGCGCGCGCCGACGGGCGGCACGCCGGTCGACTTCGAGCAGCAGGTCCAGTTCGAGCCGCTGGCGTCCTGGAAGAGCCCGGTCAGCCTCGCGACCTATCCGGTCCGCTGGCGGATCCGGACGCCGCGCGGCGTGTTCGTGGTCGAGGCCGCGTACGCGGCGCAGGAGATCGACGCGCGCCGCAGCACCGGCTTCCCCTACTGGGAAGGCGTGGCGCGCGTGGCCGACGAGGCCGGCCGCACGCTGGGCTGGGGCTACCTGGAGATGACGGGCTACGCGGGTCGGGTGCCGCTCTAGCGCCCGGTTAAGCCGGACGTGTGCCGCTGTAGCGGTTGCGCCCGGACGGGATCGCCGCATAGGCGCGCACGCAGTTGCAACCGGCGCCGCGCGCCATCGCCAGCGCCTGCCGGGCCTGCTGCAGCAACTGGTCCGCGCCCTGCTGCGGCTCGCGTCGCCAATCCTGCCAGTGGGCCAGACCCAGGCTCGCGCTCAAGGGCAGCGACTGTCCCTGCCAGCGGTAGTCGAGCGCGGCGACGCGGGCGCGCAGACGGTCCGCCGCGTCCAGCGCGCCCAGCGGATCGGTGCACGGCAGGTAGGCGGCCCAGACGCCACGCGGCAACGGCAGCAGCCAGTCGCCGCCGCGCAGCTGCTGTCGCACCAGTTGATCGAGTCGCTCGTCCAGCGCCTGCAGGCACTCGTCGCCGTGCTGCTGCTGCAGCCGCGCCCAGGGGTCGAGCTCCAGGAGCATCAGCACGCCGTCGTGGCGGTGCCGCTGGGCGCGGGCGGCCTCGCGTTTGAGGTCGTCCATCAGCTGCGCCTCGTCGGCGGCGGCGGTACGCGCCGGCGGCTCGCGGCGCGCCTGCCAGCGCCGCCGCAGGAAAGTCCACCAGGCCCCGGGGCCCCTGTCCGAGTCTTGAGCCATGTGCCCACCTTCGCCGGAGATGAGGATCGATTGCAGCACAGGAGCAAGCCGCGCGCCGCCCCCTTGAGCGAGGGAGGATAGGCGCTTGCGCCACGGTCCGTCGCGTCAGTTGTAACGAATCCGGATGCGCTGCAAGGACGTGTGCGCCGGCGCGACCGCTGCTCTACAGTTGGCGGCTGTGTCCAGCGCCCGCGGCCCGGCCGCCCTGCCCGTGCACGCCACTCCCGAGCGAGACTCCACGTTCAATGAACCGACCGCTCCGCCGCCCGGCGACCTGCCGATGCCGGCCGTCGTCGGTGCGCTGCTGGTCCTGCTGATCGGCCTGGCGCTGACGCTCAGCGCGATGCTCTGGAACCGCAACCGCGTCGTCGCCGAAGGCCATCGTGTGCTCGAACGCCAGATGGAGCGCCTGGAGCGCGACGTCATCCAGCGTTTCATCCAGCCGGTCTACGGCCTCAAGGGCGCGCGCGGGACGATCGCCGCGATGCATGGGCGGATCGACCGGACCGCCTTCCGCGCCTACGTCCAGTCGCGCGACCTGCCGCGTGAATTCCCCGGCGTGCGCGGCTTCGGCTTCGTGCCGCGCGTGATGCGCGCCGACCTTGCCGCCTTCGTCGCCGCCGAGCGGGCCGACGGGGCGCCCCAGTTCGCGGTGCGCAGCTTCGGCGACGCCGCGCCGGATCTCTTCGTCGTCTCGCACATCGAGCCGCTGTCGCAGAACTACCCGGCGTGGGGTTTCGACCTCGGCTCGGAGTCGATACGCCGCCGCGCCATCGAGCAGGCCATCGCCACCGGCGAGGCGACCCTGTCCGCGCCGGTCCCGCTGGTCCAGGACCACGCGCACGGCCCCGGCCTGCTGCTGCTGGTGCCCGTCTTCCGCGACGGCGCCGATCCCGTCACGCCCGAGCAGCGGCGACAGGCGCTGGTGGGCGTGCTCTACGCGCCGCTGGTGGCGCAGGAGATCTTGCACGGCCTCAAGGAGGGCCTCGCGGCCGCGCCGATGGACTTCCGGCTGCTGGTCGACGACCACACCCCGATGGAGGACCTGCTGCTGGACTCCGTCACCGGCATCCAGCCGCTGGACGCCCCGGCGACGTCGCGTGCCGGCTACGACGCCCGCCTCGTCAAGGACGAGCACCTGGTGGAGATCTCCGGCCGCGCCTTTCGCGTCGAGGCCGCGCTGACGACCGCCTATGAGCGCAAGATCATCGACGCGGCGAGCTGGGAGCCCGGCCTGGTCGGCCTGGTGCTGACGACGCTGCTGTCGGCGATGACCTACCTGCTGGCGGCCGGGCGAGCACGCGTGCAGGCGCTCGCCGACACGATGACGGAGGACCTGCGCCGCGTGACGCTGGATCAGCAGGCGATGCTGGACACCGAGGTCATCGCCATGGCCAAGCTGCGCGGGCGGTGCATCGTGTGGAAGAACGGCGCGCTGGAACGGCTGTTCGGCTACGAGAAGGACGGCCTGCTGGGCCTGCCGGTGCGTGACCTCTACATCGACGAGGAGAGCTTCGCCGCGCTCGGTCGCAACGCCTATCCGGTGCTGCGGCGCGGCGGGCATTACCGCAGCCAGCAGCAGATGCGGCGCAAGGACGGCAGCCTGGTCTGGGTGGACCTGAACGGTGTCGCCCTGCCGGGCGAGCGCGACGAGGAGACCACCCTCTGGATGATGGTCGACATCACCCAGAGCAAGGCCTATGAGGCCCGCGTCGAGCGCGCCGCCTTCCACGACGCGCTCACCGGCCTGCCCAACCGCGTGCTGCTGGCCGACCGGCTGCGACAGGCGATCGCCTCGGCCCAGCGCCAGAAACACGCGGTGGCGGTGGTCAACATGGACCTGGATGGCTTCAAGGCCGTCAACGACACCCACGGCCACGACGCGGGCGACGAGGTGCTGAAGACCGTCGGGGAGCGGCTCACGGCCGGGATCCGGGCGACGGACACGGCTGCGCGGCTGGGCGGCGACGAGTTCGTGGTGCTGCTGTCGCCGTTGCCTTCGGCGACCGACAGTCGTGCCGTGTGCGAGCGGCTGCTGCGCGCCATCCTCGAGCCGGTCCGTCTTAGTTCAGGCGCGACGGTGCAGGTCGGCAGCAGCCTGGGCGTCGCGCATTTCCCGCTCGACGGCGTCGACGCCGACGTCCTGATGAGTCGCGCGGACCAGACGATGTTCGATTGCAAGCGCGCCGGTCGCTGCCGGATCCGCTGGCTCAACGGCGCGCTGCCGCCGGACGAGGTCGACCTGTCCGCGCTGCGGCAGGGACCGGCGTCCCCGGCTCCGCCCGGAGCCGGCGCGCGGGAAGATGACCACAGTCACGCACGCTGAGCGCGTCGTACAGTCGGACGATGACGATCCTGACCACCCCTCGGCTGCGCCTGGAGCCGATGACCGGCGCCCACCTGGACGGCCTGTTCGAGATGAACCGCGATCCCGAGGTGATGCGCTACATCACCGGCAAGCCCGACACGCTGGCGGACACGCAGGCCATGATCGACCGGGTCCAGCAGCGCTGGAGCGACTGGGGCTTCAGCTGGTGGACCTTCTTCGAGGTGCGGACCGGCGAGATCGTCGGCGCCGGCTGCATCCAGCACCTGCGCGGCGAGACCACGAATCCGCATGAGATCGGCTGGCGCCTGCGCCGCGACCGCTGGAGTCAGGGCTACGGTTCGGAAGCGGCGCGCCGGATGGCGGCCTTCGCGTTCGACGACCTGAAGGCCCCCGAGATCGTCGCGGTCTGCGAGCCGGAAAACGAGGGCTCGGCGCACATCATGAAGAAGCTCGGCATGAGCTACCGCGAGACGCAGCGCTGGCATGAGGCCGACATCGCGGTCTATGGCATGACCGTTGACGAATGGCGCCGCTCGCCGTCGGCCGCCAGGGCCATTGAAGAAATCCGATCCACGACCCTGCTCGGCTGACGTGGTGCCGATTTGGGTGCACGGCTAGGCGCAAACCGGAGCCATAGCCCAGCTATGGCGAGGATTTGCAACGACGCGGTGCGCCCAAAGCGGCACCGCGTCAGAGGCCGCCGACGAAGTAGCGTTTGAGGCCGGACAGAATCATCTCGACCGCGATGGCCGTCAGCACCAGGCCCATCAGCTTCTCGATCGCGGAGACGACCGAGTCGCCCAGCAGCTTGCGGATCCGGTCCGCCAGGATGAGCGCGAGGAACGAGATCACCATCGCGGTGAACAGCGCGCCAATCCATTCTGCGACGCGGTCCGGCTGGCGCGAGGCCAGCAGCAGCACCGTCGCCATCGCCGACGGGCCGGCCAGCAGCGGCACCGCCAGCGGGAAGATGAAGGGCTCGCGGCCGGTCTCCACGCCGTAGGCGGATTCGCCGGCGTGGCTGAAGATCATCCGGATCGCGATGATGATCAGGATCACGCCGCCGGCGACCTCGAGCGAGCGCTCGGACAGGTGCATCAGGCGCAGGAAGCCCTCCCCCAGGAACATGAAGGCGAGCAGCACGCCGAAGGCGATGCCGACCTCGCGCAGCGCGACCTTCAGCCGGCGCTCGCGCGGCACGGCCCGCATGATCGGGATGAAGATCGGCAGGCTGCCCAGCGGGTCGAGCACCAGCAGCAGCAGGATGAGGGCGGAGAGGAAACTGTGATCCATGGGGCGGGATTCTCGCCGATGGCGGACCGGGCGAGGCCAGGCGTTGGGGCGCCGCCACGCACACTTCGTTCACCGCGGTCCGTAGAATCGCAACAATTCCTCGCCATGACACCGATGACGAACAAGATGAACGATCGATCGGACAAGAAGACGTCCCCGCCCCGCCCCACCGGCGCGGTGTCGCTGGACGCGATCGACCTGCGGATCCTGGAGGCCTTGCAGCGCGACGGCCGGATGTCCAACGTCGACCTCGCGACCCAGGTCCACCTGTCGGCGCCGCAGTGCTTCCGCCGCGTGCGCGCATTGGAGGAGCGCGGCGTGCTGCGCGGTTACCGCGCCGACGTCGCGCCGCTCGCGCTGGGACTGAGCGTCACCGCCTACGTCAGCCTGAACATCACCGCGCAGGCCTTCGTCCGCGTGCGCGAGATCGAATCCCTGATCCGCGACTTCCCCGAGATCCTCGAATGCCACACCGTGTCCGGCGACTCGGACTACCTGCTGAAAGTGGTGGCCCGCGACCTGCAGGCGCTGTCCAAGTTCCTCACCGACAAGCTGATGCAGCTGGACGGCGTCGCCGACGTGCGGTCGATGATCTGCCTGGAGGAGATCAAGCCGCCGGCGGGACTGCCGGTCAGTTGACCGGTCCGCCCGTCGACGGCACGGCGAACTCCAGGGCCGCGATCGTGTAGTTCAGGGCTTCGTGTTTGCGTTGAGCGACCGCGAAATCCGGACCCAGGGTTCCGGGAACGCCGGACTTCGTGTCGGACAGGCGGGTCATCGTCTTCAGAAGATCGTCGCGCGCGCCTCGGAGCGCCGCGAGTTGGCCGCCGTTCCCATGGAATGCATCGGCGAGTCGCAACTGGGCGGCCAGGGTCAGTGCCTTGAACGCATGGTCGGCGGACCTGGCCAGGTTCTCGACGATGAATCCCGCCTCTGCGCCAGCATCAGCGTCGGCGCCTGCCCGCTGCTCATGAACGCGACGGAGCTGGTCGACCACCCGCCTCATCCGTTCCGTGACCTGATCCAATGCCCGGGCGTTCCCGTTGTTGAAGGTGAAGCTGCGCTTCATTCTCTGGCGCAGTCCCAGGGAGGCGTCGATCTCCCGGAACAGAGATCCCATCGTCTCCTGCAAGGGACGCGCAGGCGGCGTCTTCCGCAGATCGGGTTCGCTGGCGGAGCGCGCCTGGGCCAGCGCACGAGTCGTCGTCGCCTCGGCCTCCTTGGACACCTGCGACAGGTCGGGTGCCGAACGGCTCCGCGGCTGTCCGGCGGGTGGCTTCGGTAGGCGGGCCATGGTCGCCATGATCTTGCGCTCCTTGAGCAACTCGGCAGCACGATCTGCGGCAGCAGGGTCGTGTGTCGGCGCTTCCGGCAGCCGGGTCAGCAATCGGGCCTCTTCCGAGATTGTTCCCTTCTGCGCGGGCATCGCGGCGCGTAACCCTGTCAGCAGGACATCCGACCCCGGGCCGGGCGACAGTGCCGATGCCGGAGCCGGAACTGGCGTTGATGCCGGTGCGCGCGGCACCGCATCTTGCGGCGAGACCTTGGCCCCATTCAAGGACTTCGACCCCGGCGTCGAGGGCGGTGGCAATGCCCTGGCGTCTGGGATCGGCTTGTCCAGGTTCGAGGGTTCCGGGGCCACAGCGGCAGTGTGATCGTCGAACTCGGCGAGCCGCTCGTCACCTGGTCGGGCGTCGAGCTCGGCATCGCCTGCCGATGACAGGCTGAAGCAACTGGCGCTATCTGCATCGTCATCGGTATCGACATCGCTTTGGCTGTCGACGCCGCTGTCCGACACAGCCGCCGCTCGGCGTTGCAACGAGCAGAACGGAGACTGGAACAGCGACTGCGGTGGCGGAGAGCCCGTCCGCCGGTACTCGTCCGGACCTTCGCTGGCACGCTCCGTCGAACGTTTCAGGCCGGCCTTCAAGAACATCTCCTGGTTCTCTGCGAACGCAGGTCCGCGCGATCCCGCGCACGCACGGATGAACTCGTTGTTGGCCCGTCGGAGTTGGTCGGGAGACGCGCTCTCGTCGGAGCCCCAGCCGGACTCGTGCGCCTGCTCCTGGCTCAACTGCCGCAGCAGCACGGCCGCCGCGCCGGAGCGGCGGGCACCGTCCTCGCAAACGACCGCCATGCGGGCGTCCTGGCCCGCGGCGCACTGACCGGTCCATGACGCGTGACCGCGCGCCACACCTTCCCGGAACAGCTGAGGACGACGCGGATCGGCAATGGCCTCGTGCATCCGCACCAGCTGCGAGGACATCATCTGCCCGCCGTGTGAGACGTCGGCCTGAAGCAGCCAGCTGCCGTCGTCGGTCGGCGCGTCGACACGATGGAAAGTCGCCGTCACGGGTTGCCCGTCAGGACCCGGCACCTGCCAGCCCTGCGACTGACCGGGCATGCGCAGACGAGCCAGCAAGGGCCCCGGCACCTGCCCCTCGGCCACGATCAGGTCGGTGATGCCGCCCTCGCCCAAGGCCGTGGCGAACGCGATCGCGCCGCGCGGATCCATGTCCGGTTGCGACAACGGCAGCGCCGCCTGCATCAGGGGCGGAAAACCTTGGAAGGCCGGCGTCATCGTGGCGTTGAGCAGGGGCGGGACGATGCCCGCCAGCCACTGGCCCGCCGCAGCCGCCGCCAGGCTCAGCAGATTGATCTCCAGGATACCGGGCGCCAGCGCGGGCCAGGGTTGAGCAACGAAGGGGTTGAAACCGTTGTTTGCCAGGCCTCCCTGAAACGGGGTCGGCATGACATCGAACGGCTGCGGATGGGCGTAGTGGTACATGCGGAGATCGAGATCCCGATGCGGGATTGCGAGGGGCTGGGATAACGGATTGGTGCCAGCTCGCGAGTCGCCGGTTCATTCCCCTGGCCCGATCACCCGCGCGGGTGATGCGCCGCATGCAACTGCTTGAGCCGTTCCCGCGCCACGTGCGTGTAGATCTGCGTCGTCGACAGGTCGGCGTGGCCCAGCAGCAGCTGCACCGCGCGCAGATCCGCGCCATGGTTGAGCAGGTGTGTGGCGAAGGCATGCCGGAGCGTATGCGGCGAGATCGGACTCGTGATCCCCGCGATGAGGGCGTACTTCTTGACGATCCGCCAGAAGCTCTCGCGCGTCATGGCCTGGCCGAAGCGGCTGAGGAAGAGATCGTCCGTGCCGCGCACGCCCAGCAACTGCGTGCGCGCCTCCTTCAGGTAGCGCATTAGCCAGACATGCGCCTCCTCGCCGAACGGCACCATCCGCTCCTTGTCGCCCTTGCCGGTCACGCGCAGCACCGCCTCGCGCAGGCCCACGTGCACGCTCTTGAGCGTCACCAGTTCGGTGACGCGCAGTCCGCTGGCGTACATCAGCTCCAGCATCGCGCGGTCGCGCAGCCCCTGCGCGGTGCCGACGTCGGGCGCATCGAGCAGCGACTCGACCTGCTGTTGCGAGAGCGTCTTGGGGACCCGCATCGGCTGCTTGGCCGTGATCAGCTTGAGCGTGGGGTCGCGGTCGATGCGGCGCTCGCGCAGCGCCCATCGGAAGTAGCGCTTGAAGACGGAGAGCCGCCGGTTCGCCGAGCTCGCCTTGCCGCCCTCGTGACGGGCGGCGGCGTAGCCCATCAGGTCCAGTTCCTCGACCTGGTCGAGCGACCGGTCCCGCTCTCGCGCCAGCCAGTCGGCCAGCAGCTGCAGATCGCGTCGATAGGCCAGCTGCGTGTTGCGGGACAGGCCTTCCTCGATCCAGAGCGACTCGATGAAGGCATCGACCGCCCGACGGCTGCGCTCGCGCGCGGCGGAGGGAACGACAGGTTCGGAAGCGGACGGCAACGGGAGCGACGACGACATGTCGCCCATGATGCCAGCGCCGGGAGGCACTCAAGGCCCCCGGAAGCACCGGGAAGGACAGCCCGATCCGCCGCTCAGCGCCGACGGACGGGCTGCTCCGGCGTGGCCTCGGCCACGGCCCGTAACAGCGCCTCCTTCAGGCAGTTGAGCGCGAGCACGGACTGTGTGCAACGCGTCAGGGCCGCTTCGCCGCCGGGAATGCCGTGCGTCGCCTTGCGCAGGGATTCCGCCAGACGCGCTTCCAGCGCGGCGAACCCCGTGTCGAGCACGCTGTGTCCCGAGCGCAGCGCGACGCCGACGCGCTCGATCTCTTCCCGCTCCATCTGGCGCAGCGCCTCCCCGGCGTGCTGGCGCAGCGCACGGACCACGAAGTCGCGCTCCTCGAGCGAGCTCGCGCGCCGATCATGCACGTGCCGGTAGTCGACCCGCATGCGTCCGATGAGCGGAATCAGCTGCGACCTCAATCCATCATCCAGTGGCGTCATGACGCCGCTGCCTCGCTTCACGGTCAGGGTATGCCAGAGCTTCGTCCAGACCACGGGCTCGCGCTGCGCCAACTGCAGCAGCAGCACCCGGACGCTCTTCCCGAGGCGGCGCGCACGCCCCCGGTCGCCCATCCAGAGCAACAGATCCTCACCCGGCTGCGCCGCGGTCTTCGGTGGGATCCGCACGATGCCTGGCAGCGAGGACTCGGCCGCGGGAACGACCACCCGGCTTCCCACAGGCGGCTGCTTGAGTCCTTGACGAGCTTGTCGCAACTTGATGCGCAAGGCGGCTTGCGCATCCTGGAAGGCGGGGGCGCCGGCGCGAAGGGCGGCGACGCCACAGCTGGAGGAAAGAGAGGCGGACATCGGAGGACCTCGTCGTTGTCGATGGTTCACGTTCGTCAACCCGCGCCGACGTCCTGTTCCCGAACCATCGGGCAAACCACGATCTCGTCAAAAACTCCGGCAACTTTTGGCATCCGCTCCGTCCAAAAAAAAGGGGCCCGCGCCACCACGCGCGGGCCCCACGGAGCAACCGCCACAGGCAGCGGTTGGTTGGGAGGAAAGGAAGTCCCGAGGGACGGGCACGCGCCTCAGCCGATGCGCACGGGCACGAAGATCTTGTCGCCCCCCCGCTGCACCAGCAGCGCGACGGACTTCTCCGCGCCCTTGACCGCGCTGCGGACCTGGTCGAGCGATTGCACCGGGGTGCCATTGACGGCCAGCAGCACGTCGCCGGGACGCACGCCGGCACGCGCCGCGGCGCTGCCTTCGCCGACCTCCTGGATCAGCAACCCGTCGCGGGTGCCGAGCTGGCGGCGCTCCTCGGGCTGCAGCGGCCGCAGGGCCAGGCCCAGCCTGGCGTGGTCCGCGTCCGCGTCGCCGCCCTTGGCGAGCCTGGCGCCCTTCTCGTTGGCGTCGCCGAGGGTGGCGGTGATCGTCTCGCGCTTGCCGCCGCGCCAGATCTCGATGTCGACCTTGTCGCCGGGCAGCGACTGGTCCACAAGCGCCGGCAGATCCCCGCTCGCCACGATGCGCTGCCCCTTGAAGCCCAGGATCACGTCCCCCGAGCGGAGACCCGCCTTGGCGGCCGGGCCGTCGGCCTCGACGTTGGCGACCAGCGCGCCCTCGGGTCGGTCCAGCTTGAAGGAATCGGCGAAGCCCTGGTTGACCTCCTGCACCGTCACGCCGAGCTTGGCGTGCTGCACCTTGCCGCCCTTCTCGATCTGCTGGCGCACCTTGTTGGCGACCTCGACGGGGATGGCGAAGGACAGGCCCTGGTAGCCGCCCGACGCGCTGTAGATCTGCGAGTTGATGCCGACCACCTCGCCGCGCGCGTTGAACAGCGGACCGCCGGAGTTGCCGGGGTTGATCGCCACGTCCGTCTGCAGGAACGGCACGCGGCTCTCGTCCGGTCCCAGCGAGCGGCCCTTGGCGCTGATCACGCCGGCGCTGACGCTGTTCTCGAAACCGAACGGCGAGCCGATCGCCAGCACCCATTCGCCCACGCGCAGGTCCTTGGTCGCGCCCATCCGGACGGTCGGCAGGTTCCTGGCCTCGATCTTGAGCACCGCCACGTCGGTCGACTTGTCGCTGCCGAGCACCTTGGCACGGTACTCGCGGCGGTCGGTCAGCTTGACGACCACTTCCTGCGCGTCCTGCACCACATGGGCGTTGGTCAGGATCACGCCGTCGGCGCTGACGATGAAGCCCGAGCCCTGGCCGCGGACCTCGCGGCTGCCGCCTTCGCCGGGTCCGCCCCCGTTGGGACCGCCTGGCATGCCCGGCACGCCGAAGCGGCGGAAGAACTCGTAGAAGGGATCGTCCGGATCGATCTGCGGCGTGCGCGCGGCGCGCGTCTTGACGGTGCCGGACACGCTGATGTTGACCACCGCCGGGCCCTGCGCCGCGGCGATCTGCGCGAAGTCGGGCATGCCGGCGGGCGGCGGCGTGAAGTTCGCGGCCGGCGCCGCGGCGTTCGCCAGCGGCGTCGCGACGGCGGCGACCTGCGTGTCGCCGTTCGATGTCGGCGCGGACGTCGTCGCACCCTCGGTCGAGGCCTCCGCCGAGGTCTGCGCGACCGGCGTCAGCTTCGCATTGCGCATCGCGAGCGCACCGCCCGCGGCTCCGAACACACCGGCCACAGCCAGCGCCCACACGAGTTTCTTCACCGGAATCATCTTCTCCACTTGAGCCATCTGAACCTCCAGATTCACTGGGAGCCGCCGACCGGAGCGGGAGACCCCGGCGTCGACTCGATGGCTGAAGTTTGAGCAGCTTCGCTTAGGTCGCTCTTAAAGATTCCGGCCCACCGACGCTCGTCGCCCTCGGGTTCAGGCCGGCGGGAGAACCGGGGGCGGTGGGGAGGTCGGCAGCGCCGGCTGCGGCACTGGCTGCGGGATGCGGGAGAGCGGCATCGACAGTTCGACGCGCAATCCGCCGAGTGCCGTGCTGTGCCCCAGGCGCAGCGTGGCGCCATGGTCGTCGGCGATGCTGCGCACCAGCGCCAGGCCGAGACCGCTGCCCGGCGCCTGCTGGGCCTGGGACTCGGACCGGTAGAAACGGTCGAACACGCGCCCGCGCTCGGCGTCGGGAATGCCGGGGCCGTCGTCCTCGACCACCAGCAACGCCTGGCCGCCGCTGCGCTCCAGGCTCAGGTCAACGCGGCTGCGGCCGTACTTGAGGCCGTTGTCGAGCAGATTGCGCAGCAGCATCGTCAGCGCCTCGCGATGACCGTCGACCAGTGCCGCGTCGCAGCGCTCCATGCCGAGGTCGATGCCGCGGCCCTGCGCCAGCGTCGCGCCGTCGATGACGGCGTCGCGACACAGCTCGTCCAGCGCGATCGGCTTCGCCGGCGCCTGCGCCTTGGCGCTGTCCTGGCGCGCCAGCGCCAGCAGCTGCTCGATCAGATGGGAGGCCCGGTCGATGCCCAGGCCGAGCTTCTCCAGGGCCTGCGCACGCGCCCCCTCGTCCGGCGCGCGCCGCAAGGACTGCAGCTGGAGCTTCAGGGCCGCGAGCGGCGAGCGCAGTTCGTGGGCGGCGTCGGCGACGAAGTGCTGCTGCTGTTCGAAGGCCTGCCGCACGCGATCCAGCAGCGCGTTGAGTTCGGTGACCAGCGGCAGGACTTCGGCGGGCACATCCTCCTCGTCGACGGGGGCCAGGTCTTGCGCCGCGCGGCGCGACAACTGCTGGCGCACGCGCTCCAGCGGCGCCAGCGAGTGCGACACCACCCACCACACCACCAGCGCCAGCATCGGCAGCATGAGCGCGGTCGGCAGCACGGTGCGCCACGCGAGCTGCCCGGCCATGCGTTGCCGCACGGCGATGTCCTGCGCGACCTGCACGACCTGGAAACGCCCCTGCACCGCGAAGACGCGATACCGCTTGCCGCGCAGCGCGACGTTGGAGAAACCCAGCACCGCGCGCTGGGGCAGCCAGTCCGGTCCGGCCGAGCGGTACAGCGGCGTGCCGTCCAACCCCCAGACCTGCACGATCAGGTCGATGCTCTGTTCCTCGCCGAGCGGCAGCGGCAGGCCGGTGCCCATGCCCGCGCGCAGCGACAACGCCACCTGCTGCATCTGGTAGTCGAAGATCTCGTCGGTCTCCATCAGCGCGTTGCGGTAGGCGCTCATGCCCTGCGCGAGCGCGCCGGTCAGCACGGCGCCGAGCAGGAACAGCAGCAGGCGGTAGCGCAGCGAGCTCGGCAGCAGCTGCAGCCGCATCCGGCCGAGGCGTCCGGGGCCGGGCGTCATTCCTTGGGCACGCGGTAGCCCACGCCGCGCACATTCTGGATCAGCTCCGCGCCCAGTTTCTTGCGCAGACCGTGGATGTACACCTCGACGGCGTTGCTGCTGATCTCATCTTTCCAGCCGTAGAGCTTTTCCTCGAGCTGCTGGCGGGAGAGCACCATGCCGGGACGCGCGAGCAGCGGCTCCAGCACGGCCCATTCCCGCTGGGACAGCGTGACCGGATGGCCGTTGGCGGTGACCTCGCGCGTGGCGGGATTGATGCTGACGCCCATGTGCTCGTAGACCGGCTCCGCGCGGCCGGCGGCGCGGCGCAGCAGCGCGCGGATGCGGGCCAGGAGTTCGTCGAGCTCGAAAGGCTTGAGCACGTAGTCGTCCGCGCCGGCGTCCAGCCCGGCAACGCGCTGGGCGGTGGCGTCGCGCGCGGTGGCGATCAGCACCGGCACCGCCTGCTTGCGACCGCGCAGCGCCTGCAGCACGCTCATGCCGTCGCGCCGGGGCAGGCCCAGGTCCAGGATCACGAGGTCGTAGGTCTGGGACTGCAACGCGGTGTCGGCGATCTCGCCGTCGCGCACCCAGTCCACGGCATAACCTTCGGCGCGCAGCAGCTCGAGCAGCTGCTCGCCGATCATGAGGTCGTCTTCCACCAGCAGGAGTCGCATGGGCGCGATTGTGCACGCGGCGGCGGCACAACGGGCGCGCGGGCGCGCCGCTCCGGTCGGCGACGGTCAGCGCTTCATCGGACGCGCCCGCCGAAACATTGACGCAGCCATCCCCCCACGTCCGCACCCATCTTGTGGAGGGCGGCCCGGACCTTCTCGCCGAACGTCAGGGGCGTTTTCAGTTCCGCCTCGACGGACGCGATCGCCCTGGCCAACCCGTCCTGCGCGCGGGGCCCCTTCGCCGGAACCCGGACGGCGTCTTCGCCGAGGCGAACTTGCGGCGTCGGCGTCGGCGTCGGCACCGGCGTTGGTATATCGACAACGGGCAGCCGGCGGCGCCGCTTCTCCTCCGCAATGGTGGGCAGCGTCTGAGCGGTCGGACGCCTTCCTGGTCCACGCCGCAGCGGCGCTGAGGCAATGGAGGCTTGCCTCGATCCTCCGGCCTCCGTGAGCCAGGGACTGCGCGACGGCTTGGGCGGCGCCTCCGCGTCCTGGTGCGCCACACCGCCGGGCTGCTTCAATGTCGGACAACGGATCTCCGGCGACGGCGTCAAGGTCGCCCAGGCGGCCTCGCCGTCCCACGCGCCAGGTGGCGGCAGCGATCCCGACATCGCGCGATATTCCTGAACCATCATCCCCTCCTGGATCATCAACAGGCCCGGTTGGTACTGCACGGTGGCCTGCGCGTTCACCAGTTCGGCAGCCGTCGTTTCCAAGGTCGACAAACCGTCAGAGGCATCCGGCAACCGGGTGCGATTCCATGACTACAATGCGCCCCTGTCAGGAGAGAGTTCCCTCGCGGGAGCCGCCGAAGGCGCAGTGGCACTGGTGATCCCACGCTGCGAACGCTCAGGCAAAAGGACTGACGAAACGCTCGACACTTCGGGCGTCCTCACTGGAGAGAGACGGGGCGGACCTTGCGGTCGAGCCCGTCCACCGAAGGGGCAAGCCGCCGGTCAACCGCCGACGGCCAATCTCTCAGGTAAAGCGGACAGCGAGGGCATCTCCCCACCTTGACGTGACCGGTTCACAGTCGGGGTGGTCATGACGAATGCCCTCGGAGCCAGACATGTCCGCCGATCAGAACCTCGATCCCCAGGCCCTCACGCCCCTGCTCAAGACCCCCCTGCACGCGCTGCATGTCGAACTCGGCGCCAAGATGGTGCCCTTCGCCGGCTACGACATGCCGGTCCAGTACCCCGCCGGCGTGATGGCCGAGCACAAGCACACCCGCACGAAGGCCGGTCTCTTCGACGTGTCCCACATGGGCCAGGTGCTGCTGGTCGGCGACGATGCCGCGGCCGCGCTGGAAACGCTGGTCCCCGTCGACATCGCCGATCTCGGGATGTTCAAGCAGCGCTACGCGCTCTTCACCGCCGACGACGGCGGCATCCTCGACGACCTGATGGTCGCGCGCCGCACCGACGGTCTGTTCGTGGTGGTCAACGCCGGCTGCCGCGACCAGGACATCGCCCACCTGCGCAAGCACCTGTCGGGCCGCTGCGAGGTGCGTCCGCTGCCGGACCAGGCGCTGCTGGCGCTGCAGGGCCCGCAGGCGGTGACGGCGCTGTCGCGCCTGAACGCCGACGTGGCCAAGCTGGTCTTCATGACCGGCGGCTTCTTCGATCTGGACGGCATCCCCACCTTCGTGACCCGTTCGGGCTACACCGGCGAGGACGGCTACGAGATCTCGGTCCCCGCCGACCGGTCCGTGGATCTGGCCCGCAAGCTGCTGGCCCAGCCCGAAGTGATGCCCATCGGCCTGGGTGCGCGCGATTCGCTGCGCCTGGAAGCCGGCCTGTGCCTGTACGGCCATGACATCGACACCACCACCACCCCGGTCGAAGCCTCGCTGACCTGGGCGATCCAGAAGGTGCGTCGCGCCGGCGGCGCCCGCGCGGGCGGTTATCCGGGTGCGGCGGTCATCGACCGGCAGTTCGCCGAAGGCGCCGCGCGCAAGCGCGTGGGCCTGGTGAGCCCGGAACGCATGCCGGTGCGCGAAGGCGCCAGGCTTGTCAACGCCGACGGCGCGGAGATCGGCGTCGTCACCAGCGGCACGCTGGGGCCGACCGTCGGCAAGCCGGTGGCGCTGGCCTACGTCCAGACGCCCTACGCCGCGCTCGGCACCGAACTCTTCGCCGAGGTCCGCGGCAAGCGCACCCCGATGACGGTCTCTTCCACGCCGTTCACGCCCAACGGATACTTCCGCGGCTGATCCGCGAAGCCGGGGTGTCCCCGGCTCGCGCGGCATCACGCGGAATCTCGTTTTCCCCTTTCAACCTTCCGCAACCATCAGGTAGCACGGAGCCTTCCATGAGCATCAAGTACACGTCCGACCACGAGTGGGTCGACACCACCGACGGCATCGCCACCGTGGGCATCACGGTCCATGCGCAGGACGCGCTGGGCGACGTCGTGTTCGTGGACCTGCCCGACGTGGGCAAGTCCTTCGCCGCCAAGGAAGTGGCCGGCGTGGTCGAGTCGGTCAAGGCCGCCGCCGACGTCTACGCACCGGTCTCCGGCGAGATCGTGGAAGTCAACGAAGCCCTGCGCGACGACCCGTCGCTGGCCAACACCGACCCGCTCAAGGCCGGCTGGTTCTTCAAGGTCAAGCTGTCCGATCCGTCGGAGCTGGACAGCCTGATGGACACGACCGCTTACGACGAGCTGGTCAAAAACAGCTGATCGGGCCCGCCCCGATGACCTCCGGGTCACCGCCGGGCGCGTGATCGCGCCCGGCAATGAATACACCTCTCCAGGATCGCCCCGCCATGTCCGCCCTGCCCTCGTTCGCCGAACTTGAAAACGCCGCCGAGTTCCACGCCCGTCACATCGGTCCCGACGCCCATGACGAGACGCTGATGCTGTCGGCCATCGGCGCCGCGTCGCGCGCGGCGCTGATCGACGCCATCGTCCCGGCCGCCATCAAGCGCGCCGCGAAGATGGACCTGCCGGACGCGGTGACGGAAGCGCAGGCGCTGGCCGAGCTGAAGACCATCGCGGGCAGAAACCAGATCCTGAAGAGCTTCATCGGCCAGGGTTACCACGGCACCATCACGCCGGGCGTGATCCTGCGCAACATCCTCGAGAACCCCGCCTGGTACACCGCCTACACGCCCTACCAGGCCGAGATCTCGCAAGGCCGCATGGAAGCGCTGGTCAACTTCCAGACCATGGTCTGCGACCTGACCGGCATGGCCATCGCCAACGCGTCCATGCTGGACGAGGCCACCGCCGCCGCCGAAGGCATGACGCTGGCCGCGCGCATGGGCAAGAGCAAGAGCCAGGTGTTCTTCGTCGCCGACGACGTGCTGCCGCAGACGCTGGAAGTCGTGCGCACGCGCGCCGAGCCGCTGGGGATCACCGTCCAGGTCGGCAAGGCCGAGGACGCCGGCAAGGCCGAGTGCTTCGGCGCGCTGGTGCAGTATCCCGGCGTGACCGGCGTGGTGCGCCCGCTGCAGGCGATCGCCGACGCGGTGCACGCGCAAGGCGGCCTGCTGGTGGCTGCCGCCGACCTGCTGGCGCTGACGCTGATCGCGTCGCCCGGCGAGCAAGGCGCCGACATCGCCGTGGGCACCACGCAGCGCTTCGGCATGCCCATGGGCGCCGGCGGCCCGCATGCGGCCTACATGGCCTGCCGCGACGAGTTCAAGCGCTCGCTGCCGGGCCGCCTGGTCGGGGTGTCCGTCGATTCGCACGGCAAGCCCGCCTATCGCCTGTCGCTGCAGACCCGCGAGCAACACATCCGCCGCGAGAAGGCCACGTCCAACATCTGTACCGCGCAGGTGCTGCCGGCCGTCGTGGCCAGCATGTACGTGGTCTACCACGGTCCGCAAGGCCTGAAGCGCATCGCGCAACGCGTCGCCGCCTACACCGCCGTGCTGGCGCAGGGGCTGAAGGCGCTGGGCCTGACGCTGGTGCACGAGACCGCCTTCGACACGCTGCACGTGAAGACCGGCGCGCACACCGGTCCGGTGCTGGCCGCCGCCGTCGCCGCCGGCATGAACCTGCGCCAGGCCGGCGAAGACAGCATCAGCCTGACGCTCGACGAGACGACCACCCGTGCTGACCTGCAGGCGCTGCTGACGGTCTTCGCCGAAGGCAAGCCGGTGGCGGACGCCTTCGCCGGCGCTTCGGCCTCGACGCTGATCCCCGACGCGCTGTCGCGCACCAGCGCCTACCTGACGCACCCGATCTTCAACATCCACCACTCCGAGACGGAGATGCTGCGCTACATCCGCCTGCTCTCCGACAAGGACCTGGCGCTGGACCGCAGCATGATCCCGCTGGGCTCGTGCACGATGAAGCTCAACGCGACCAGCGAGATGATCCCGATCACCTGGCCCGAATTCGCGCAGGTGCATCCCTTCGCGCCGCAGAGCCAACTGCAGGGCTACGCGCAGCTCGACCAGCAGCTCACCGCCTGGCTGTGCCAGGCGACCGGCTACGCGGGCGTCTCGCTGCAGCCCAACGCCGGCTCGCAGGGCGAGTACGCCGGCCTGCTGATCATCAAGGCCTGGCACGAGTCGCGCGGCGACGCGCACCGCAAGATCTGCCTGATCCCGGAATCGGCGCACGGCACCAACCCGGCGTCGGCGCAGATGGTGGGCATGCAGGTCGTCGTCACCAAGTGCGACAAGGAAGGCAACATCGACCTGGCCGACCTGAAGGCCAAGTGCGAGCAGCACAGCGCCAACCTGGCCGCGATCATGATCACCTACCCCTCGACGTACGGCGTGTTCGACACGCACGTCAAGGAGATCTGCGCGCTGGTGCATGAACACGGCGGCCGCGTGTACGTCGACGGCGCCAACATGAACGCGCTGGTCGGCATCGCCGCGCCGGGCCAGTTCGGCGGCGACGTGTCCCACCTGAACCTGCACAAGACCTTCTGCATCCCGCACGGCGGCGGCGGCCCGGGCGTCGGCCCGGTCTGCGTGGTCGAGGACCTCGTGCCCTTCCTGCCGGCGCACCGCTCGGCCGGCCTGGGCGAGAAGACCGCGATCGGCGCCGTGTCCGCCGCGCCGCTGGGCAACGCGGCCGTGCTGCCGATCTCGTGGATGTACATCCGGATGATGGGCGAAGTCGGCCTCAAGGCGGCGACCGAAACCGCCATCCTGTCGGCCAACTACGTGGCCGCGCGCCTGTCGGACCACTTCGATATCCACTTCAGCGGCAACATCGACGGCGTCAAGGGCGGCGGCGTGGCCCACGAGTGCATCCTGGACCTGCGTCCGCTGAAGGACAGCTCGGGCATCTCCGCCGAAGACGTCGCCAAGCGCCTGATCGATTACGGCTTCCACGCACCCACGCTGTCGTTCCCGGTCGCGGGCACGCTGATGGTCGAGCCGACCGAGAGCGAATCGAAGTTCGAGCTGGACCGCTTCATCGCCGCGATGATCCAGATCCGCGAAGAGATCGCGAAGGTCGAATCCGGCGCCTGGTCCAAGACCGACAACCCGCTGGTGAACGCGCCGCACACGGCCGAAAGCCTGCTCAAGACCGAGTGGGCGCACGGCTACAGCCGCGACGACGCCGCGTATCCGGTGCCCGCGCTGCGACACGTGAAGTACTGGTCGCCGGTCGGACGCGTGGACAACGTCTACGGCGACCGCAACCTGGTCTGCTCCTGCCCGCCGCTGTCGGCTTACACCGACGAGTGATCGGGAATAGCCGGTCCTCGCGTCACAAGCGCGGGGATCCGGTCGTCATCACCCACGAGGTTCGCCATGGCAGTCTCCGTCTTCGACCTCTTCAAGATCGGCATCGGGCCGTCGAGCTCGCACACCGTCGGTCCGATGCGCGCCGCGCGCATGTTCGTGCAGCGCCTGAGGCATGAGGGCGTGCTCGATCGCACCGTGCGCGTCGCCACGGCGCTGTACGGGTCGCTCGGGGCGACCGGCAAGGGTCACGGCTCCGACAAGGCGGTGCTGCTCGGCCTGGCCGGGCACGAGCCCGACACCGTCGACATCGAGTCGATTCCCGGCATCCTCGACGGCATCCGCAACGACAAGCGCATCGCGCTGGGCGGCGATCACGTCGTGGCCTTCGACGAAGCGCGCGACCTCGTCATGTACCGGCGCCAGAGCCTGCCGCTGCACGCCAACGGCATGCGGCTGATCGCCTACGACGCCGACGGCCTGGAGATCCAGAACCGCGTGTACTACTCGGTGGGCGGCGGCTTCGTCGTCAGCGAGGAAGTGCTGGCCGACGGCAGCAAGCAGAAGCAGATCGCCCCGGACACGACCGTGCTGCCCTATCCCTTCAAGTCGGGCGCGGAGCTGCTGGCACTGACGGAGAAGGAAGGCTGCTCGATCGCGGAGATCATGCACCGCAACGAGCGGCACTGGCGCACCGACGAGGAGACCCGCGCCGGCCTGCTGAAGATCTGGCACGTGATGCAGGAATGCGTCCAGCGCGGCTGCCGCACCGAAGGCATCCTGCCGGGCGGCTTCAAGGTCAAGCGCCGCTCGGCCGCGCTGTACCGCGACCTGGTCGCCCACCCCGAGGCGGCGCTGCGCGATCCGCTGCAGGTGATGGACTGGGTCAACCTCTACGCGCTGGCGGTGAACGAGGAGAACGCGGCCGGCGGCCGCGTCGTGACGGCGCCGACCAACGGCGCGGCTGGCATCGTGCCGGCGGTGCTGCATTACTACGCGCGCTTCGTCCATTCGGCCAATGAGGACGGCATCGTCGACTTCCTGCTGACGGCCGCGGCGATCGGCATCCTTTACAAGGAGAACGCGTCGATCTCGGGCGCGGAGGTCGGCTGCCAGGGCGAAGTGGGCGTGGCCTGCTCGATGGCGGCCGCCGCGCTGTGCGCGGTCATGGGCGGCACGCCGGCGCAGACCGAGAACGCGGCCGAGATCGGCATGGAGCACCACCTGGGACTGACCTGCGATCCGGTGGGCGGCCTGGTGCAGATCCCCTGCATCGAGCGCAACGCGATCGCGTCGGTCAAGGCCATCAACGCGGCGCGGATGGCGCTGCGGGGCGACGGCACGCACCACGTCAGCCTGGACAAGGTCATCAAGACCATGCGCGAGACCGGCGCCGACATGATGACCAAATACAAGGAGACCGCCCGGGGCGGTCTCGCGGTGAACATTGTCGAGTGCTGACACGCCGCCGACGTGTCAGAGGGGGAGGCCGATTCGCGTGCCCCGGACGGTACTGCTGTCCGGGATCAATCGCGAGTCAGGCGGCGAAAGCTGTCAGCACTCGAGCAAACGGTCGGTCCTGAAATCTGCCGTGACGGCATGAGGTCGGGACCGGTGTCGGATCAGCTTCAGTAGCTGATCGTCACGGTGACGGTATCGGTGTAGCTGCCCGGCACGACGCTGGCCAGCGAGGGGATGCGGCCGTAGACCGACAGCGACTGGGCCGAACCGGTGCCGGTGCCGTTCTTCGCGCTGGACGACGAGGTGCCGTCGCCCCACACCGAGCTGCGGCCGGAGTCCAGGTACAGCTGATAACCCAGCGTGTCGGAGCCGCTCTTCATCGTGCGGCTGGTGAAGTTGGTCGCGCCGCCCGCGTTCGCGCCGGCATTCAGCGCGACGGTGTAGGGCGTGGTGTTCGAGCAGGTGACGGTCAGGGTGGACGTGGCGTCCAGCGGCGTGCCGGCGACCAGCGGATCGATGGCGGAACCGAAGTTCAGGTTGGAGCCGGACACCGTGCAGGAGCTCGTGATCGTGGCCGTCACCGGGAAGGTGTTGGTCACCGGCGTGGCGCCGCGCGCTTCCTGGACCACGCTGAACATCAGGCCGGCGCCGATGGCCAGGCTGCTGAGCAGCATCGCGCTCTTGAAGCCGCTGTTGCGTTCCGCCCGGATCGCTTTGAGGTACTTGGTGGTGCTCATGTGGTGTCCCCCTGTTGATGGAACGAATCTTCCGTTTCAGGGCGTTTCCGCGGCAGACAGGCTTGCCGCATGGCGCGGTGCAGCGAAGTCGGCAGGCCGTGTAGGCAATCGACCGACAGCTGACAGACACTCTCCTCCATGACTTCCCGCGTTGATTCGACGCGACGCCGCTGGCTGGCGCTCGGGGTGCTGTGCCTGGGCGTGCTGATGATCGTGCTGGACACGACCATCGTGAACGTGGCGCTGCCCTCGATCCGCGCCGACCTGAAGTTCACCGAGACCTCGCTGGTCTGGGTCGTCAACGCCTACATGCTGAGCTTCGGCGGCTTCATGCTGCTGGGCGGCCGACTGGGCGACCTCTACGGCCACCGGCGCATGTTCCTGGCGGGCCTCGCGCTGTTCACGGCCGCGTCGGCGGCCTGCGGACTGGCCCGGACGCAGGAGCTGCTGATCGCCGCGATGCTGGCCGTCAGCGCTCCAGCAAGGGCCAGACGTACTTCACCGGCACCGCATAGGTGATGCCGCTGGGCGCGCTGAGCGCCGATTCGCGCGTGCCCTTGAGCACCACCATGTTCACGACGCCCACGACCTTGCCGGTGCGGATGTCCAGCAGCGGTCCGCCGCTGTTGCCGGGGTAGGCCGTGGCGTCCAGCTGCAGGAATTCCATCGCGCCATCGCGCAGCTGGCGCACCGCGCGTTCCGACAACGTGTTCGACGTCGGCGCCGGAAGCGCCGCCCGGGTGAGCGCGGCGACGGTGCCGCGGTGCGTCGCCATCGTCACGCCGAGCGCCGTGCCGATCGGATAGCCCATCAGCGCGATCGCGGCGCCTTCGCGCACCACCGGCTGGTCGCCGACCACCTCCGCCAGCGAGAGCACATCGACGAGCGCGCCCTTGTCGTCGGCCAGCTCCAGGATCGCCAGGTCACGCGCCGTGTCGCGGCGCAGCAGCTTCACGGCCCGCAGCTGCGGCTGAGCGGACGCGCCGCCCGCGGCGGGCACCGTGATCATGAGGTCCTTCTCGATCGGGTTCGGGATGACGTGCGCACAGGTGACGATGCGCCGGCCGTCGCCGATCGCGAAGCCCGTCCCGCGGAAGCCGAAGCGGGGGTTGTCCGTCGCCGCGAAGGTCCCCACCGCCACCACCGCCTGCCGGCTGCGGTCGATCAGGTCGGGCAAGGTGTTGGGCATCTCCTGCGCCCGGGCCGGCGTGGGCACGCCGGTCAGGCCCAGCGCGCCTCCCGCGCCCAGCAGCAGCAAGTCGCGTCGTTGAATCATGCGGCGAGGTCCTTTGTCGTGGTGCCCATTTCCAGCGTGGAGACGAAACTGCGCCAATGGCGGTCGGGTTCGTCGATGCGGAAGCCGTAGAAGCTGCCCTGATCGGTGTCCTTGCGCCGCACCGCGCGCGCGGTGACGTGCGCGACCTCGTTGCGGCCGAGTTCGATCTCCACGGTCCCGTCCTCGTTCAGCGGCAGGTCGTGATCGCACTCGGCCTGGAAGCCGTGCGCCGAGACCTCGATCACGTCGAGATCGAAGTGACCGAGCTGGCTCTCGTTGGCGGCGCGGATGTCGAGATGTCCCGGGCACCGGATCGAGTAGCGCGGGTACTGCCGCAGCGAGCGCCCCAGGTCCTGACCGCCGCCGCTGAGCATCGGCAGCACCTCGCGGAACTGGGCGTCCTCGCGGTACACGGACCAGAGCAACGCCTTCTTGCGGTCGTCCATCGTCGAGAACACCGGCACGACGTCGTTGAAGAAGTGATCCAGCAAGGCCGGTGTCATGACCGGGTCGTTGGTCGTGTGGAAGCGGCGCTCCGGCAGCCGGATGTTGGGCAGGCGGTGGCGGAAGAAGTAGTGGTGGAGGTTCTTCTCCGGCCGGCGGCCGCGATAGCGCTTCTCGAACAGCGCATCGGCCTCGTGCAGGTCCAGCGTCGCGCCGACCGCCGGCGCGCCGTTGGCGAAGTCGTACTCCGCCACCGTCTGTTCGCGCAGCCTCGTGAAGGACAGCAGCGCCTCGTAGAGCTCGATCTTGTCGGGGTTCACGGCGATCACCAGGTGCCGGGTGTCGAAGTACTCGGTGCAGTACTGGTGCATGAACTTCATCAGCGGGAACAGGATCGCCCCGCCGGTCTTGCGGAACGCCGGCGCGACCGCCAGCGCAGAGATCTCCGCGACCTTGCCGCCCTTGGCGCGCACGCCCTCGAGATCGAAGACCGACTGCAGCGGGAAGCCGAAGACGCCCTCGCGCACCATCGAGATCGTGCCCACCACCTGCCCGTCGTACTTGGCGCACAGCGTCGTGGTCGTGGGCAGCGCGTGATAGATCGTCACGCGCATGCCGCTCGGGTCGGGCTTCATGAAGCCGCTGCCGACGTAGGCGTCGTGCAGGATGCGGAAGCAGGCGTCGAGTTCCTCCTGCGTGTCCGCGACCTTGAGCTCCAGCCGCTCGGAGGGCGCGGGGTCGCAGTCCACCATGCGCCGGTACACCGCGAAGCGCATCGGCTTGGGCAGCGAGGAGAACAGGCGCCGCAGCCCCTGGTGGAGCCGCTTGCGCAGGCTGGATCGTCGAATCTGGCTCATGACCGTCCCCTCCCCTGGCGCGGCGATGCCACCGTCACGCGGTCCCCGCGGCGACCGACCTCGCGGTCGGGCGCCTCAACGGATCGCGGCCTGCAGCTTGCGCACCTCGGCTTGTTGCTCGTCATTCGGTCCCAGGTCCGCCAGGCGCTTGAGTTCCGCCTCGGCCTCGCCCTTGTTGCCGCCGGCCACGTACAACTGCGCCAGGCGCAGGCGGTACGCGGGCACGTTCGGCGCCTGCTTCACGGCATCCTTCTGCACCTCGATGGCCTTGGCGGTCTGGCCCTTGGCGGCGAGCGCTTCGGCCAGCGTGTCCATGTACGGCGGCACATTGGGACGCAGCTTGTTCGCTTGCTCGGCAAATTTCAAGCCCTCGTCCGCCTTGCCGGCCCGAAGCCGCAGCCAGGCGACGTTGTTGGCCGCCGCCGCGTTGTCGGGATTGGCCGTCAGCACCGCCTGGTAACGCTGCTCGGCCTCAGGATAACGGCCGGCGTTCAGCGCCACGTCGCCGAGGTGATAGGCGAACAATTCGTCCGTCTTCACCCGGGCCAGGTAGGACGCCGCCCAGCGGTCCGCCTCGTCCTTCTTGCCGGACTGGATCAGCACGCCGTGCAGCGCGATCGCGAGTTCGGTGTTCGGCACCACCGCGCCGGCGTCGCCGGCCAGTTGGTCGGCCTTGCGATAGGCCGCGATCGCCGCCGGCACATCCTTGCGCGCGCGCGCGACGTCGCCTTCGAGCTTCCAGCCCAGGCCGAATTTCGGCTGCGCCGTCTGCAGCGCCTTCGCCGTCGTCAGCGCCAGGTCCGGCAGACCGAGCTGCAGGCTCTTCTCCACGACCTTGCGGGCCAGTTCCCCGTCGCCGGGGGCGATGGCCTGGGCGCGCTTGAGCGCCGCGGTCGCCGCGGCCTTGTCGCCGGCCTGCGCGTAGGCGTCCGCCAGACGCAGCGGGCCCAGCGGCGAACGCGGCTGCAAGGTCGCGACCTTGTTGAAGCTGCTGATCGCCTGCTGGCGGTCGCCGGCGGCGGCCTGCACCTGCCCCAGCAGATCGACGAGCGCGGGGTTGTCCGGGCTCGCCGTCACGCCTTCCTGCGCCAGCGCCAGCGCCGCCTTCAGGTCTTTCTTCTCCATGAGCAGACCGACCGCCGCCTGGCGCGGCGTCGCATCGTCCGGATGCTGCTTGGCAAGTTCCGTCAGGCGCTTGGCCGCAACGTCCTTGTCGATCAGCTGGTGGGTGAGCTTCAGGCCCAGGACGGCCATTTCGGCGCGCAGGTTCTTGGGGTCGGCCTTCAGCACGGCCTCGTAGCGCTTGACGGCGTCCGCGACCTTGCGTTCCTGCAGGTCCTGTGCCGCGAGGCTGTTGGCCGCCGTCATCGAGCCCGGGTCGCGCCTGGCGGCCTCCTCGAAGTGGGCCCGCGCGCCCGCGCGATCGCCGCGCAGCAGCGCGAGGCGGCCGCGCAGTTCGGCCGGGGTCGACGACTTGGGATCCTTCTTCTCCAGCGCAGCGATCGCCTGCATCGCGCCGTCGCTGTCCTTCTTGCGCGCCAGCACGCTGATCAGCGCGATGTCGGCGATGGTGCCCTTGTCCTCGGCCGCAAGCTGGCGCAACGCGCGCAGGCCGGCGGCCTCCTCGCCCTTCATGATCTGGTTGAGCGCCAGGCCGACACGGCTGCGCATGTCGTTGGGGTTGGCCTCGGCGGCGCGCGCCAGGTAGCGCTCGGCTTCGGCGCCCTGCCCCTGCTTGAGGCGGATCTCGGCGGCCAGCGCGAGTGCTTCCGACGAGGTCGACTTCGCGTCCAGCGCCGGCTGCAGGGTGGCCATCGCCTGGTCGGGATCGCCGCCGCGCAGCTGCAGCTGCGCCAGCGCGACGCGCGCAGGCTGCGTCTCGGGCGAGGCCTGGATGATCTTGCTGTACTGCGTCTCGGCCTGGCGGAAGTCGCCGTTGGCCTGCGCGACGCGACCCGCCAGGAAGAGCGCGCGATCGTTGTTCGGCGCCGCCTTCAGCAGCGCCTGCGTGAGGTCGGTCGCCTCCTTGACCTGGCCCGCGTCCATCGCGAACACGGCGGCGTAGTAGAAGGTCTGCGGGTGCTGCGGCGCGGCCGCCTTCATGGCGGCGACGGCTTCCTTGGCGCCGGCCTTGTCACCGGTGCGCATCAGCACGTTGATCAGGCCCGCGTGGGCGCCGACGAGCTTCTTGTCGAGTTCGACCGCCTTGCGGAAACTCGCGACGGCATCGGCTGAAGGCGCGTCGGACAGCACCTGCAGCTCGCCCTTGAGCTGCCAGGCCTCGGCCGATTGCGGCGACTTGGCGATCACCCGCTCGACCTCGGCGAGCGCCTCCGCCGGCTTGCCCTCGCTGCTCAGGAGCCGCACGTTGACCAGGCCCGCCGCCGGGTTGTCGGGGGCCGCGCGCAACGCGGCGTTCGCGGCCTGGCGCGCCTCGGGCAGCTTCTGCTTCGCGACGTAGGCGCCGACCAGCGCCATCTGGAGGTCGGCCTCGTCGGCCGGCGTCCGCAGGTGGGTGCTGCCGTACTGGCCCAGCAGTTCGTCGACCTTGCCCTGCAACAGCAGGAGCCGCGCCTGGAGCGCGACCAGCGCGTCGCCGCCGAAGCCCTGCGTCTTCGCCTTGTCGGCCTCGATCACCGCGCCGGCGACGTCGCCGCTGTCCAGCAGCGCCTTGGCGAGCAGGAAGCGCGCCTCGGCCAATGTCTCGTCCTTCTGCAGCGCGTTCTTGAGCTGGATGATCGCGGCCTTGTTGTCGCGCTTCTCCAGGTGGCCCTTGGCGGACTTCACCAGGTCCTGCGCCGAGTCGCCGAAGCAGCCCGCGAGCAGCAGCGCCGAGCCCAGCGCCAGTGCGGTCGCGCCGCGACGCAGCGCGCGGGGACCGGAACGATCGCTGCGATCGCTGCATTCACGGCGGGGTTGGCCGGCGTCCTCCGCGCCGAGGGTCACAGACAGGGGACCGGACATCTTGGTGTTCTCAGGCTTGCGGGACATGCGTCGTCTCTTTCGCTGTCGGGTTATCCGTGGAAGGTCACTCGTCAGGCCTTGACGCCGAGGCGGGCCATCAGATCGTACAGAGTCGGCCGGCTGACGCCGAGCAGGTCGGCGGCCTTGGCGATGTTGCCGTCGGTGCGTGACAGCGCGGCCACGACGGCCTGCCGCTCGGCGCGCTCGCGCACGGCGCGCAGGTCGAGTTCCGAGCCGTCGGACGGGACGTCGGCGCCGGCGGGCACGGGCAGGTTGAGGTCGTCGGCGGTGATGCGCTCGCCGTCGGCCATGATGGACGCGCGCTTCATGACGTTCTGCAGCTCGCGCACGTTGCCCGGCCAGCGATGGGCCTCGACGGCGCGGATCGCGTCGTCGGCCAGGCGCAGGATGGGGCGGCGCTGCTCGGACGAGAAGCGGCGCAGGAAGGCGTGGCTCAGCAGCACCGCGTCGCCGGCGCGATCGCGCAGCGGCGGGATGTCCACGACGATCTCGGCGAGCCGGTAGAACAGGTCTTCGCGGAACAGGCCCTGCTCGATCTTGGCCTTCAGGTCCTGGTGGGTCGCGCCGACGATGCGCACGTCGACCGCGATCTCCTGGCGGCCGCCCAGGCGTTCGATGCTGCGCTCCTGCAGGAAGCGCAGCAGCTTGGCCTGCAGGGGCATCGGCAGATCGCCGATTTCATCGAGCATCAGCGTGCCGCCGTGGGCGGTCTCGATCTTGCCGACCGTGGTCTTGGTCGCGCCGGTGAAGGCGCCGCGTTCGTAGCCGAACAGCTCGCTCTCCAGCAGCGCCTCGGGGATCGCCGCGCAGTTGATGGCGACGAAGCGGCCCTTGCGCTTGGAAGCGTCGTGCAGCGATTGCGCCAGCACTTCCTTGCCGGTGCCGCTCTCGCCCAGCAGCAGCACGGTGGCGTCGCTGCCGGCCACGCGCTCGACGGTGCGGCAGATGCGCTGCATCTGCGCGTCGCGCGTGAGCAGCTTGCCGGTAGGTTCGCCGTCCTGCTGCGTCAGCAGGCGCTGGTTCTCCTGCTGCAGCTCGTGCAGGCGCATCGCGCGCTCCACGGTCAGCACCAGCACGTCCGGATCGACCGGCTTGGCCAGGAAGTCGTAGGCGCCCATGCGGATCGCGCGCAGGGCGTTGGTCTGGTCGTTCTGGCCGGTCAGCACGATGACCTTGGTGCCGGGCTCCAGCTCGATCAGCTTCTCGAGCAGCTTGAAGCCTTCCGAGGTCGAGTCCTGGTCGGGCGGCAGTCCGAGGTCCATCGTGACCACCGGCGGCTTGTGCCGGCGGAACTGCAGCACGGCGCTGGCGACGTCGTCGGCGGTCACGGACTCGAAGCGGTCCATGGACCACTTGAGCTGCTTCTGCAGCGCGAGGTCGTCCTCGACGATCAGCAGTGACGGGGGTTGTGCACTCATCGGGCCTCCACCAGACCCGCGTCACTGCCCGACTGGGCAAAGAACAGCGGCAACAGGATGGTGACCTGGGTGCCTTGTCCGGGCGCGCTTTCCACGTTGATCTTCCCTCCGAGTTCCTGCAGGTACTGGTAGCTCTCGTAGGCGCCGATGCCCATGCCCGCCGCCTTCGTCGTCTGGAACGGCTTGAACAGCCGTTGATCGATGAACTCCTGCGACATGCCGCAGCCAGTATCTTCCACTTCCACCTGCGCGTGGCTGCCCACGCGCTGCAATCGCAGGGTCACGCGCCCGTCCAGGGGCGTCGCGTCCAGCGCGTTCTGCACCACGTGGCCGAGCACGCGCTCGATGCGCTCCTCATGGCCGCGCGCGCTGACCTCGTCGCGCAGCTCCAGCTCCAGCGCGCGGCCCTTGCTCACGGCCGCCGCGGCCAGCCGCCGGGCGATCGCCGTCAGCGCCACGCCGCCAGCGCTGCCGTGATGCGGCTTGTCGCCCTCGCGCAATTGCAGCATCAGCTGACGCATCTTCTCCAGCGAGTTTTCCACCGTGTCCAGCATGTCCTGCTGGAACTCCGGGTTGTCGCGCAGGCGCTTGGCGTTCTTCATCATCAACGACAGCTGCGTGACGATGTTCTTGAGGTCGTGCACGACGAAGGCCGACATGCGGTTGAAGGCCTCGAACTTGCGCGCCTCCAGCAGCGCCTCCGCCGCCTGCATCTGCGCCAGGTAGCTGGCCGCCTGCTGGGCCGCGGTGCGCAGCAGGTCGCGCACTTCCCAGTCCAGCTCCAGGCGCGTGCGCGGCTGGCCCAGGATCACCCAGCCCGTCAGGACACCGGCGTTGAGCAGCGGGATCAGCAGCCAATGACGCGCATCGCCGGCGATCGCCTCGGGCAGGGCGGCATGGTCGTAGGCGGCCGGATGGCGGCGCCATTCGTCGAGGTCGACGATCCACGCGCGTTCCTGCAGCAGGTGCAGCAACGGTGCGTCGGCGGTCAGCGGCTGGCGGTCGTCGTTCAGGTTCCAGCGCGCGGCCTGCTGGTAGTCCGTGCCGTCCGCCGTGGCCGGCGAGCGGCGCAGCCACAGCGCGCCGCCGGGGCTCTCCACCAGATGCGCCAGGCCGCGGATCACCGATTCGCCCAGCTCCGCCGGCGACGCGCTGGCCGACAGCATCGCGGTGAAGCGCAGCCACTCCTGCCGGTAGTCGTAGCGGTAGCTGAAGAAGTGCTTGCTGATGTAGACCCGCAGCTTCGCGCGCAGCGAGCCCGACAGTCCCATCGTCAGCAGCGCCAGCACGCCGACCGCGAGCAGCACCTGCTGCAGCGCGCGGCCCCATTCGCCGCCGGTGTAGCGCACGTAGTAGCCGATGCCGGACACGCCCAGCAGGTACACGCCGACGATCAGCAGCGTCGCGGAGTGGAAGGCCGCGGTGCGCGAGACATGCAGCTTGTCCAGCCACTTCTTGTGGCGGCGGCTGGCCATCCAGAGCAGCGGCACGGCCAGGCTGTGCACGGCGGCGCGCACGCTGACGGCGTCGCCGTCGAACTGCGCGAACAGCGAGGCCTGCGAGAACACGAACACGTCGAACGCGAAGACCGCACCCAGCCCGAGGCTCACCGGCTTGGCGTTCCAGCGCGCGTCGCTGTCGATGTTGCGCAGCATCTGCTCGATCAGCACCAGCCCGAACACGCCCAGGCCCAGCCACGACATCGTCATCGGACGCTGCAGCGCCGCCAGCGGCGCGTCGCCCCAGTAGCGCCACAGCGGCAGCGCGACGGCGGCGGCCACGCCGGCCCAGGCCAGCCATTGCAGCGGTCGGGCGACGCCGGCGCTGCGCGCGCGACCGTCGTCGTCGCGCGATTCGATCAGCGCCAGGATGAAGGAGAACCACGCGCCGTAGCGCAGCGCGTCGCAGATGGGGAGCAGCACCAGCACGGGCCACTGGTGGGCGCCGAGCCAGCCCTGCTCGGCGGCGGCGTCAAGGGCGGCCCACAGGGCCGTCAGCAGCAGGGCCGCTTCCAGGCGCAGCGCGCGGCGCCGGTGCTGGCCGAACTGGGGCAGCACCACGACCGCCAGGGCCAGATGCGCAAATACCGCGACGATCCCCGACGCGGCGCCGAGGCTCAGGGGGTTGGCCCACATGGATCAACGTCCCGGAGCGGGACGCTCCGACGTCGCGCTCAGCGCGCCCCCCGGCCCGTCAGGACCACCGCCACCGTCTCGAGCATGATCAGCAGGTCGAGGAACAGCGTGTGGTTCTTGACGTAGTACAGGTCGTACTGGAGCTTCTCCAGCGAGTCCTCGATGGTCGAGCCGTATTCGTAGCGGACCTGCGCCCAGCCGGTCACGCCCGGCTTCACGCTGTGACGCACCGCGTAGTACGGGATCTGCGCCACCAGCTCGTCGACGAAGAACGGACGCTCGGGACGCGGACCGACCATGCTCATCTCGCCGCGCAGCACGTTGATCAGCTGCGGCAGCTCGTCGATGCGGACCTTGCGGATGAAATTGCCGACGCGCGTCACGCGGGCGTCGTTCTTGGTCGCCCACTGGGGACGGCCGTCCTTCTCGGCATCGTTGCGCATGCTGCGGAACTTGATCACCTTGAAGGTTGCGCCGTTCAGGCCGACGCGCTCCTGGGTGTAGAAGATGCCGCCGGGCGATTCCAGCTTGATGAGCAGCGCGGTGACCGCCATGATCGGCGCGGTCGCGACCAGCAGCAGCAGGGAGGACAGCAGGTCGAAGGCGCGCTTCACGGCGCTGCGCAGCACGCCCTGGTTGAAGCCGTCGCCGAAGATCAGCCAGCCGGCGTGCACGTGGCTGATCTTGATCTGCGCCAGCGTCTTCTCGAAGTAGGTGGCCAGGTCCACGACGCGGATGCCGTAGAGCTTGCAGTCCAGCAGCTGGCGCAGCGGCATGCTGCCGCCGCGGCGCTCGGACAGCGCCACGACGATCTCGTCCACGCCCAGGCGCATGGCGGCGTCGGTCAGGGTTTCGGCGGCCAGCAGCTCATGCGCGGGCACCTGCGGATCGATCTCGTTGGGGCCGGGCAGGAAACCGACGATCTGCGCGTGCGGGTCGGCGGCGCGCAGGCTTTCGCTGACGGCCAGCGCGGCGTGGCCGCTGCCGAAGATCAGGATCTTGGTCCGGCCGGCGCCCTGCGCGCCGGAGTGCGCGGCGTACACGCGGTGCACCATGACCAGCGCGACGGCCAGCATGGCGGTCGTGGTCAGCAGGTCGCGGTGGGACACGGTGGCGGGGATCAGGCTGAACAGGCCGTAGGCCAGCGGCAGACCGATGAGCAGCGCGAACAGCGCACGCGCGCAGGACTGCGTCAGCGAGCGCTTGTGGGATTGGGAGTAGAGGCCGGACGCGGAGTTGATGACGAACATGCCGCCGGCGAGGGAAAGTCCGTAGGACGCGGCGAAGGTCACCATGTGCTCGCCGCTGCCTTGGCTCAAGGCGACCGCGAATACCGCCGCCACGATCAGGCCCAGGTCGAACAGCACCTGAACCAGGGTACGACGATGAAGGTAATGGTTGAAAATTCGAATCATGCCCGTCCCCAAAGCTGGTCACGGCATCCTCTTGGGATGCTGTCGCCGACCCGGGTGAACCTCTCAGGACCGCTCATCGCGAACACGCCCTCCGCCCGAGGAGGCCCCATTCGCTGCGGGGGGCATCATGCCTCCCACCCCCAGGCTTGAAAGCCCCCTGTTTGCAGGGGCGTCCGCCTTGCAATCCGGCTCGGTTGAACCCGTCTCGCCGACCGCCGCCGGATCCCCGAATCGACCCCGTGGCGCGCTGACGGGGGCCATTGTCTGTAGGGCCGCAGAGGTGCGAACCCCCTGACTGAATGCTTTGAGGGGCTCTCGTGTGGGAATGCACGTGAGTGAGGGGGGGGCCCCTCGATCAGGGGACAGGGTCTGTGTCGCCCCGGCATCGGCGTGTCAGAGGGGCCCTGCGGGAGGTGGCACGGCGGGGCGGCGGACGAAAAAAAACGCCCACCGAGGTGGGCGTTCCTTGATCGTTCCGTGACAGCCAGGCCGCACCGGAGCGGGGCCTGGCGCCGACGGCTCAGCGCACGACGGCGAGCTGCTCGCGGTTGCCACCCTTGTAGGTGTACAGGGTCAGCGCGCCGTTCTTGATGTCGCCCTTGGCGTCGAAGGCGATCGTGCCGGTCACGCCCTTGTAGTCGGACGTCTTGGCCAGCACCGGCAGGTAGACCTTGGGGTCGGCGGACTTGGCCTTGACCATGGCGTCGACCATCACGTTGACGGCGTCATAGACGTACGGGGCGTAGATCTGGACCTCGACCTTGTTCTTTTCCTTGAACTTGGCCTTGAAGGCGTCCAGCGACTTCTTCGATTCGCCTTCCACGCCGCCCGCTTCCGCGCAGACGACCTGGCTGTCGGAGATGGTGCCGGCCGACAGCTTGGGCAGTTCGGCCGTGCAGATGCCGTCGCCGCCCATGAACTTGGCTTCGATGCCCAGCTGCTTCATCTGGCGCAGCATCGGGCCGGCCACGGCGTCCATGCCGCCGAAGAAGACGACGTCGGGCTTCTTGCCCTTCAGGGAGGTCAGGATGGCGGTGAAGTCCGTGGCCTTGTCGTTGGTGAA
>SEFA01000179.1 GCA_004210455.1 Rubrivivax sp. | reverse complement strand
AGTTTGCCATCCAATAGATATTCGATTCGGCTGATGAGCTCACCTTTGTATGCCAAAATTTCCGGAGATTTTTTCATGAATTCACGACGACGTTCTTCGATTGCAGAGTTACGTGCGCCAAGTTCGGTCAATTTTCCAGCGACGAAAAATGCATTCGGTGATACATTTTGCGTTGTCAGCCCCAGGCTATCGCTCATGATGGCGATCATCATGCATTCTGCGGCGCGTTCGTTAATCGCCCAATTGTTCTCGCTAGCTAATGTGTAAATCACCTCGCTAGTGGCAACGGCGGTGTCAGATAGCATCGTATGATCAAATGTCAGGTTTGATTCTGTCGTATGATGATCAATGACCAGAACCGGATGAGATTCCAAGAAGTGCCGAACGCCGGGTGTTTCGAGGACTTTTGTTATTAAAACGTCAGCACTGGTGTCGACGATAATAGCCAGGTCGGCGGATGTGTCAAAATCATTCACAACCCTATCCCAGCCCTGGATATAGCGCATGTACTTCGGTATTTCAACTGGGCAGTACATGATAACTTCTTTGCCCATATCGCCCAAAATCTCTTCGAGTGCAATTGAACTGCCTAGTGAATCGCCGTCAGGATTCTCGGCTTGGATAACAATAATTTTTTTAGCGTCGGTGATGAGTTGCGTTGCAGAATCGTACATTATATCTATTGTACCAGAGGCGACAGTATAAATAAGTATTGACAAAATATTTATAAAGTAGTATAATAAAAATAGTACCTTTGTATTATGATGGTATGATCCCGAAACAGAGCGCACGCTCATCGACTACTCAGGAGAGAAACTGGATATGAAAAGCCAAATTGCGCAACTCGTGTTTCTGCTAGTTGCTATCGGCCTGCTGGCTGGTGGCGCATTCTTTCGCACTGTCGGAACGAATGTCGTTCCCGAAGCGGCAGGAGTGGCGATGATCGCGGCAGGTATCGCAAGTGCGATGGTCGCGCTCTATAAGTACGCTGTCGAGTTCTGATTCGTATACGGGTTTTGCTCCCGTTATATTCGTAGGTGTAACCTATGATCAGCAAAATGCCGCCGATGGCGGGGTTGACGCAGCGTCATGTTTGATGCGCTCCCCCGCTTGGCGGAAATAAATCTTGAAGAGTGAAAGCTCTGAAGTGCGAGACCTCAATCGAGGTCTCTTTAATTTGCGAAAGCAGTTAAAGAATTCGTCGGCCTTCGAGCGCGTGTCCGAGTGTAATCTGATCGGCGTATTCTAGGTCGACGCCGACAGGAATGCCACGTGCAAGC
>SEFA01000149.1 GCA_004210455.1 Rubrivivax sp. | reverse complement strand
CTGAAAATGCTGGCCCTGGCCGCGACAATGAGCGTCGCCGGGGGCTGGCTGGGCGTGGGCGGCCAGGGCGGCGACGCTCATTGTCGCGGCCAGGGCCAGCATTTTCAGGGGGCGGGAGAAGCTCTTGACCATCTCGGAATCTCCAAATCGTTCTGGGGTGAGGAAATGGTCGGCGGCGCGCGTCAATTGGCCGTGGGCGTCCCGTAAAGATTCGTGAAATGAATCGACCCCAATGAAAAACGCCCGCGGCGCCTCTTGAAATCGAGACATCGAGGGCGCTTGAGTGCGCACAGGATCCTGTGGCTGATGCGGCTCCGATTCGGGATGCAGCGCTAGGCGCAAACCGGAGCCATAGCCCAGCTATGGCGAGGATTTGCAACGACGCGATGCGCCCGAATCGGGGCTGCAGCGGCCGCAGGATCAGGTGATGGGCTTGAAGCGGACGCGCTTGGGACGTGCGCCTTCTTCGCCGAGGCGTTTCTTCTTGTCGGCTTCGTACTCGTGGAAGTTGCCGTCGAAGAAGAACCACTGCGAATCGCCTTCGCAGGCCAGGATGTGGGTGCAGATGCGGTCCAGGAACCAGCGATCGTGGGAGATCACCATGGCGGAGCCGGCGAACTCCAGCAGCGCCTCTTCCAGCGCCCGCAGGGTTTCGACGTCCAGATCGTTCGACGGTTCGTCGAGCATCAGCACGTTGCCGCCCTGGGCCAGGGTCTTGGCCAGGTGCAGACGGCCGCGTTCACCGCCGGACAGCTGACCGACCATCTTCTGCTGGTCGTTGCCCTTGAAGTTGAAGCGGCCGATGTAGGCGCGCGACGGCATCACGAACTTGCCGACGATGATGTTGTCCAGACCGCCGGAGACGTCTTCCCACACCGTCTTGTTGGCGTCCAGGCTCTGGCGGCTCTGGTCGACGAAGGCCAGCTTGGCCGTCTTGCCGATCTTCACCGTGCCGCTGTCCGGCGTCTCGACGCCCTGGATCATGCGGAACAGCGTCGACTTGCCGGCGCCGTTCGGGCCGATGATGCCGACGATCGCGCCGGCCGGGACCTTGAACGACAGGTTGTCGATCAGCACGCGGTCGCCGAAGGACTTGGTCACGCCTTCGAACTCGATGACCTCATTGCCCAGGCGCTCGGCCACGGGGATGAAGATCTCGTTGGTCTCGTTGCGCTTCTGGTAGTCGACGTCGCTCAGTTCCTCGAAGCGGGCCAGACGCGCCTTGCTCTTGGCCTGGCGGCCCTTCGCGTTCGAGCGCACCCACTTCAGTTCTTCCTTCATCGCCTTGGCGCGGGCGTCCTCGGTCTTCTGTTCCTGCTCCAGGCGGCGTTCCTTCTGGTCCAACCAGTCGGAATAGTTGCCCTTCCAGGGAATGCCGTGGCCGCGGTCCAGTTCCAGGATCCACTCGGCGGCGTTGTCCAGGAAGTAGCGATCGTGGGTGATGGCCACCACGGTGCCGGGGAAACGCTGCAGGAACTGCTCCAGCCACTCCACCGATTCGGCGTCCAAGTGGTTGGTCGGTTCGTCCAGCAGCAGCATGTCGGGCTTGGACAGCAGCAGGCGGCACAGAGCGACGCGGCGCTTCTCGCCGCCGGACAGCACACCGATGTTGGCGTCCCACGGCGGCAGGTTCAGCGCGTCGGCGGCCAGCTCCAGCTGCAGGTCGGTGTTCTCGGAACCGGCGGCGGCGATGATCGCTTCCAGCTCGCCCTGCTCGGCGGCCAGCGCGTCGAAGTCGGCGCCCTCTTCCGCATAGGCGGCATAGACCTCGTCCAGGCGCTTCTTGGCGGCCAGCACGCCGCCGATGCCTTCCTCGACCGCCTCACGCACGGTCTGGTCCGGGTTCAGCTGCGGCTCCTGCTCCAGGTAGCCGATCTTGATGCCGGGCATCGGGATCGCCTCGCCCTCGATCTCCTTGTCGACGCCGGCCATGATCTTCAGCAGCGTGGACTTGCCCGAGCCGTTCAGGCCCAGCACGCCGATCTTGGCGCCGGGGAAGAAGGACAGCGAGACGTTCTTGAGGATGTGGCGCTTCGGAGGAACCGTCTTGTTGACGCGGTTCATCGAAAAGACGTATTGAGCCATGGCGATGGTTCTTCAGCGTTTCGTGGGTTGACCTGGGGGCCGTTCGGCGTGCGCCGGGCCCTGCGTGGGCGGCGGGGCGCCCGGGCAATAGTCGTGCATTGTCGCAGCTTCCGCCGGTGCCCATAAACTCGACGGCCCTTCCCGCCCATCCGGCTTCTTCAGAGATGACCACCATGCTGTTCCGTTCCATCTCGCGCACAGCCGCTGCGCTGGCCGTGCTCCCACTCACCCTGGTTCTGATCGTGGGCAGCGCGCACGCACAGACGCTGCGCTGGGCCAGCCAGGGCGACATGCAGACGGCCGACCCGCATTCGCAGAACGAGATCGTCACCAACGCGATGAACGGTCAGGTCTACGAGCGCCTGGTCTCGCGCGACCGCAACCTGAACCTGGTGCCGGGTCTTGCCACCGAGTGGACGCAGCTCAAGCCGACGCTGTGGCGGCTGAAGCTGCGCCAGGGCGTGAAGTTCCAGGACGGCACGCCGTTCACGGCGGACGACGTCGTGTTCTCGATCAACCGCGCGAAGGATCCGTACTCGCAGATCAGCGTCTATGCGCAGGCCGTCGGCACGCCGAGGAAGATCGACGACTTCACGGTCGAGTTCCAGCTCGACAAGGTCAATCCGATCTTCCTGCAGCACCTGGACACGCTGTTCATCATGAGCCGCAAGTGGTGCGAGCAGCACAACGTGGTCAAGCCGCAGAATTTCAAGGACAAGCAGGAGACCTACGCCGCCACGCATTCGAACGGCACCGGGCCGTACGCGATGGTGGCCCGCGAGCCCGGCATCCGCACGACGTTCAAGCGCAATCCCGCCTGGTGGGGCCAGTTCGACGGCAACGTGCAGGACGCCGTGTACACGCCGATCGCCAATGACGCCACGCGCCTGGCGGCGCTGGTGTCGGGCGAGATCGACTTCGTGCTCGACCCGTCGCCGCGCGACATCCCCAGGCTGAAGCAGACGCCGCAGGTGAAGGTCCAGGAGGGCCCGGAGAACCGCCTCGTGTTCATCGGCATGGACCAGTCGCGCGACAAGCTGCTGTACGGCAAGGTGCCCGGCGACAAGAACCCGTTCAAGGACCTGCGCGTGCGACAGGCGCTGTACCAGGCGATCGACATCAACACGATGCGCACCAAGCTGATGAACGGCCTGAGCACGCCCACCGGCGGGCTGACGCCCTCGCCGCTGGGCGCATTCAACGATCCGCAGCTGGAGACGCGCCTGCCCTTCGACCTGGCCGCGGCGCGCAAGCTGATGGCCGACGCCGGCTATGCCAACGGCTTCGAGGTGACGCTGGACTGCACCAACAACCGCTACATCAACGACGAACGCATCTGCCTGGCGCTGGCGTCCATGTGGGCGCAGCTGAAGGTGAAGGTCAGCGTCAACGCGCAGCCGCGCGTGCTGATGTTCCCCAAGCTGGAGAAGCTGGACACCAGCCTCTACCTCTACGGCTGGGGCGGCAGCATCACCGACGCGGAAGTCGCGATGACGCCGCTGATGCGCAACCGCGGCGAGAAATCGGTCGGACAGTACAACTTCGGCAACTGGCGCGATGACAAGTTCGATCAGCTCGCCGCGGCCTCCAGCGAAGAAGCCGATCCGAAGAAGCGCGAAGCACTGATCAAGTCCGCGTTGCGCGAGTTCCGTTCGCAGACGCATGTGATCCCCCTGCACCGCCAGATGATCCCGTGGGCGACCCGCGCCAACGTGACGGTGATCCACCGCCCCGACAACTGGTTCGAACTGCGCTGGGCGTCTGTCGCGGCAAAGTGATTCAGCGCAACGGCGGATCGAACAGATAACCGATGCCGCGCACGGTGCGGATCAAAGGCGAACTCGGATCGTCGTTGAGCTTCTGTCTCAGCCTCGAGACCATCAGGTCGACCGACCGCTCCAAGGCCGTGACGCCGTCGCCGCGCGCCAGGTGCAGCAGCTCCTGACGCTGCAGCACGCTGTGAGGACGCTCCAGGAATGCACGCAGGAGCTTGTATTCGCTCTGCGAGAGCACCACGCAGAACCCGCCCGGCCCCGACAGCCGGCGCGTCATCGGTTCCAGCTTGAACCGACCGAACATCAGCACCTCCGCCGCATCGCCCTCCCGGGGCCGCAACAGCGCCTTGATGCGGGCCTGCAGTTCCCGCGGTTCCCCGTCTTTCGCGAGCACCGCATCCGCCCCGCGCTCCAGCGCCAGCACGCGTTCCAGCGTGCTGTCGTGCTGCAGCAGCACGATCACCGGCATGCGCGAGCGCTGCCTGAGCCGCGTCAACGCGCCCCAACCGGCCTCGCGGGCGTCGCTCGGATCGATGAGGGCGAGGTCCACGGGCAGCAGCGGGACGCGGTCCAGCAGGGCCGCCTCGCTGCTGTCGGTGACGCGGAAGCCCCAGGCCCGCATCAGGCCGGCGAATCGCAGGCGCGCATGCGGGTCGGGGTCCAGCAGCAGCAGATGGGTGCCGGCGGCGGGATCGGGAAACAGGGCGCTCATGACGATGGGACAAGTGGACACATTGGCGCAAGACTATGCCGCCGCAATCCCGTTTGAATGCCGATCAGGACGGGCCTCACCGCCCTTTTTACCCGCGGTTTACCGCACTGAAACACGGCTGCGGGCACCGACACGATTGCCTGAGTGAGGGATGTCACCACCGAACCGACCGCTCCCAGGTGGCGCAGACCCCGTCAGCTACAATGCCCCATCGCCGCGGCTCAGTCTTGCCGCGGCTTTATCTTTTGAGCTCACGCTCTCCCACGGCAGCCGAAGACTGGCGCCAGGCCCTCACCGGGTCGGCGTGCTGCACACAAAGCCCGTTCGGGCACCAACAAAGCAGCTTATGAGTTTTGACGCATTGGGGCTCTCCCAGCCCCTGCTCCGCGCGATCGCCGATGCCGGCTACTCGACCCCCACCCCCATCCAGAGCCAGGCGATCCCCGCCGTGCTCACCGGCGGCGACCTGCTGGCCGGCGCCCAGACCGGCACCGGCAAGACCGCCGGCTTCACCCTTCCCCTGCTGGAGCGCCTGTCCGCCGGCAAGCCCGTGCGTGACGCCAAGGGCCGTCCCGCCATCCGCGCGCTGGTGCTGACGCCGACCCGCGAACTCGCCGCCCAGGTCGAGGAAAGCGTGCGCACCTACGGCAAGTACCTGCCGCTGACCAGCATGGTCATGTTCGGCGGCGTCGGCATGAATCCGCAGATCAGCCAGCTGCGCAAGGGCGTGGACATCCTGGTGGCGACGCCGGGCCGTCTGCTGGACCACGCGCAGCAAGGCACGCTGGACCTGTCCAAGGTCGAGATCCTGGTGCTGGACGAAGCGGACCGCATGCTCGACATGGGCTTCATCCACGACATCAAGAAGGTGCTGGCGATGCTGCCGGCCAAGAAGCAGAGCCTGCTGTTCTCGGCGACCTTCAGCGACGAGATCAAGGCGCTGGCCGACCGCCTGCTGGACAAGCCGGGCCTGATCGAGGTCGCCCGCCGCAATGCGACGGCCGACACGATTGCGCAGCGCATCCATCCGGTCGACCGCGACAAGAAGAAGGAACTGCTGGCCCATCTGATCACGAAGAACGACTGGCACCAGGTGCTGGTGTTCACGCGGATGAAGCATGGCGCGAACCGCCTGGCCGAGTACCTGGACAAGTCGGGCATCACCGCAATGGCGATCCACGGCAACAAGAGCCAGGGCGCCCGCACGAAGGCGCTGTCCGAGTTCAAGAGCGGCGACCTGAAGGTGCTGGTCGCGACCGACATCGCCGCGCGCGGCATCGACATCGACCAGCTGCCGCACGTCATCAACTACGAGCTGCCCAACGTCGCCGAAGACTACGTGCACCGCATCGGCCGCACCGGCCGCGCGGGTGCGCAGGGCGAGGCGCTGTCGCTGGTGTGCGTGGACGAGGAAGGTTTCCTGCGCGAGATCCAGAAGCTGATCAAGCGCGAAATCCCACGCGAGGTCGTGCCGGGCTTCGAGCCGGATCCGAACGCCAAGGCCGAGCCGATCGTGCTGGGCCGCATGGTGCTGAACGGCGGCCTGGGCAAGTCCTCGGGCTCGCCGCGTCCGGCCGGCGGCGGTGGCGGCGGTGGCCGTCGCGGCGGTGGTGGTG
>SEFA01000007.1 GCA_004210455.1 Rubrivivax sp. | reverse complement strand
CCGAGAAGGTGCATGGAGACTTGCGCAGCGGCAGTTCCTCGGGAACGCCGAAGTTCAGCCGGATCAGCGGGTCCAGCAGCTCGGTCAGGCTCTCGGTGTAGGCCGCAGGGACCGGCGCTCGCAGCCCTGGATAGCCCTTGCGCTCGTCAGCGCCCGGGCAGCGTTCGAAGCGGGCCTGGCAGGCCCCCTCCACCAGGGCCTGTGGATTTGCCATGAAGTCGTCGATGACGACGACCGGGTGCTCGCCGACCCGCACCGAGCGGATGTCGGGCGGCATGCGGATGGAAAAGCTCATCGCCCGATTCTCCGTCCACGCGCCGGACGGCGCGTCGGGGTTCACACCTTGATGTAGAGGCGACGCGCGTCGAGCACGCGCACGATCGCCCACCAGACGGCGACGAACGCCAGCGCGAAGACCAGCGAGCGCCCGTACGGTCCGACGAGCGGCTCCAGCCAGCCGAAGCCGTGCGCGTAGAGCGGCGCCATCCAGCCGAAGCTCGCGAGGAACACCGTGCACATCCACGCGCCGGCGTAGGCGGCGATCGCGTTGACGCCGAAGCTGCGGAACAGAGGCGGCGCGCCCCACCGATCGATCAGCGCATGCGCGCCCAGCAGCGCCAGCGCGGCGAGCCCGCCGGTAAACAGCACGAAGGACGGCGTCCAAAGGTTCTTGTTGATCGGCATCAGGCCGATGGCATCGAGCGCGAACCCGGCCGCGGCGGCCGTCAGGCCGATGGCCGCGAGCCGTTTCAGCGCCCCGGCGCGCAGGGCTTCGCCGCAGCGCCAGCCGAGCAGCGTCGTCGCCAGCGCGCCGAGCGTCGACACGATGCCTTCGGGGTCGTGGCCGGCGCCGGTGGCCGCGTTCCATTCATAGCCATGCGGACCGAGCAGCCAGGCATCGATGCGGCTGGCGATGTTGCCGGCCTTGTCGAGCGGACCGCCCCACAGCAGCAGCGCGCCGTACCCGGCGAGCAGCGCCGCCAGCCACACGCGCTGCCCGGTCGCCCGCCACTGGATCGCGATCAATCCGGCGAAGGCGAAGCACAGGCCGATGCGCTGCAGCACGCCGGGAATGCGCAGCGCCGGCTTGCCCATCAGCCACCAGGCCAGCGCATGCAGCACCAGCCCGAGCGCCAGGATGCGCAGCCCGCGCTTGATCACCGTGCCGCGCTGCGCCGCACCTTCGCCGGCGTCGATCCGTCCGCCCATCGCGAGGGACAACGACACGCCCACGATGAACAGGAAGAACGGGAACACCAGGTCCGTCGGTGTCCAGCCGTTCCAGGCCGCGTGCTCGAGCGGCGCGTAGATGTAGCCCCAGTCGCCGGGGTTGTTGACCAGCAGCATCGCGGCCACGGCCAGACCGCGCAGCGCATCGACGGACGCGATGCGTTTCGAGGGAGGGTTCATGGGAAGGAAGTCGAAAGGATCAGAAGTCGCAGCGGCTCTCGAGCGCCGGCTCGGCGGCCGGCACCTGGTCGAGGCGCGTCACGCCGCCGGCGCGCCAGCGCTTCACCTGCGCCTCCACTGCGGCCGGGCTCAACACCGTGTCCTTCGCATGGAAGACCCAGTCGACGTCCTCCTCGTACACGCGCGGCGGACCGCCGGCGAGTCCCTGCGGCAGCGGCCCTCCCGGGGAGAACCACAGGTTGAAGTTGATCGACAGCGGCACCACCGGATAATTCCGGCCGCCGTGCTCGTCGATCTTGCGACCGTCGATGAACCAGTGCGTGCGTCCGTCCGCGACTTGCATCACCAGCGTGTGCCAGTCCTTGCCCGGTGCGCCCAACGCGCCGAATTCCTCATGCTGCTGGTTGAACGCCAGCCAGGGATCCAGCCGCACCGTCTGCCAGGTGATGCCGTAGATTCGCGTCTTCTCGCTGCCCCAGCCGCCGTTGGGCAGGTATTCCCAGTCGAGCTCGCTGAACTCGGGATCGAAGTCGTGCTTCAGCGGGCTCACGGCGTAGAAGGTCTGGATCACCGGATCGCCGTCGGCGCCGCTCACCGGCTGGTCGCTGAAGCGCACGCGCGCGGCATAGGTGCCGGCCAGATACTTGCGCTGGTGGCAGACCTGCACCTGCGTCGTGCCCGCCCCGGTGCCGTCCGTCGTGCCGCGCAGACGCAGCTTGCCGTCGACAAGACTCAACGCTTCCGGCGCCCAGCGCGCGCCGGGCAGCCCCGGATGGCCAGCCGCGCTGCGCGCCGTCCAGCCTTGCTGGAACATCGCCGTCGTATCGGCGTAGCTGAAGTCGTCGAAGAAGAACTGCGGCGTGGCGGCCTGCGCCGAACACGCGAGTGCGACAAGCGCGCCGAGCAGGAGCCGCTTCATGTCGCGCTCTCCACCGGTGCCGGCACGGCTTGAACCGGCTTGTCGGCCTTGCCGGGCATGCGCACGAAGAGCAGGAGGACCAGCGCCGGGACGCCGCAGCCGATCGTCCACAGGAAGAATTGCTCGTAACCCATCGAGATCTGGATGTCGCCGCTGATCGTCTTCGAGAGGATGAAGCCCAGCTGCATCACACCGGAGCCCAGCGCGTAATGCGCCGTCTGGTACTTGCCGGGCGCCACGACCTGCATGATGAAGAGGATCATCCCGACGAAGCCGAAGCCGTATCCCAGCATCTCGACCGCCACGGCAACGCCGACGTGCCACAGGTCCGCCGGCATCGTGACAGCCAGGTAGTAGAAGGTCGCGTTGGGCACCACCATCGCGACGATCAGGAACGGCATCGCGCGACGCAGACTCAGCCAGCTCGTGAAGTAGCCGCCGACGATGCTGCCGACCAGGAACGCCGCCGTGCCCACGGTGCCGTAGATCCCGCCGACCTGCTCCGTCGTCAGACCGAGGCCGCCCTTCTCGCGCGGCTCGATCAGGAACAGCGGCCCGATCGTCTGCACCTGACCTTCGGCGAAGCGGAACATCACGATGAACAGGATCATCAGCCAGATGCCGGGCTTCCTGAGGAAATCGGCGATCACCTCGCGCAGGGTCTGCCAGACGCCTTCGACGGTGAGATCGGCGTGATCGGTGTTGAGCGCGCCCGGCAAGGCATAGGCGTTGTAGCTCGCCAGCACGAAGAGCAGCACCGCCAGCATCGCGAAGATCACTGACCAGGCGTTCATCACGCCGATGCCGCGCTCCAGATGCCCCGCCAGCACGAGCAGCCCGCCGAGCGTCAGGAACTTCGACGCGTTGAAGAACGCGCCCTGCCAGCCGGCATAGGCTGCCTGCTGCTTGTCGTCGAGCGAGGCCATGTAGAGCCCGTCGCAGGCGATGTCATGCGTCGCCGACGCATAGGCCAGCAGGAACAGCACGGCGATGCTGGCCGCAAACCACATCGGCAACTGCAGCGCCACCACCATCAGGCCCAGTCCCACGGCGCCGGTGTACTGCCCGGCGACCACGATGAGCTTCTTGCTGCGTGCGAGCTCCAGGAACGGACTCCACAGCGGCTTGAACGCCCAGGCAAGGCCGAGCAGTCCGGTCCATCGCGCGATCTGGTCGTTGGCCACGCCCATGTTCTTGAACATCAGGCCGGCGATGAGCATGACGACGAAGAACTGCATGCCCTGCACGAAGTACAGGCTGGACACCCAGCGGATGGGGCTGCGGGTGTCCGCCGCGTCGGCGGCGGGAGGAGTCTTCAAGGAGCTCATGGGGGAGGACCTCGGTGCGATGCAGTGCTTGGCGGGGGCGGCGGTAGCCGGCTTCAATCCAGCGTGACCGGCGACTGGCCGCCGGCCTCGCCGCGGCCTTGCAGCCAGGCGCCGAGCGCGGCCAGCGCGCCGTCGGCGTAACCCCAGCTGATCACCGTCGGTGCCGAGACATCCAGCGCCTGGAACGGATTCCAGAGCACCAGGTGCAGATCGGGCGTCCACGCGGCGGCGTTGGCGCCGTAGCGCGCCCGGTGCGTCGAGGCCACGATCGTGAAGCGATCATCCTTCGGCACCTGCACCCAGTCGAGCGCCGCGATGTCGCAGAGGGAAACGAACTCGACGTCGCCGTAACCCTCGAACAGCGCGCGCACCTGCGCGCCTGTCGGTCCGGCTTCGGAGACACCGTCGGTCGGCACTTCGTCCTGCACCAGCACGCGGATCGGACGATCGACCGCCGGCGGCTTCGCGCCGCGCAGCGCGCTCAGGCCCGCGGCCCAGGCGCGACGCATCAGCACGTCGTCGGCCTCGCGCTGCGCGCCTTGGTAGTCGTCGAAACGGACCGGAAAATCTCGCGCCAGCTTGTCCAGCCGCGCTTCGGCCTGACGACCGCGCACGACGCTCAGGCCGCCGCGCGACAGCGCATCCTGCAGCGCATGGATCGCCTGCGCCTGCTCGTCCAGCGTGCCCTGCGCCAGGATCATGTCGGCCCCGGCGTTGATCGCCAGCACCGCCGCCTTCGCATAGCCGTAGCGTTCGGCGATGGCCTTCATCATCAGCGCGTCGGTGATGACGACGCCGTCAAAGCCGTACTCATCGCGGAGGATCCCGCCGAGGATCGTCTTGGACAGCGTCGCCGGGTACTGCGGGTCGATCTTCGGATAGACGATGTGCGCCGTCATGATCGAGGGCGCCACGTCGCGCAGCGCCTGGAAGGGCTTGAGTTCGAGCGCATCCAGTTCGGCGCGGGACTTCTCAACCGTCGGCAGGTCCAGGTGCGAGTCGACGTGCGTGTCGCCGTGCCCCGGGAAGTGCTTGATGCAGCAGGCCACGCCCGCCGCCATCGAGCCCTTCATCCACGCGCCGGCCAGGCGCGTGACGGTGTCCGCGGTCTCGCCGAAGCTGCGCTCGGCGATGACCGGGTTGGCCGGGTTGTTGTTGATGTCGGTGACCGGGGCAAAGTTCCAGTTGATGCCGATGCCGCGCAGCCCGCGCGCCACGGCGGCGCCGACCTGCTCGGCCAGCCCTTCGTCGCCCGCCGCACCCAACGCCATCGCCGACGGCGGCTGCGGCAGGAAGGTCGCGCGCACCACCGAGCCGCCCTCCTGGTCGAGCCCGATCAGCGCGTCCTCGCCCATCGCCTCGCGCAGGTCGCGCGTCAGCTGCCGGACCTCGGCCTCGGTGCCCAGGTTCTTGCGGAACAGGCACACCGCGCGGATCCTGTTGTCGCGCAGGAAGGCCGCGGTCGTCGCATCCAGCGTCTTGCCCTGGATGTCCACCATCACCAGCCGGCCCGGATGGAATGCTGTCTCGCTCATGTCGCTCTCTTCTGCCTGGCCCGCGGGTCGAAGCTGGGTAATTCTGGGAATGAAAGCCCGATCGCGCCGGGCCGCCGTTCAATGCTCGATCAATGCGTCTTGGTGACCTTGGCCAGGTGCCGCGGCTGGTCGGGGTTCAGACCCCGCGCCTGGGCCAGCGCCTCGACCATGGGATAGAAGCTCTGCACCGCCGTGATCGGATCGAGATCCTCATTGCCGGTGCAGGTCAACGGCAGCTCGGCGCCCGGCGTGCCTTGCGGCGCCGCCAGCAGCACACGCGCGCCGCGGCCGCGCATCTCCTCGGCCAACGCCAGCAGGCCCGCCTGCGCGGGACCGCGCGGTGCGAAAACCAGCAGCGGATAGCCCTCCTCCACCAGCGCCATCGGGCCGTGCTTCACTTCCGCGCCGGAGAAGGCCTCGGCCTGGATGCCGCAGGTTTCCTTGAACTTGAGCGCCGCTTCCAGCGCGATCGGCAGCGAGGTGCCGCGGCCGATGACGAACAGCTTGTCCGCGCCCTTGAGCACGTCGACCGCGACGTCCCAGCGCTGCTTCGCCGCCTGCTCCATCGCCTGAGGCAGGGTCTGCAGCGCGGCCGACAGGTCCTCGTCGCCCTGCCACGCGGCGACGACGCGAGCGCCGGCCACCAGTTGCGCGATGTAGCTCTTGGTCGCGGCGACGCTCTGCTCGACGCCGGCATGCAGACGGAACACGTGCTCAGCGGCCGCTTCCAGCGGCGAGCCGTCGGCGTTCACGAAGGCCACGGTGCGCGCGCCGTTGTCGCGGAAATACTTCGTGGGCGAGACCAGGTCCGGGCTCTGGCCCGACTGCGAGAACGCGAAGGACACCAGGCCCTGGCTCTCGATCTTGCTCTGGTAGAGCGTGATCAGCGACATCGGCAGCGAGGTCACCAGCCGACCCAGCCGCGCCATCACCAGATAGGCGAGGTAGTGGGACGCATGGTCCGAGCTGCCGCGCGCGATCGTCAGCAGCGAGGTCGGCGGCTGCTCGCGCAGCGCGTCGCCGAGGGCGGCATAGGCGTTCTGATCGGCGGCCAGTTGACGGGCCACCACCTGCGGCGCGCTCAGCGCCTCATCCAGCATTCGCGAGGTCAATTGCTTCTCCTTCAACGACCACGCACTGCAACTGCAAGCCACGGTCCATCACCACAAAGTCCGCCCAGGCGCCCGGCGCCAACCGGCCCCGATCGTCCAGACCCAGATAGTCGGCCGCGTTCGTCGACACGCGCTTCGATGCGTCCTCGATCGGCAGGCCCAGTTTCAGCACCAGGTTGCGCAGCGCCTGGTCCATCGTCAGCGTCGATCCGGCCAGCGTGCCGTCGGGCAGGCGCACGCCGCCCAGGCACTTGGTGACGCGATGGCGGCCCAGGCTGTACTCGCCGTCGGGCATGCCGGCCGCGGCCGTCGAATCGGTGACGCAGAAGAGATGCGGGATGCTGCGCAGCGCCACGCGGATCGCGCCGGGGTGCACGTGCAGCAGGTCCGGAATGATTTCGGCGTACTGCGCGTGCGCCAGCGCGGCACCGACCATGCCGGGCTCGCGGTGGTGCAGGCCCGTCATCGCGTTGAACAGATGGGTGAAGCCGCCGGCGCCGCGACCGAGCGCGGCCACGCCGTCCTCGTAGGTGCCCAGCGAATGGCCGATCTGCACCTGGAAGCCGGCGACGCGCAATTGCGTGACCAGGTCGAGATGGCCGGGCAGCTCGGGCGCCAGCGTGATCAGGCGGATCGGCGCGATCGCGTGCAGCTCGCGGATCTCGGCGATCGACGCGGCCTTGGCGAAGTCCGGCTGCGCGCCGAGCTTGCCGGGATTGATGTACGGGCCTTCGAGGTGCACGCCCAGTACGCGGGCGCCGCCCTCGGGGCGCACGACGCAGAGCTCGGCCAGCCCGCGCATCGCCTGCCGGATCTCGTCCAGCGGCGCGGTCATCGTCGTCGCGAGCAGCGACGTGGTGCCGTGCTTCGCATGCAGCCTGGCGAGCTGCGCGGCGGCATCGCCGCCTTCCATCGTGTCGCGGCCGGCGCCGCCGTGGACGTGGGTGTCGATGAATCCGGGCAGCAGGATCGGCAGGTCCTGCGCGCCGTGTCGGACCTCGTGTTCGGACGCGACGCTGCCGTCGATCCGGACGATGCGTCCTTTGTCATGTTCCAGCACACCGCGGATGAACCCGCTGGGTGTCAATATGAATCCGTCGATGTGCTGGGTCGTCATCCGTCTCGCCTCATCTCCGCGACGAAGTCGTAGTAGTCGCTGCGGCAGTAGGAATGGGTGAGCTCCACGGCCTGACCCTGGTCGAGGTAACCCACGCGGGTGATGAAGAGCACCGCCTGCCCGACCGGCACCTGCAGCAGGCCCGCGAGACGCGAGTCCGCATTGATGGCGCGGATGTGCTGCAGCGCGCGCACCGGCGCGCCGCCGTGCTGGGCGAGGTGCTCGTAGAGCGAGGATTCGACCTTCTGCGGATCGGGCAGCACGGCCTCGGGCAGGATCGAGAGCTCATAGGCCATGACCACGGCGTCCGCCAGACGCAGGCGTTCCAGGCGGGCGACGCGCTGGCCCGTGGTGAGCCCGAGCGACAGTTGCTCGTCCGGCGCCGCCATGGCGAAGCCGCGCGTCAGCCAGCGGCTGCTCGGCTTGAAGCCGCGCTGATGGAGTTCCTCGGAGAAGCTCGTCAGGCGCGACAGCGGCTGTTCGAGCTTCGGGGCGATGTAGTTGCCGGAGCCGCGCTTGCGCACGATCAGGCCTTGTTCGACGAGGCGGTCGATCGCCTTGCGGGCGGTGACGCGCGAGAGGTCGAGCGATTCGGAGAGCACGCGTTCCGACGGCAGGGCCTCGTCGGCCTGGTACTGGCCTTCTCGGATCGCTTGCGCCAGCTTGTGGGCCAGCTGCATGTACAGCGGCGAGGCGGCGGCGGGATCGGGCTTGAACTGGAAGGGCAGCTTGGTGCTCATCGGGCTTCTCGTCTTCAACGGGGGTCGGAGAGAGCGCCGCGGACCAGCCGCAGCGCGCCGTCGGCCGAGTCGCCCTGGGGCGACACGCAACGGGCCCGAATGTTGCCTGAGAAAAGCGCGGCGAGCCGCTGCGCCACGCTGCCCGCGAGCGACAGCGGCACTTGCCGCGTCGGATCGAGCGCGAGCGCGAGCTGCTCCAGTTCCGCGACCGCCTGCGCGACGAGCGCCGCGGCTGCCGGATCGGATTCCGCCTGTTCGAACACCAGCGGTGCCAACTGCGCGTACGCATGCTGGCCGGCCTGGGCGACCCAGGCGTTGATCGCATCGCGGTCCTGATCGTTCTTGCAGTTGGCGGCGGACCACACGGCACGAGCCAGCGCTCCGGCCTCGACGCGGCCGTCCATGGCCTTCTGCGCAAGGCGCATCGCGTGGATGCCGAGCCACGCGCCGCTGCCTTCATCGCCGCCGATCCACCCCCAGCCGCTGACGCAGACCAGCGAGCCGTCGGCGCGCAGCGCCTCGCCCACCGTGCCGGTGCCGGCCGCGATCACGCCGCCGGGCCGTCCCGCATGGGCGCCGATGACGGACGTGGTGCCGTCGTTCACGAGTTCGATGTGCAGGTAGCCGGGCTGCTGCGCGACGAAGGCCTGCGCTTGCGACGCGACGCCGGCGCCGGAGAGCCCGAGGCCGATGGCTGTCTCACCCAGCGGCAGACGCTCGATGTTCGCCTTGGCGGCTGCTTCCTGGACGGCCATCTGGATGTGACGCCAGGCCTGGGCGATGCCCTGCCCCAACGCCGACGGCCCCGCCCAGCCCTGTCCGAGCAGCTGTCCCTCGACATCGCTCAGCCGGACCCGCGTGCCGGTGCCTCCGCCATCCACTCCCACCAGGAAGCGGACGCCCGCGAATCGCGGTTGCAGAGGAGCGGACCAGGCGTCCGCCAGGGGGTGGCTTGTCATGATTAATACCAGTTTAGTACCAAAAAACGCAGAGCGTCAATTGGTAGCGCACTGGACTTAACCCTGATGTCGAAGCCCCGTTCAGAGGGGTTGCGTGGTTATGACCACCAACGTACCAGTTATGGCTTTGCGTCGCCTGTTTTACTCCCTCTCCCGCTTGCGGGCGAGGGTGGGAGTGAGGGCCAGCGGCCGCGGCAGAACGTTCAATCCAAGGACCAGCCGAGCTCGACGCCCTGTCCCTTCAGCCAGTCGCTTGCGGCCGAGAAATGCCCGCAGCCGATGAAGGGCGCTGGACCGCGCGTGGCCGACAGCGGCGATGGATGGTTGGCCTGCAGCACAAGGTGCCGATGACCCGCCGCCTCGATCAACGGCGCCTTCGCCTGCGCATGCGCGCCCCACAGCAGGTAGACCTTCGGTGCCGGGTCTTGCGCGGTCGCCTCGATGAGCGCATCCGTCAGCGACTCCCAGCCCTTCTTCGCATGCGAGGCGGCGGCGCCGTCCTCGACGGTCAGGCTGGTGTTGAGCAGCAGCACGCCGCGCCGCGCCCATTCCCCGAGGTGCCCGGACATCGCCGGCTGCTGCCCCAGGTCGCGCTGCAGTTCCTTGAAGATGTTGCGCAGCGAAGGCGGCAGCTTCTCGCCGACGGGTACCGAGAACGACAGCCCTTCCGCCTGCCCCGGTCCGTGATACGGGTCCTGGCCGACGATAACAACCTTCACCTTCGTCAGCGGCGTGAGGCGCAGCGCGCGCAGCGGATCAGGCGGATAGATCGTAGCGCCGGCGGCGAGGCGCTCCTTCAACAGCGCGTCGATGCGCTGGCCGTCGGCGCTCTCGCGCCAGGCGTCGATGAGCGGCTGCCAGCCGTCACCGGCCGACCAGTCGAGGGTCCTGAGCATCGCTGACATCGGCAGCGATCAGCGGAACAGCGCCGACAGCGCCGCGCCCGGATCCGGCGCGCGCATGAAGGCCTCGCCGACGAGGAAGGCGTTGACCTGCGCATCGCGCATGCGCCGCACGTCGTCCGGCCCGAGGATGCCCGACTCCGTCACCAGCAACCGATCCGCCGGCACCTGCTTCAGCAGCCCGAGCGTCGTGTCCAGCGTGACCTCGAAGGTCTTCAGGTTGCGGTTGTTGATGCCGACCATGGGGGTCTTGAGCCGCAGCGCGCGCTCCAGTTCAACACCGTCGTGCACCTCGACCAGCACGTCCAGGCCGAGGCCCAGCGCGCAGGCTTCGAGCTCGGCCATCAAGCCGTCGTCCAGGCTCGCCGCGATCAGCAGGATGCAGTCGGCGCCCATCGCGCGGGCTTCGTAGACCTGGTACGGATCGATCATGAAGTCCTTGCGCAGCACCGGCAGCGCACACGCGGCGCGCGCCTGCTTCAGGAACTCGACCGACCCCTGGAAGTGCGGCGCATCCGTCAGCACGCTCAGGCAGGCCGCACCGTGCTCCTCGTAGCTGCGGGCGATGTCGGCGGGACGGAAGTCCTCGCGCAGCACGCCCTTGCTCGGACTGGCCTTCTTCACCTCGGCGATGACGCCACTGCGGCCGGCGGCGATCTTCGCGCGCAGCGCGTTCACGAAACCCCGTGCCGGCTCGGTCCGCGATTCCGCTTCGGCACGCAGCGCGGCAAGCGGTACACGGGCCGACGCGGCGGCCACTTCCTCGCGCTTGACGGCGTTGATGCGATCCAGGATGTCAGACATACGACTCTCTCGAAATTCTCTCGAAGCGCGCGCTACGCGCGCTCGGTCTCAGCCCTGCGTCGCCGCTTGCTGCTTCGTCTCCGCCACGAACTGGTCCAGCTTCGCGCGGGCGGCGCCGGACTCGATGGCGCCACGCGCTTTCGCGATGCCGTCGGCGATCGAGTCGACCACATTGGCCGCATACAGCGTCGCCCCCGCGTTCAGCAACACGATGTCGCGCGCCGCGCCGGGCTCGTTGCCCAGCACGCCCAGCAGCACCTGCCGGCTCTCCTCCGGCCCGCTGACGCGCAGGTTGCGGCTCGCGACCATCGACATGCCGAAGTCCTCGGGGTGGATCTCATATTCGCGGATCTCGCCGTTCCTCAACTCGCCGACCAGCGTCGCCGCGCCCAGCGAGATCTCGTCCATGTTGTCCTTCCCGTAGACGACCACGGCGTGCTGCGCGCCCAGGCGCTGCATCACGCGGACCTGGATGCCGACGAGGTCCGGATGGAACACGCCCATCAGGATGTTGGGCGCGTCGGCCGGGTTGGTCAGCGGCCCCAGGATGTTGAAGATGGTGCGCACGCCCAGCTCCTTGCGGACGGGCGCGATGTTCTTCATCGCCGGATGGTGGTTGGGTGCGAACATGAAGCCGATACCGGTCTTGCGCACGCACTCGGCCACCGCCTGCGGCGGCAGCGACAGCGTCACGCCGAGCGCCTCCAGCACGTCCGCGCTGCCCGTCTTGGACGACACGCTGCGGTTGCCGTGCTTGGCGACCTGGGCGCCCGCCGCGGCGGCGACGAACATCGAGCAGGTGGAGATGTTGAAGGTGTGCGCGCCGTCGCCCCCCGTGCCGACGACGTCGACCAGATGCGGCCCCGGCTCGATCGGCACCTTGACGGAGAACTCGCGCATCACCTGCGCGGCGGCGGTGATCTCGCCGATGGTTTCCTTCTTCACGCGCAGGCCGACGAGGATGGCCGCGGCGGTGACCGGCGACATCTCGCCGCCCATGATGCGGCGCATGAGCGTCAGCATCTCGTCGTGGAAGATCTCGCGATGCTCGATGACGCGGGTCAGCGCCTCGTTGTCGGTGATGGACATGACGATCCCCGCTCAGGCGTTGAAGAAGCGGCGCGTCGCCGCGATCGCGCGATCGACGCCGGCGGCGTCCACGTCGAGGTGGGTCACGAAGCGCAGCTTGTACAACCCGGTCGTGAGCACGCCCTCGGACTTCAGATGCTCGACCAGCTTCGCGGCGATGCCCTGGTCGACGTCGCAGAAGACGATGTTGGTCTGCGGCGCTTCGACCGTCAGGCCGGGCAGTCCTTGCAGGCCTTCGACCAGGCGCCGGGCCAGCGCATGGTCCTCGCCCAGGCGCTTCACCTGGTGATCGAGCGCGTAGTGCGCCGCCGACGCGAGCAGCCCGGCCTGGCGCATGCCGCCGCCGAGCATCTTGCGCCAGCGGTGCGCGCTCTTGATGAGCTCGCGAGAGCCGCAGAGCACCGAACCGACCGGCGCGCCCAGGCCCTTGGAGAAGCAGACCGAGACGCTGTCGAAGTGCGAGCAGATGCGACGGGCCGCTTCGTACGGATCGCTCCCTTCGCTCCCGCCACGTGCGGCGACGGCGATCGCCGCGTTGAACAGGCGCGCGCCGTCGAGGTGGCGCGACAGGCCGTGGCGCTTCGCCAGCTCGGAGGCCGCCGCCAAGTAGTCCATCGGCAGCACCTTGCCGCCGATCGTGTTCTCCAGCGCCAGCAGCCGCGTGCGCGCGAAGTGCGCGTCGTCGGGCTTGATGTTGGCCTCGATGTCGGCCAGCGGCAGCGAGCCGTCCGGCGCATGGCTCAACGGCTGCGGCTGGATCGAGCCCAGCACCGCGGCGCCGCCGCCTTCCCAGCGGTAGGTGTGGGCGAACTGGCCGACGATGTACTCGTCACCGCGCTGGCAGTGCGCCATCAGCGCGCACAGGTTGCTCTGCGTGCCGGTGGGCATGAACAGCGCGGCCTCGAAGCCGAGCCGCTCCGCCAGCGCCGCCTGCAGCGCGTTCACGCTGGGATCGTCGCCGAAGACGTCGTCGCCCAGCGGCGCGGACGCCATCGCCGCGCGCATGCCGGCGGTGGGCTGGGTGACGGTATCGCTGCGCAGATCGACGATCGCGCCGATATTGCCGCCGCGCTGACCTGCTGCCTTGCTGCCTTCGTTCATCGTGCCAACTCCAGGAAGTTCTTGAGCATCGCGTGACCGTGCTCCGAGAGGATGGATTCGGGATGGAACTGGACACCCTCCAGCGGCGTCGCGGTGCCGGCGAGCGCGCGATGCCGCACGCCCATGATCTCGCCGTCCTCGCTGCGGGCGCTGATCTCCAGCTCCGGGGGGATCGTCGATTCCTCGATCGCCAGCGAGTGGTAGCGGATCACGTCGAAGCGCTCGGGCAGACCGCTGAAGACGCCCTGCGTGTCGGTCGTGATCGTCGAGGACTTGCCGTGCATCTGCACCTTGGCGCGGACGATGTTGCCGCCCAGCGCGGCGCCGATGCTCTGGTGGCCCAGACACACGCCGAGGATCGGCATCTTGCCGATGAAGCGCTGGATCGCCGGCACGCAGACGCCGGCCTCCTTGGGCGTGCACGGACCGGGCGAGAGCACCAGATGCGTCGGGTTGAGGGCGGCGATCTCGTCCAGCGTGATCTGATCGTTGCGGACTGTCTTCACCTCGGCGCCCAGCTCGGCGAAGTACTGCACCAGGTTGAAGGTGAAGCTGTCGTAGTTGTCGATCATCAGCAGCATGTCGTTGCTCCTTGTGCGTTCACGTCGCTTCAGCTTCAGAAACCTTCTTCGACCAGTTCCGCGGCGCGCAGCAGCGCGCGCGCCTTGGCCTCGGTCTCCTTCCATTCGAGCTCGGGGACCGAGTCCGCCACGATGCCCGCCGCCGCCTGCACGTACAGCACCTGGTCCATGACGATGCCGGTGCGGATCGCGATGGCCAGGTCCATGTCGCCCCCGAAGCTCAGGTAGCCGCAGGCGCCGCCGTAGATGCCGCGCTTGACGGGTTCGAGCTGGTCGATGATCTCCATCGCGCGGATCTTGGGCGCGCCCGAGAGCGTCCCGGCCGGGAAACTGGCGCGGAACACGTCCATGTTGCCCACGCCCGGTTTCAGGATGCCTTCGACGTTGCTGACGATGTGCATCACGTGCGAGTAGCGTTCGACCGCGAAGGCGTCCGTCACCTTCACGCTGCCGGTCCGGGCGATGCGGCCGGTGTCGTTGCGGGCCAGGTCGATCAGCATCAGGTGCTCGGCACGCTCCTTCGGATCGGCCTTGAGCTCGACTTCGAGCGCCTGGTCCTGCTCCGGCGTGCCGCCGCGCGGACGCGTGCCGGCCAGGGGGCGGATCGTGACCTTGCGGCCCTCGGGCGTCTGCTCCTGGCGCACCAGGATCTCCGGCGAGGCGCCGACGATCTGGAAGTCCCCCATGTCGTAGAAGTACATGTAGGGGCTGGGATTGAGCGACCGCAGCGCGCGGTAGAGGCTGAGCGGGGACTCGGTGTAGCGCTTCTTCAGCCGCTGGCCGAAGACGATCTGCATGCAGTCTCCGGCGGCGATGTAGGCCTTGGCCTTCTCGACGGAGGCGAGGAAATCGGCCTTGGCGAATTCGCGCTCGACCGGATGCGCCTGGGCGCGCGCCACGCGCGGCGCGGCGACCGAGTAACCCAGCTTGTCCTTGAGCTCGGTGAGGCGCTTCTTCGCCTTGAAGTACGCCTCGGGCTGGCTGGGGTCGGCGTAGACGATCAGGTAGAGCTTGCCCGACAGGTTGTCGATGACGGCCAGTTCCTCGCACTGCAGCAGCATCACGTCGGGCGTCTGCAGGCCGCCCGGGGGCGTGGAATCGGCCAGGCGCGGCTCGATGTAGCGGACGGCGTCGTAGCCGAAGTAGCCCGCCAGTCCGCCGCAGAAGCGCGGCATCCCGGGCCGCAGCGCGACCTTGAAGCGCTGCTGGTAGGCCTCGATGAAGGCGAGCGGGTCGCCTTCGTGCGTCTCGATCACGGCGCCGTCGCGGATCACGCGGGTGACCGGGCCTTCGCTCTTCAGCACGGTGCGCGCGGGCAGGCCGATGAAGGAGTAGCGGCCGAAGCGTTCGCCGCCCACCACGGACTCCAGCAGGAAGCTGTGGCGGCCCGGGCCGTTGCCGGCGCAGAGCTTCAGATAGAGCGAGAGCGGGGTCTCGAGATCCGCAAAGGCCTCGCTGATCAGCGGGATGCGGTTGTAGCCGTCGGCGGCCAGGCTTTGGAATTCCAGTTCGGTGATCACGTCGTCAAACCTCTTGTCGGATGCGGCGTGTCGTCAGTGAGGCAGGGCATCACGACGCGCGCGCAAGCGGTAACTCAGGTCGCCTGTTGGACCTGCCCCGTACGGTAGGGTGCAGAGGAAGTGTGACGGTCCCGCGTCCGGGGGATAGGGGTGGACGGCGGGCGGCAAGCAGCAGGCGGCTTCAGGTGAAGTCGAACCAGGATCGCCAGGGCCAGGCTCCCCGGTCGTTCGACCCCTTGATGTGCTTGCGCGTGATAAACATGGTGCGGATCAGTGTAGCAGGCGGCATGGGCAGGAGGATTCCCGGAGGTCTCGCTTCGCCTGCCTGTCGGATACTTCGCATCAGAGTCGACCGAGGAGTCGGCCAATCCTCCGGAGGGATGGAGACACCATGTCCATGCGTTATGTCCTGACGACCGCGGGTCTGCTCGCGGCCGCGTTGTCGATGCCGATCGCAGCGTCGGCGCAATCGTCGCCGGCGTCCGCGTCCGGGGTCGTTCCCGGCCCGGCGGCGACCGCCGCGCCGATCGAACTGGCCGGCGTCAAGTACGACGGCACCGTCGAAGTGGCCGGCCAGAAGCTGCAGCTCAACGGCGCGGGGATCCGCTACAAGGCGATCTTCAAGGTCTACACGGCCGGCCTGTACATGAACGCGAAGGCCACCTCGCCCGAAGCGGTGCTGGCCAACACCGGTCCGAAGCGCATGCACATCCAGATGCTGCGCGACATCGACGGCGAGGAACTGGGCAAGCTCTTCACCAAGGGCATGGAGCAGAACGCGACGCGCGAGGAGTTCGGGCGTTCGATCGTCGGCGTGCTGCGCATGTCGGAGATCTTCGTGCAGAAGAAGAAGCTCAAGACGGGCGAGAGCTTCGGCGTGGACTACATCCCCGGGACGGGCACGGTGGTCTTCGTCAACGGGCAGTTGATCCCCGGCGAACCCATCAAGGGCGAGGACTTCTTCAACGTGCTGCTGAAGATCTGGCTGGGCAAGTCGCCGGCCGACAGCGACCTGAAGGTCGCGCTGCTGGGCGGCGGCAAGGCGGCGCCCGCGAGCAACCGCAACGCGGCGGGCAGCAGCCGCTGAGCGATGGACCGGATCGATGCCTTGCGGCTGCTGCTGGACGTGGCGGCGGCAGGCAGCTTCTCCGGCGCGGCCCGTCAGCGCGGCCTCGCGACGTCGACGGTGGCCCAGGCGGTCGACCAGCTTGAGGCCGAAAGCGGCGTGACGCTGATCACCCGATCGACGCGCAGACTGGTTTTCACGCGCGAGGGCGAAACGCTGCTCTCGGACGCGCGGCGGATCGTGTCGGATTGGGACGCGGCGATCTCGGCCTTCAAGGACGACGGCGTGCTGTCCGGCGACATCCGATTGACGGCCACCAACGACTTCGGCCGCAGCCAGCTCCGCCCCTTGCTGGACGACTTCCAGTCCCGTCACCCGGCCTTGTGACTCAGCCTGCTGCTGAACGACAGCACGCTGGACCTGATCGCCGGACGCATCGATGTGGCGATACGCACAGGCCCGCTGCCCGACTCCGGCCTTCATGCGCGGCTGCTGCTCAACGGCGGACGTGTGGTCTGCGCGTCGCCGGCCTACTGGGCACGCGCGGGCCGGCCCACCCATCCTGCCGACCTGTCGTCACACAACTGTCTGGTGCTTGCCCGCCCCGACGCGCCGCTGTCGACGTGGCGCTTCCTGGACGGCGAGGCACCGCTGACGGTCAAGGCGACGGGCGACCGAGAGGCCAGCGACGGCGGCGTGCTGCGTGAATGGGCCGTGGAGGGTCAGGGCGTGATCCTCAAGAACCGCTGGGACGTTTTGAAGGAGCTGTCGGACGGCACGCTCGAGACGGCGCTGGACGCCTTCGCCGCCGGTCCCATCGACCTCTTCGCGGTCTACCCGTCCTATCCGCCCAGCCGCCGGGTCGCGGCACTGGTGGACTTCATCGCCGACGCGTTGACGTCGGCTGCGGGACCGCAGGCATAGCGGCGGCGCATCTGCGTCGAAACCCGAAAGGTCCTTCGTCGCTCCGCCGGCTTATCGCCACGGCCCGGCGTTCCTACGATCTCTTCACTGCCGATGTCCCGCGGATCCGCGGGCCGGCCTCCTTGTGAAAGAGATCCCCATGCACATCGATCTGACCGGAAAGACCGCGCTCGTCACCGGCTCCACGCGCGGCATCGGCCACGCGATCGCCGTCGGTCTGGCGCGCGCTGGCGCCACGGTGGTCCTCAACGGACGCCAGCAGGCGGACGTCGACCAGGCCGTCGCCCGGCTGCTGGAGGCAGTGCCCGGCGCGACAGCCCGCGGCGTCGCCGCCGACCTCGGCAGCGCGGCGGGATTCCAGACGCTGAAGGCGGCGCAGCCGCAGGTGGACATCCTCGTCAACAACCTCGGCATCTTCGGCCCGCAACCCTTCGCCAAGATCCCGGACGAGGACTGGGACCGCTTCTTCCAGACCAACGTGATGTCGGGCGTGCGGGCGAGCCGTCTCTATCTGCCCGGCATGCAGGACAAGGACTGGGGACGGATCGTCTTCATCTCGTCCGAGTCGGCGCTGAACATTCCCGCCGACATGATCCATTACGGCATGACCAAGACCGCCAACCTCGCGGTCTCGCGCGGCCTCGCCAAGAGCCTGGCCGGCACGGGCATCACCGTGAACGCCGTGCTGCCGGGTCCCACGCTGTCGGAAGGCGTCCATCAGATGGTCGCCCCCGGCATGGACGAGGCGTCCGCGCGGCGGCTGGCGGATGCCTTCGTCCAGGCGCACCGGGGTTCGTCGATCCTGTGTCGCGCGGCGACCCCGGACGAGGTCGCCAACCTCGTGGTCTACGTCTGTTCGCCGCAGGCCTCGGCCACGACCGGCGCAGCGTTGCGTGTCGACGGCGGCGTGGTGGACACGCTCGTCTGATCGACCTTCCGCAGCAACGAACGACCAAACCAGAGAACCCAGGAGTTCCCATGACCCATCCCCTCATCCAGTCCATCCAGACCCGCCGCACGACCCAGCTGTTCGACGCGACGCGTCCGATCGACGACAGCCAGATCGAGGCGCTGGTGAGCGTCGCCACGACAGCGCCGACCTCATTCAACCTGCAGAACTGGCGTTTCATCGCCGTGCGCACGCAGCCCGAGAAGGAGCGCCTGCGCGCGCTCGCCTGGGATCAGGTCAAGGTCACGGAGGCGGCGGTGACCTTCATCGTCTGCGGCCAGCTCGCCGATGCGGGCGTCATGGCGGCGCGGCTGGCGCCTTCGGTCGAGCAAGGCTTCATGCCGGCCGCAATGGTGGCCGGATGGGAAGGCGCGGCACGAAGCCTGTATGCCGATCAGCCGCAGCGCCAGCGTGATGAGGCGGTGCGTTCCGCGACCTTCGGCGCGGGCACCTTGATCCAGGCGGCGCATGCGCTGGGGCTGGGATCGGCGCCGATGATCGGCTTCGATGCGGAGGCGGTGGCCGGTGCCTTCGATCTCGCTGCGGATGAGATTCCAGTGCTGCTGCTGGCCGTCGGCCACCCGGCGCCGGGCAACTGGCCGCAGAAGCCGCGCCGTCCGTTGACGGACGTGCTCACGCTGCGTTGATCGCAAGCCCGACGGACGGCCGTGGACTCATCGCGCCTGTTCGTCGGGCCGTCCGACTGCGTTCTAGTCGATCAGTTCGTCGAGCCGATCGATGTAGCGCTCCGCGGGCACCTCGCGGATCGACTGACCATGGTTGTAGCCGTAGCTGACGAGCGCGATCGGGCAGCCGGCGGCATGCGCGGCGCGCGCGTCGTTGCTGGAGTCGCCGATCATCCAGGTCGTCGCCGGCGCTGAGCCGAGCGCCTCGCAGGTCTTGAGCAGCGGCATCGGATCGGGCTTCTTGCGCTCGAAGTCGTCGCCGCCGAAGACGCGGTCGAAGTAGCGGTCCAAGCCCTTGCGCTTGAGCAGTTCCCGCGCGAACTCGGCCGGCTTGTTGGTGAGGCAAGCCATCGGCAGGCCAAGCGCTTTCAGCGCGTCCAAGCCTTCGATCACCCCCGGGAACACATCGGCGTGGTCGCCGTTGAGCACCTCGTAATGGCGCTGGTAGAGCGCCCAGGCCTGCTCGTAGTGCTCTTGCGGCGCGCCGACTTCGGCGAGCACGCTGCGGATCAGGTGCTCGCTGCCCTGCCCGATCGTGTGCTCGACGAAGTCCCGTTGGACGGGAGGCCAGGCCATGTCGGCCATCACGCGGTTCAGCACCGCGACGAAATCGCCCAAGGTGTCGACGAGCGTGCCGTCGAGGTCGAGCATGAAAGCGGTGGGAGTCGGATCGAGTGCGGGCATGGCGGCATCCTAGCCGCGCCTCACGTCTTCCTCGACGAAGGAATCTCGCCCTGCGCCGCCACCTCCCCGGCGACATCCGACACCAGGGCCCTCAACCACCGATGCGCCGGATCGTCCCGGTACCTGACGTGCCACGCGATCTCCACCGGGAAGGTCCCCAGGTCCACGGGCGCCGGCAGCACCTTCAAGCGCTTGTCCGACGCCAGCTTGCGGCAGATCTGCGCCGGCAGCGTCGCGCAGTAGTCGGTCACCGCGACCACTTCCGGGACCGCCAGGAAGTGCGTCACCGACACCGCCACCTCGCGCTTCAGTCCCTGCTTCTCCAGCGCCTGGAACAGCCCCACGCGCAGCCGCCCCGGCGGCAGCACGTTCACGTGCTTGAGCTGCTCGTACTGCTTGCGCGTCATCTTGCGGTCCACCGTCGGATGCCCGCGCCGCACGATGCAGGCAAGACCGTCGTCCATCACGTGCTGCACGACGAGGTTGTCCGGCGGATCGACCACACGGCCGAGCACCATCGCCGTCGATCCTGAGATCACGCCCGTCTCCGCCAGGTCGGTGCCGAACGGCGTCAGCCGCACCGCCATGTTCGGCGCCTGCTCCCGCAGCCGCGCGACGATCGCCGGCACCAGCACCAGCTCGACGTAGCTGTTCGGCGCCAGCGTCACCAGCTGCGCCGACTTCGCCGGATCGAAATCGCGCTGGCCGAGGATCGCCGTGTCCAGGCTCGCCAGCGCGGCGGCGATGACCGGCGCGAGTTCCTCCGCCTTCTGCGTCGGCTGCATGCCGTAGCGCTCGCGGATGAAGAGCGGATCCATCAGCATCGCCCGCAGCCGCGTCAGCGCGTTGGACAGCGCCGGCTGCGTGATGCCCAGCCGCTGCGCCGCGCGGGTCACGCTGCGCTCCTCCATCACCGCCAGGAAGACCGGCAGCAGGTTCAGGTCGTATCGCATCCAGCCATGTTGCCCGACGCATATCTGTTGTTCAACGGATAAATTGGATGAATGTGGCGTCAATGACCAGACTTCGTCCTGTCATCGAGCCGCCGACGCGATTCCACCGAAGCGGACGGCTCCCATCTCCGACTCGACACCCCCGGAAGGAAACCGTCATGTCCGCCACTCCCACCGCTGATCAGAAACTCTTCACCCCCGGCCGCATCGGCGCGATCGAGGTCCGCAACCGCGTCGCGATGGCGCCGCTGACCCGTTCCCGCGTGAGCTCGGACGGCGTGCCGTCGCCGCTGGCCGTCGAGTACTACCGGCAGCGCGCCTCCGCCGGGCTGATCGTGGCCGAAGCGACCAACATCTCCCGACAAGGCCGCGGATATGCCTGGACGCCGGGCATCTACACGCCCGAGCAGGTCGACGCCTGGAAGCGCGTCACCGACGCGGTCCATGCCGAAGGCGGCAGGATCGTGCTGCAGCTGTGGCACGTGGGCCGCATGTCCCACGTGAGCCTGCAGAAGGACGGTGCCGCGCCGGTCGCGCCGTCGGCCCTCCAGGCGGGCACGGTGGTCTTCACCGAGGCCGGCTTCGAGCCGCCGTCGGCGCCCCGTGCGCTGGAACTGTCGGAGCTTCCCGGTCTGGTCGAGGACTACCGCCGCGCCGCGGTCAACGCAAAGGTCGCCGGCTTCGACGGCGTCGAGATCCACGCCGCCAACGGCTACCTGCTGGAGCAGTTCCTGCGCGACAGCACCAACCGCCGGACCGACCAGTACGGCGGATCGATCGAGAACCGCGCCCGCTTCGTGCTGGAGGTGGTCGACGCCGTGGCCGAGGTCTGGGGCGCGGACCGCGTCGGCCTGCGCCTGTCGCCGCTGTCGACCGCGATCGGCGACACGCCGATCGACAGCACGCCGGCGGAGACGCACGGCTACCTGGCCCGCCAGCTCGGCGAGCGCGGCCTGGCATATCTGCATGTGGTGGAAGGCCAGCTGCATGCCGGCTGCGGCGCCGATGCCTTCGACGTCGAGGCGCTGCGCTACGCCTTCGGCGGCGCGTACATCGCCAACAACGGATATGACCGTCAGCGCGCGTTGAATGCCACGTCGTCCGGCCACGCGGACATGGTCGCCTTCGGGAAGCCTTTCATCGGGAACCCGGATCTGGTCGATCGGCTGAAGGGCAATCTGCCCCTGTTCGAAGCGCCGCAGTCGGCGTACTTCGGCGGCGGCGCGGAGGGTTACACGCAGTTCAGCGAGCGGGCCGCTGCGTGAGGACGCGACAAGGGCCCGGGATCTTTCGACCCCGGGCCCCGTGTCATTGAGGAACGATTACGAGAAGACGCGGACGGCCGTCACCAGCACCTGAGACTGCTGCTCCAGCGATTCCGCCGCGGCGGACGCCTGTTCCACCAGCGCGGCATTCTGCTGCGTCGCCTGGTCCATCTGCGCGATGGCCTGGTTGATCTGCTCGATGCCGGCGGTCTGTTCCTGGCTGGCGCTGGAGATCTCGCCGACGATGTCGGTGACCCGCTTCACGCTGCCGACGATCTGCGACATCGTCGCGCCCGCCTGCCCCACCAGCGCGCCGCCCGCCTCGACCTTCTGCACCGAGTCTCCGATCAGCGCCTTGATCTCCTTGGCCGCCGTCGCGCTGCGCTGCGCCAGCGTGCGCACTTCCGCCGCCACCACCGCGAAGCCGCGGCCCTGCTCGCCGGCGCGCGCCGCTTCGACGGCCGCGTTCAACGCCAGGATGTTGGTCTGGAACGCGATCCCGTCGATCGTGCCGATGATGTCGACGATCTTGTTGGACGAGCTGCTGATCGACGCCATCGTCGCCACCACCTCGTCGACGACCTTGCCGCCCTGCACCGCGATCTCCGACGCGGACATCGCCAGCTGGTTGGCCTGACGCGCGTTGTCGGCGCTCTGCTTGACCGTGGCGGTCAGCTCTTCCATCGAGGCCGCCGTCTCTTCCAGCGCGCTCGCCTGCGATTCGGTGCGCGACGAGAGGTCGCGGTTGCCGGCGGCGATCTCGCCGGCGGCCGTCGCGATCGTGTCGGTCGAGCCGCGGATCTGGCCCACCGTCGTCGACAGGCTGCGCTGCATGCGGTCCATCGCGGACAGCAGGCTGTCGGCATGCGCGTCGCGCAGGTCGACCGCCACGTTCAGGTCGCCCGCGCCGATGCGGTGGACGATGTCCGCCGCATACGCCGGCTCGCCGCCGAGCTGACGGTAGATGCTGCCCGCCAGGCGCCAGCCCAGCACGCCCACCACCGCCATCAGCGCCAGGCCGATCGACAGCAGGACGACGGCGCTGCGCCAGAAGGCCTTGTCGATGTCGTCGATGTAGTCGCCGAAACCGATGATCCAGTCCCAGGGCTTGAAGTGCACGACGGCGTAGAGCTTCTCGACCTCGTCCTTGGTGTTGGGCCGCGTGCCGAGCGCGATCACGGTGCCGATCTGCTTGCCTTCGAGCGCGGTGCGATAACGCACGCCGGCTTCCTTGCCGCCCTTGGCGTCGACGATGCCGACCCGCTTCGGGTTCGGATGCACGAGGTTGACGTCGTCGCTGTAGCCGCGGACGAAGAAGTAGAGCTCGTCCTTGCGGAAGCTGCCGATGATCAGCTTGCCCTGCTTCTGCGCTTCCTCGCGGGTGATCTTGCCGGCGGTCTCCTGCTCATGCAGCTTCTCCAGCGCGGACTGCGCCAGCACCACCAGCGTCGACAACTGCGCGGTGCGCTCCTTCATCATCGTCTGACGCAACGTCGTCAGCGACACCGCGGCCAGGACGACCATGCCGATCAGCGCGGCGAGACACAGGAAGAGGATTCGGGTTCGGAGTTTCATGGGGGGCGTGTGGAAGGCTGGCGGCCGCGCACGGCGGACGGGATAGCCCGAACGGGCCATCCGGGTTTATCGGCCAGTTCCCCCTTCGGGTGAATCCGGGTCGGCGCTAACGCACGGTGTTATCCGTCACAACCGCACGGTTGGGCGAGCCGAGCGTGAAACCGATTTCGGTCACGCCATCACGCGATTCGGCGAAGGTCGCGCCCCCATGCATGCGGGCCACGGCGCGCACGATCGCCAGGCCGAGACCGAACCGGTCCCCGGCCTTCGAGCGCGAAGACTCGCCGCGCCAGAAGCGGTCGAACATGCGGCGCCGGATTTCCTCGGGGATCGGATCCCCGGGGTTGACCACGGTCACCTTCGCGCCGCCGGTGGCGCCTTCGCTGCCGCCGGTGGCGCCTTCGCTGCCGCCGGCGCGCAGCCCCTTCCCCCGCGGATCCGCCTCGATCCGCACCGTCAGCGTCGCCCCCTCCGGCGCATGCCGCGACGCGTTGGTCAGCAGATTCACCAGCGCGCGGCGCAACAGCGCGCGGTTGACCGGCAACCGATGGTCGCCTTCGACGCTCATGCGCTGATGCCTTTCCTCAAGCAGGATCTCGAGGAACTCGCCCACGCCCAGCGCCTCGTCGCGCAGCGAGCGCTCGAGCAGATCGGCCGCCGCGTCGCCCTGGTCCGCGCGCGCGAGGAACAGCATGTCGTTGATCATCGACGCCATGCCGCGCAGCTCCTCCAGGTGGGATTCCAGCACATCGCGCATCTCGGCTTCCGGCCGATCCCGCGACAGCACCACCTCCGCGCCGCTGATCATGATCGCCAGCGGCGTGCGCAGCTCATGCGCCACGTTGGCATTGAATCCTTCGAGCTGGTGCCAGGCTTCCTCCATCCGCGACAGCACGTCGTTGAAGCGCTGCGCCAGCGGCATCAGCTCGGCGCTGTCCTCCGGCAGGGTGAGCCGGCGCGACAACGCGCCGGGCTGGATCGCCTCGGCCTCGCGCGACAACGCCGACAACGCGCTCAGCCCGCGGCGCGTCGCCAGCCAGGCCAGCGCAATGGTGCACAGCACGCCGGCGATACCGACCATCAGCCCCGCGTCGTCGTAGGTCGCCAGCATCTGCTGGCGCGGCCGGGGATCCATCCCGATCAGGACCTGCGCGTCAGGAAAGACCGCGTGGTCCGGCAGCAGGAAATGTGCGCCGCGCAGCGCCACGCCGTCCTTGCGGCGCAGCCAGACCTTGTCGCCGTCGCGTTGCACCGACGGCGGCATCGGCTCCGCGCCGTACAGCAGCGCGCCGTCTCGTCCGACCAGCCACACGTTCCAGCGGAAGCGCCCGCCGACGCTGGTCGCCGCCAGATGACGGCGCAGCATCGGCAGGTCGTCCATCGAGCGCGCCTCGCCGATGAAGTGCTTCACCACCTCCGTCTTGCCGAGCAGGTCGGCGCGCTCGTCGGCGATCAGCACCTGCTCCAGCGCCTGGTGCAGCAGCAGGCCGGCGGCGGAGAACACCACCACCGCCACCAGCGCCAGCATCAGCACCAGCCGCGCGGAGATCGAGCCGAGCCGGCGAGCGCTCATGACGACGGCGCCTCCAGGACGTAGCCCATGCCGCGCACGGTGCGCAGCATCTTGGTGTCGAACGGGTCGTCGACCTTCGCGCGCAGCCGACGCACCGCGACGTCGACGACGTTGGTGTCGCTGTCAAAGTTCATGTCCCAGACCTGCTCCGCGATCACGGTGCGCGACAGCACCTCGCCGCGACGGCGCATCAGCAGCGCGAGCAGGAGGAACTCCTTGTTGGTCAGGGCGATGGACAGCCCGCCGCGGAACGCCTTCCGGCGCGCGAGGTCGAGCTGCAGGTCGCCGAGCGTCAGCATCGTGTCCGAAGCCCCCGCCGTGCCGGTGTTTGCGCCCGACCCCGAGCGCACGCCGCGCCGGCGCAGCGCGGTCAACCGTGCAAGCAACTCCGAGAACGCGAAGGGCTTGACGAGGTAGTCGTCCGCGCCCTCCTGCAGTCCGTGGACGCGATCCTCGACGCCGTCGCGCGCGGTCAGCATCAGCACGGCCACGTCCTTCTCCGCCTTGATCGCCTTCAGCACGCTGAAGCCGTCGATGCCTGGCAGCATCACATCGAGCACGATCAGGTCGTACTCGCCGTTCAGCGCCAGGTGGCGGCCGTCGATGCCGTCGGCGGCGACGTCGACGACGTAGCCGTTCTCCGTCAGCCCCTTGCGCAGGTAGCCGGCCAGCTTCGGTTCATCTTCGACAACGAGGACACGCATGCCTGCTCCTTGAACGCCAGCGCCGGACTCGATGCCCCGAGGCGGCGCGGGTTCACGTCGCGGATTATCGGCATCCACTCAGCGCCGGCCCTGCGCGGCCTTGACGATCAGGTCGGCCACCGCCTGCGGCTGCGACAGCAGCGAGACGTGGCTGGCGTTCAGTTCGACGGTCGCGGCGCCCATGCGCTGCGCCATGAAGCGCTGCAGGTCGGGATTGATGGTGCGGTCCTGCGTCGACACGGCGTACCAGCTCGGCTTCATGCGCCAGGCGGCGGTCGTCGTCTTGCCGCTGGCCACCGCGCGGGCGAAGGGCTGCTGCACGGCGAAGTAGCTGAGCGCCTCGGTGGACGGCAGGTCGCCGGCGAAGTCCTTCAGGAAGGCGTCCTGCGACAGACTGCCCCAGTCACCGCTCCACTTCAGGCCGGCGCCGGCCGGCGCGGTCGGGAAGCTGCGGGTCAGCGCGGGATAGTCCTCGCCGGCGTCCGGTGCGCGCGCCGCGATGTAGACCAGGCCGCTCACCTTCGGGTCGGCACCGGCCTCGGTGATCACCATGCCGGCGTAGGAGTGGCCGACCAGCAGCGTCGGACCGTCCTGCTGCGCCAGCGCGCGCTTCACGGCGTCGGCGTCATCCTGCAGGCTGGTCAGCGGGTTCTGCACCGAGGTCACGTGCAGGCCCCTGGCCTGCAGCAGCGGGATCACCTTGCCCCAGCTGGAGCCGTCGGCGTACAGGCCGTGCACCAGCACGACGTTGTGCACGGCGACCGGCGCTGACCTGGTCGAGACGGCCGGCGATTGCGGGGCGGACGGCGCCGCATCGGTCTCGGCATGCGCGACGCCGAGGGAGACGGCGGCGACGAAGGCAGCGGCCACCAACTGGCCGAGGAAGGTCTTGCGGTTCATGGGACTCTTTCGCGTGGACAGGAAGATCTGCAGCGGCCCTGTGCCGACTGCCTGGAACGGACTGTAGAAATCGAGGTCGCACGCGAAACGCACAGCCACATGACAAGATTGAAATCTCGCCCCCCAAACTTGACTGGTTGCGACCTGCCCATCGGGCGCCTAGGCTGAGCGATCCACACAGCGGGAGACCGCCATGCCCTTCGATCAGACCGCACGCACCAGCGGCATCGCGCTGGCACTCTCGGGCGGCGGCTTCCGCGCCGTGCTGTTCCACGTCGGCGTGCTGTGGCGGCTCAACGAGCTCGGCACGCTGGGCAGGCTGGCGCGCATCTCCAGTGTGTCCGGCGGCTCGATCACCTCGGGCCTGCTGGCCGTGCGCTGGCCGCGGCTGGCGTTCGGCGAGGACGGCCGCTCCGCACTGTTCGAGGCCGAAGTCGCGGCCCCGCTGCGCGAGTTCTGCGCGCGCAACATCGACGTCGCCTCGGTGCTGTCGGGCGCGTTCAATCCGTTCCGCTCCGCGGGAGAAGCCGTCGCCGACGAGTACCGCAAGCGCCTGGGTCTCGACGCCTCGCTGCAATCGCTGCCGGACGATCCGCGCTTCGTGTTCAACGCGACCAACTACGCGACCGGCGTCAGCTTCCGCTTCTCCAAGCCCTACGCGGGCGACTACCGCATCGGCCTGATCCCGAAACCGCGCTTCGACGTGGCGACGGCGGTCGCCTGCTCCAGCGCCTTTCCGCCGGTGCTGGCACCGATCGAGCTGGAGGTCCGGCCCGAGGACTTCACGAAGGTCGACGGCGCCGATCTCTACGACCAGGTCGACTATCGCCGCCGCCTCATGCTGGCGGACGGCGGCGTCTACGACAACCTGGGACTGGAGACGGTCTGGGGCCGTTACGAGACGGTGCTGGTCAGCGACGCCGGCAAGCCCTTCGACATCGACGCCGGCATCGGCACCATGGCGCCGCGCCAGCTGATGCGCACGATGGACATCGGCCTGAACCAGGCGCTGGCGCTGCGCAAGCGCATGCTGATCGCGGCCTACGCCCGCGGCGACGCGAAGGGCGCGTTCTGGGCGATCGACACGGACATGGCCGACTATCCCGCGACCGAAGAGGCGACGCTGCCCGTCGCCGCGGCGCGCGTCGCGGACCTGGCGGCGATCCGCACGCGGCTCGACCGCTTCAAGGACCAGGAACAGTGCGAGCTCATCAACTGGGGCTACGCGGTCAGCGACGCGGCGGTGCGTTCACGCGCGCCGCACGTGGCCACGCGACATCAGTCGCCGGCCTGGCCGTATCCGAAGCACGCGCTGAACTGAGGCCGCCCCACGGCCGTCGTTCCCAGGCACCTCGCGATGACCGACATCTTCCGCATCGAACTGCTGCCCGCCCGCCACGGCGACTGCCTGCTGCTGGAGTACGGCGACGCCGCCCGTCCGCATCGGGTACTGATCGACGGCGGCCCGATCGGCGCCTACGGCACCTTGTCTCAGCGGCTCGCCGCGCTTCCCGCGGACCAGCGCGAGCTGGAGCTGCTCGTCATCACGCATGTCGATGGCGATCACATCGAGGGCTGCCTCAAGCTGCTCAACCATCGCGAACTGGCGACCTTCCGCGACATCTGGTTCAACGGATGGCCGCACATCGCGCAGCCTTTGAAAGAGCCACCGCCACCCCGCCCTGGCGCGGCCAACGCCAACCATGCGGCCGGCGTTCCTGGTGGGTCAGGCGGGTCGATCGGGCAAGGTGCGGACGTGAACGCCCAACGCAGCGCGCTGCAGGGTTCGATGATCAGCGTCCGCATCGAGGACCGGCAATGGAACGCGGCCTTCCAGGGCGCGCCGATCTTCGTGCCGGCGATCGGCCCGCTGCCGGTGCGCGAGCTGCCCGGCGGGCTGCGCCTGACGCTGCTGTCGCCGACGCTGGACAAGCTCGAGAAGCTGCGCGCCGCGTGGGATCGCGCGCTGGAACGCGCCGAGCTGGACGCCAGCGATGAAGCCGCGCTCGGCGCGCGCCTCGAAGGTCGCGCGGCCTTCCGCTCCGGCGGACTGCGCCGACGGCCCAGACCCGAGGAGATGCTGTCCTCGACCGCGCTGGCGCTCGGGCCGATCGACAACGCGGTGGCCAACGGTTCCAGCATCGCGGTGATCGCCGAGTACCAGGGCCGTCGCATCGCGCTGCTCGGCGACGCCCACGCACCGACGCTGACCGCCGCGCTGCGACGCGTTGCGGGCGCCGCGGGCGAACCGCGCCTGCGGCTCGACGCGGTCAAGATGGCGCATCACGGGTCGGCCGCCAACCTGAGCGAGGACTTCCTGAGCCGGATCGACTGCGCGACCTGGCTGATCTCGACCGACGGCAGCCTCTTCAACCACCCCGACGACGAGGCGCTTCACACCGTCGTGCGGAACGTGCCGGGCGCCCGGCTGCTCTTCAACTACCGGTCGGCGCGCACCGCGCCGTGGGACGAGCCCGCCCTGCGCGCCGCGCACGGCCATCAGGCCTTCTACCCGACCGACGCCGCGGCGGGAATGTCGCTCGACCTCATGACAGGACACCCGACGTGACCAGCATCGCCGAGGCCCAGGCGTTGTCCTGGCCTTCGTAGCGGCGATAGAGACGCCGCCGCGCGTGACCGAAGGCGGCGTCCAGCGAGCGGCTGCGCTGCAGCATGCGATAGAACAGCAGCGCCTGCACCGCCGCCGTGCGGTCGTTCACCCGGCACCGATAACCGAGCACGGCATGGATGCCGGCCTCTGCGGCCAGCGTCGCGAAGCCGGAGTTGCCGCTCTCGCAGCTGCTCAGGTAGACGAAACGCGTGTCGCGCAGATAGCCGAGGATGTCGCCGAAGTCGACGCACTGCGGCTCGTCCTTCGGCCCGACGAACAGGAAGCCCGTGCCGCCCAGTTGCCGCGCGCCGGCCGGCTGGAAACAGGTGTGGCCGGCGAAGTGGATCAGGTCCCAGCCGCCGTCGCCCAGCGCCGCCACCAGGCTCTCGCGGCTGAGCGGCCCGTCGAGGCCGATCACGGCGACGTTGCGCTCGTGGAAGAGCGGCTGCCCGCTGCGCGGGTCCGGCCGGGTGAGCAGCTTCTTCACCCGGGCGCATTCGCGCCGCACGGCCGTCAGCGGCGCCAGTTGCAGCGCGCCGCCCTTGAGCTGGTCGTCGTAGGCCGTGCCATGCGTGTCGGCGCAGATCAGCAGCGCGCGGCGAGCCGCCACCGGGCCGGCGAACAGGCTGCTCTGGCTCTCCTTCGAGGCCGCGAGCCGACGCGACATCGAGGCCGCCTTCGCCAGCCACGGCACTTCCTGCGAGGGCTCGAACATCGCTTCGAGCAGCAGCGGATAGCAGTCCTCCGAGACCTCGAAGGTGATGCGGTCCGTCACCTCCCTGCCGGCATCGCCGAGCTGCTGGAAGGCCTTGAGCCGCGCGTTCTCGCGCTGCAGGCGGAAGCTCTCCTGGTCCTCGCACAGCGCGATGCGGATGCTCTTGCCGATGCGGGAGAACTCCTTGTACCAGTCCGGCTCGTGCATGTACTGCGCCTGCCAGTCGAGCCGCGCCGACTTGCTCACCGTCAACGGACCCGCGCCCTGGAACTGGAAATCGATGCCGTGCATTTCGAAGCGCCAGTTGTCGGCGATGGCGGAGACGCGGATGTCCAGGCACGGGTTCACCACGGCCGCGCGCGCCCGGCCGCCGCGGCTCATCGGCGCGTCGTTGCCCGGGCCGCCCGCCACGGCATCGTCTGCGTCCGGCGATTCCAGACCGAGCAGCTCCAGCGCGAAGCTGCCCGCCGACGCCGGGTCCGCATGCAGCGTGACCCGCAGCCGGATGCAGGCCATGTTCAGTTCGGTGGTCATCGCCGGCGCCAGCAGCATCATCGGCGTGTTGCCGAGCACGCGCACCTCGCGGCAGAACGCCAGGCCGCCATCTTCGGCGACGACCGCGCCCGCGTCGTCGGCCAACTGGCTGCCCACGATGATGTAGTCGAAGGGCTGGCCGGTGAGCAGCTCCAGTCCGGTCTCCCGGTTGGTCTCCTCCTGGATGGTGTGACGGCCGAGCTGCCGCAGCTGCTTCTTGATCTGCGGGCCGAGACTGCCCTGCTGCTGGGGGCTGAGCATGAGGAGGATGTCAGCCATGGGCCCTCCGGCGCGGGAAGCTCAGCACGAACTCGGTGTCGCCGTCCGGCAGCACGCTGGCCTTGAGCGCGCCGCTCTGGTTCTTCATCAGCTTGCAGAGCAGCGGATTGGCCAGGCGCAGGTCCGCCTGGGCGGCTTCGGGCGCGGCGAAGCGCTCGCCGTGCCGGCGCGCCGGCGGCAGGCGACCGCGCAGGCGCAGGAACACGAGTTCGTCGTCGGGCACCAGGGTGAGTCGCACGATCGCCGTCTCCGGCGCCGCGCGCAGCAGGACGGACAGCAGGCTCTCCACGACGATGTGCAGCTGCATGTGGTCGGCCTCGACTTCGACCTTGCGGACTGCCGTCTCGAACACCACCTTGCGGCGCTCCGACGCCGCGAGACTGGCGAGCAGCGCATCGATCTCGCCGTCGAGTCGGATCGTGCTGGCGACGCGCGCGGAGACGCGGGCCTCACGGTTGTACATGGCCAGCCGCGTGAAGGCGTGCTTCACGCGACCGAGCTGGCGGAGCACGGTCTGCAACTCGCGGCCGCGCGCCTGCTCTCGGGCGGCCTCGGAGCTGAACGCGGCTTCGAGCTGGTCCTCCAGGCAGGACATCGCCATGCCCAGCGGCGCCTGGGTCTCGACCGCCAGCTCGTAGGCGGTCTCTTCCAGGAACTCCAGCTGCACCGAGCGCCGGATCGGCCGCAGGTCCCGCGCGATGAAGACGTGACCGCCGAGCTGGCCCGGGAAGTCGCGCCGCGTGATGAAGACCGGCAGCCCGCCCGCGTCGGCCCCGGAGCCGGAGCCGGAGCCCAAGCCCGAGCCCGAGCCCGAGCCCGAGCCCGAGCCGGAACCGGAACCGGAACCGGAACCGGCAGCGGCAGCGGGCGAGACGTCGGACCCGGCTTGGGGCGCCTCATCGATGGCGGTGCCCCTGCGGCACACCCGCATCTCGCCGATGCGGTCGCCGGCCTCGGTGCCGTCGAGCAATGCCGCCAGCGGCTCCGGATTCTGGAACAGCGTCAGCAGGCTGCGGCCTTCCAGCGCCTTGCGCGTGAGGCCGAACAGCGTCTCCGCCGCGGGATTGACGCGGCGGATCCGCAGCTTCGCGTCGGTCGCGATGATGGGATCTGAGACGTTGTTAACGCACTCCGTCATCAGCGTGAGGTCGCTGATGCGCTCCATCGCGCCGGCCACCTCGTGGGCGATGTCGGTGAGCTGCCGCACGTGCTCGCGTGAGAACGCGCTCACGCGCGGATCGTCGACGTTGACGATGAAGCGTACCCGTTCGCTGTCCGAGAACACGATCGGCACTGCCAGTTCCGAGCGGATCGGCTCGCCGTCGGGCGTCCGGAGGTATTCGGGGTCACGCGTGACGTCGGGGATCTTCTGCGGCTGCAGGGTCCGCACGACGCGACCGAGGATGCCCTGGCAGAGTCCCTGCGCGTAGTCGCCCCAGGACACGCCGGTATCCATGGCGGATCCGTCCTCGCCGCGCCGGGCCGAGGCGACGCGCACGATCGCGTCGCGCGCGCTGTCGATCCGGAACAGCGACACGTGCTGCCAGCCGAAGATCTCGACCAGCGCATCGGACAGGCAGCGGCAGGCGCCCTGGATGTCGGCGCAGCGGTTGAGCTCGCGGAACATCCGCAGCTGTCTCCGGTCGCGCTCGCGTTCGTCGTGGTCCAGACTGCACAGCACCGCCTCGATCAGCGGCAGCTGGTTGAACAGCGCCAGGTCGTGCTCGCCGTAGGCGCCGCGCTTCCGGCTGAGCAGCGTCATGATCGCGACGGTCCGCTCGTCCTCGCCCTCGCCGCGCGTGATGCGCCGCCACATGCTGGACTTGAGGTCCATGGCGTGCATCTGCCGGCTCATCGGCTCCTCGCCCATCTCGGACCACGGCGGCTGGCTCATCACCGTCTCGAAGTCATGGAAGCCGCCGCACTGGCCCTCCATGAAGGCCCGCTGCGCGGCGTTCAGCTCGTACCACGCGGTCGGCACGTCCTGCCGGAACGGCGGATGGTTGAAGACGATCTCCGACTCCCAGGCGCTGTCGTCCTCGACGACTCGCGACACCAGCATCAGGTCGAAGGGCAGCTCGCGGCGCAACGCCTCGGCCACCAGCGGCAGCAGGTCCGCGCGGCCGGCGTGGCTCAAGGTCAGCGCGCGCACCTGGTCGGTCAGCACCTGATGCTGCAGGCTGCGGAAGAAACCCAGCGAGCCGACGACGGTGCCGTGGTCATCCATCAGCGGCAGACCGGTGACCTCGACGGCGACCTGCCGCCCGGGATCGTCCTGGCAGGTCAGCGTGACGCGGTAGGCGCCGAGCTCGCGGTTGCGGCGTCCGCGGGTCTCCTCGTCGAGCACGCGGCCGGCCTCGCCGGCGAAGAGCCGGTCCAGGCGCAGCTGGTCGACATGCCCGACCCCGCTCATCGTCAGCGCGGCGGCGTTGGCGTAGAGGACGTTGTTGGCCAGATCCCGCTGGATCACGGCGATCCGCGAGCCGTCGAAGACCGCCCGTTTCATCTGCCCGAGCATCGCGGCCGCCGCCGCGGAGGTGGGTTCCTGCCCGGCGTCTTTTCCGACGTCATCCATGAGGTCGCCTCCTGGCCATCCCTGGCCGTCAGTCCTGCAGTCTTTCCCAGTCGACGGCCTGAAGGCTACGCCGATACGTCGGGCGGCGCGCCTGACAACATAGGGATCCTCGCCCACTGCAGGTATCGGTCGGTGCCCTGACTGAAGTCCGGTATCGCGGCTTGAAAGTCCACCAATTCGAGAGCGCTCCGACGCTGGCCTTGCGAATTCCGAGCCCGTAGAGTGACGGCCCTCCCCGCGAAAATTCAGCAGTGGAGCAGGCGCCGGCAGCCAGGGCTCGGCGATGTCGAACGCACCGTTGCCGAGGTGTATTCCGGCCATGAAATCAGACCAACCGATTGATCCGCACAAGCCCGATCCGGGCCTTCGCATTGCGTGGTGGAACACGGGGCTATCGCCGACGCGCGACCCGCGGCGCGCCAAGGAAGCGGATTTCAAAACGGCCGCCGCCGTCCTCACCCATCTGTGCGAGACGGTCCAGGCGGACCTCATCGTTCTGGGGGAACTGGCCGAGCACAGCTTGGCTGAGCTGCGCCACCACTGCCCGATCGCCGCCAACGGGTACGCGTGGACTCCAGCATTCCAACGAGCGGGCAGGAGCTGCTTCTCGATCTGTTTCCTCGCCCGGGAAGAATGCCTGGAGGTGGAGGACGTCAAGCCCATCACCGAGCCGCGGCATGGATCGGTGATCAAGGTCGGCATACAACTCACCGCTTGGTCGCATGAGGCAGGCAGGCGTCTCCACGTGATTGCCTCGCACTGGCCCAGCCGTCTCCATCTGGATCGACGCGACCCTGAGCGAACGCACATCGCCGCCTTTCTCAGGCGATGGATCGACGACGAGATCCTCGATTTCGACCCCAAGGCCAACATCGTCCTGGTCGGCGACTACAACGATGAGCCCTTCGATGAAGGCATGGAGCGTCATCTCTGCGCGTGCAGGGACCGCGCCAAGGTCCTACGGAATCCGAGGTTTCTCTACAACCCTTTCTGGCGCCATCTGAATGCCTTCCCGCCGCCGCCTGCCGAAGCCCGGCACAACGACCCGGGCTCCTACTTCCATCACGGCGACAAGTTCTCGCACTGGCACACCTTTGACCAGTTGATCGTTTCCTCGGCGCTGCTCTTCGGCCGCTCGGGCTGGCGCCTGAGCGAAGAGCAGACGCGCGTCTCCGCGCTACCGAGGCTCGAAGACGACAGGCAGCTTCCTCACGGTCTCTTCGACCATCTGCCCATCATTGGCCATCTTGAAAGGGTCTCCTCATGACCGACTTCGCGCAACACATCCAGGACGGCATCCGCGCCGCCACCACCGCTGAAGGCCACCGCGCCGAGATCCGAGGCATTCTCGATGAACTGGATCGGGCGATCCGCATCGCCAGCCTCGGCACAGCGTGCCTTCATGTCGGGGAGTTCCGCAACGATGAGGACGAGAAGCTCATGCGCATCGGCAAGCTGCGGGAGCGGCTCGTTATCCGAAGCGTCGACGACGAGCGGCGGGGTCGGATCATTGCCGGCTGGGACATGGATCTCAACGACGGTTTCTCCGTCAGCCTGGTCTACAACTTCATGGACCTTCCCTGCGGCAGCGGCGATCAGTTGATCGAAGAGCTCGGAGCGCTCATGCAAAGCGCACGCGTCGGTCGCGTGATCCAGGAATTCCAGCGTGGGACGGCGTGACGGCACACGGGGCCCGCAAAAGACGAAGGCGGACATCCTTTCGAATGTCCGCCTTACCCATTGACGTCCGGCTTGCGCCTCTGCGGATCCACCACCAAGAAACCCTGGACCGCATGAACGAAAGAATACGCAGCGTCCGGAGGGTCCGAAAGGCGGGTTCACCCCATCGTCAATCCGGCGGATCGCTGATGCGCGCGTGAGGCGATGCCCTACGCGGCCCTCCCTGTCTCCACGCGCCGTCGTTCGCCGTTCACGCGCCGGTCGACTTGAGCAACCGGTACAGCGTATTGCGCCCGATGCCCAAGCGCCGTGCCGCCGCGGAGTGGTTGCCGTCGCACTCGTCCAGGACCCTTCGCGCATGCGCCCGGGACTGGTCCCGCAGCATCTCGGGCGCGGCTTCCGCGGCGGCGGCCCGCCGCGACGATCCGCTCGATCCGCCCGATCGGCTCGACACCGCGGTCGAGGTCGCGGTCGAGGTCGAGGCCGGCATCCGGGCCTGGGGCGGCACGAGCACCGGGATGGCCATCGGCTCGTTCTGGTCGAGCTCCTCCACCAGGTCGTCCGGCAGATGGCCGCGACGGATCACCGACTCGCCGGGCTCCATCAGCGCGCAGGCGATGCGCAGCGCCTGCGCCAGCTGGCGCACGTTGCCGGGCCAGCGGTAGGCGCTCAGCTCCCGCGCCAGCGACGGGTCGAGCATCACGCGCCGCGCCGGTTCCAGCGCCGCCAGCAGGCGGGCCACCAGCACGGGCAAGTCCTGGCGCGCGCGCAGCGGCGGCAGGCACAGGGTCAGTCCGTTCAGCCGGTAGTACAGGTCTTCGCGGAACAGTCCCTGCGCGACCAGCGGCCGCAGCGGGCGATGGCTCGCGCCGATCAGCTGGAAGTCCACCTGCACCGTCGGCCCGCCGCCCAGCGGCTGCACCTGCCGGTCCTGCAGCACCCGCAGCAGCCGCGCCTGCAGCGGCAACGGCATGTCGCCGATCTCGTCGAGGAACAGGGTCCCGCCGTGTGCCTCGCGCAGCCGACCTTGCGCGCCCTCGCGGGACGCCCCGGTGAACGCGCCGGGCCGGTAGCCGAAGAGCTCCGCCTCGATGAGCGTCTCCGGCAGCGCGGCGCAGTTCACCGCCACGTAGGGTCGGTCCCGCCGCGGTCCGCTGTCATGCACCGCGCGCGCGAACAGGTCCTTGCCGACGCCCGACTCGCCCTGCAGCAGCAACGGGATCGGCTTGTCGAGCACACGACGCGCGCGCAGCACCGCCTGATGCATCGCGGCGTCGCCGACGTCCAGCGCCTGAAGGGCGTCTTCGACCGGCGCCACGAGTTCCGCATCGACGATTGCGGACATCGCGGACATCACCCTGGCGCCCGGGTTTGCCACAGGCGCGGCGGGCGCGGCAGGCGTGGCGGGTCGTCGCCAGCCGCGCGGCGCATCGAGCCGCAACCACAGTGCAGGCGCGCCGTCGCGGTGGAGCAGCCGTGCGCCCTCGCCGCCCTGCCGCGCCCAGTCCATCAACTCGGTCCACCGCACCGGCAGCACCGCCTCCAGCGGACTGGGCCGCGCCGCGTCCGTCCCCAGCCATGCCTGCGCCGCCGCGTTGCAGCCGAGGATCCAGCCGTCCTCGCTCAATGCGAGCAGGCCTTCGGTCGGCGTGCCTATCCCTTCCGGTTGAACATGCATCTGCAGACGGAGCCCGTCCGCGTGCCGTGTCTGGAACAACCGGTGCTCCACCATCCGCGCCGCCGAGCGCACCAGCGCCAGCGTGTGCCGCTGGAAGCCGCGCTGCTCGCCGGAAATGTCGAGCACGCCCAGCACCCGCCCTTGCGGATCGCGGATAGGCGCGGCCGTGCAGCTGAGGAAAGCGTTGCGCTCCAGGAAATGCTCGCCGCCGAGCACCGCCACCGGCCGCTGCTCTGCCAGCGCCGTGCCGATCGCGTTCGTGCCTCGCCAGCGCTCGTCCCAGATCGCGCCGGGTCGAAGCGCCACGCGCTGCGCGCGGTCGACGAAGCGCCCATCGCCGAGCGCCCCCAGCAGCAAGCCCTGCGCATCGGCCAGGATCACGAGCCCGTCGCCGTCGCGGGTCTGCTCGAAGAGGTCTTCCATCACCGGCCGCGCGTGGGCGACCAGTTCATGCTGGCGCTCCAGCGCGCGTTGAAGCTGCGCGCCCGAAGCGTGCGGAGCACCCGGCGGACGCCCGACGGGGCTCAGGCCGAAATCGCGGCTGCGCAGCCAGCTGCGGCTCAGGCCTTCCTCTAGCGTCTCGACGCTGAGCCGCCCGGTGTCCAGCAGCTCGCGCCGCGCCGCGCGCAGCAGTCGCGGCGCCAGGGCGGCGCCGCTCGGGGTTTTCACCATGCCGTTGTCTCCTTGGGTGTTCCATTGCGGAACACCTGTCCCGCCGTCGAGGCGTGTGGTCCAGGCTGGACCGATCCTGACCAAAACGGATCGCGATGGGAAGAGGCTTTCCGCCCGGCAAGCAGGGTCTTGCGCGCGAAGCCCGCCTTGGCACGGCCCATGCAACGAGCGTCCCGGCGTCCATCGCCTTCAACAACCACGGAGACAACACCATGATCTACGCCAAGCCCAACGCGGCCGGCGCGCCGTTGCAGTTCAAGAAGCGCTACGACAACTTCATCGGCGGCCAGTGGACCGCGCCGCGCGACGGCCAGTACTTCGACGTGATCACGCCCATCACCGGGCAGGTCTTCACGCAGGCGGCGCGCTCGACGGCCGCCGACATCGACCTGGCCCTGGACGCCGCGCACGCCGCCGCCGAGAAGTGGGGCGCCACGCCGGCGGCCGAGCGCGGCAACGTGCTGCTGCGCATCGCCGACCGCATCGAGCAGAACCTGGAGCTGCTCGCCTACGCCGAGACCGTCGACAACGGCAAGCCGATGCGCGAGACGCTGAATGCCGACCTGCCGCTGGCCGTCGACCATTTCCGCTATTTCGCCGGCTGCCTGCGGGCGCAGGAAGGCGCGCTCAGCGAGATCGACGCCAACACCATCGCGTATCACTTCCATGAGCCGCTGGGCGTCGTCGGCCAGATCATTCCGTGGAACTTCCCCATCCTGATGGCAGCGTGGAAGCTCGCTCCCGCGCTGGGCGCGGGCAACGCGGTCGTGCTCAAGCCGGCCGAATCGACGCCCGTCAGCATCCTGGTCCTCGCCGAGCTCATCGCCGACCTGCTGCCGCCCGGGGTGCTCAACATCGTCAACGGCTACGGCAAGGAAGCCGGCATGCCGCTGGCGCAGAGCAAGCGCATCGCCAAGATCGCGTTCACGGGCTCGACCGTGACGGGCCGCGTCATCGCGCAGGCGGCGGCGACGAATCTGATTCCGGCCACGCTGGAGCTCGGCGGCAAGAGTCCGAACGTCTTCTTCCCCGACATCGCCGCGCAGGACGACGACCTGTTCGACAAGGCGATCGAAGGACTGGTGCTGTTCGCGTTCAACCAGGGCGAGGTCTGCACCTGCCCGTCGCGGGCGCTGATCCATGAATCGATCTACGACAAGTTCATCGCGCGTGCGATCGACCGTGTGAAGGCCATCAAGCAGGGCAACCCGCTGGACACCGACACGATGATGGGCGCGCAGGCCTCGTCGATGCAGCTGGACAAGATCCTGTCCTACCTGGAGATCGGCAAGCGGGAGGGCGCGCAGTGCCTCATCGGCGGCGGACGCGCGCAGCTGGGCGGCGACCTGGCGGGCGGCTACTACATCGAGCCGACCTTGTTCAAGGGCACCAACGACATGCGGATCTTCCGCGAGGAGATCTTCGGGCCGGTGCTCGCCGTGACGACCTTCAAGACCGAAGAGGAGGCGCTGCGCATCGCCAACGACACGCCGTACGGGCTGGGTGCGGGCGTGTGGTCGCGCGACATCAACACGGCCTTCCGGATGGGCAAGGGCATCAAGGCCGGCCGCGTGTGGACCAATTGCTATCACGCCTATCCGGCGCACGCGACCTTCGGCGGCTACAAGGAATCCGGCATCGGTCGCGAGACCCACAAGATGATGCTGGACCATTATCAGCAGACGAAGAACCTGCTGGTGAGCTACTCGCAGAAGAAGCTCGGGTTCTTCTGACGGCGTCCTAAGTCCAACGGCCCGCGGGCAGCGAGCGCGCGTGGGGCCGGAATGTCGCTGGGGGTTCCCGGAGGGACGCCCCCTGCGACGTGGAGTGCCCGCGCTTGTCCGCCGCAGTCGGTCTTTGCTCAGCTCATCCGGAACACGGCCACCGCTTGAACGAGCTGCGTGGCCTGTTTCTCGAGTGAATCGCTCGCCCCGGCGGACCGCTGCACCAGTGCGGCGTTCTGCTGGGTCGTCCGGTCGAGCTCGCTGACGGCCTGGCTGACCTGGGAGATCCCTGCCGCCTGCTCGCGCGTCGCGTTGCCGATCGTGGAGATCAGCGACGACACGCGCCGCACCTGCTCGACGATCTCCTGCATCGCCTTGCTGGCCTCGTCGACCTGACGTCCGCCGGCTTCGACCCGTTCGACGCTTTCCCCGATCAATTGCTTGATCTCCTTGGCTGCCGCCGCGCTGCGTTGCGCCAGCGATCGCACTTCGCTCGCGACCACCGCGAATCCGCGTCCCTGCTCGCCGGCCCGCGCGGCTTCGACCGCCGCATTCAACGCCAGGATGTTGGTCTGGAATGCGATCCCGTCGATGACGCCGATGATGTCGCCGATCCGCTTGCTCGACGTCGTGATTCCCACCATCGTCTCGTTGACGTTGCGGACCACCTCGCCGCCCTGCGCCGCCGCCGCGCTCGCGCCTTGCGCCAGGTCTTCGGCCTGGCGCGCCGCGTCGGCGTTGCTGCGCACGGTGGCGCTCATCTCCTCCATCGACGCCGCCGTCTGCTGCAGGCTGGCCGAAGCCTGCTCGGTCCGCGCGCTGATCTCGTTGTTGCCGGTGAGGATGTCGCCGCTCGACGACCGCACCGTCACCACCTGCGCCGCGACGTCGTCGATCACCCAGCGGAACATCAGTCCCAGCTGGTTGAGCGAGCGCAGCGCCATGCCGATCTCGTCGACCCGGTCCATCTGCAGCGGGTCCCGCGTGTCCCCGCTGGCCACGCGTTTCGCGTGCCGCGCGAGCGACTCCAGCGGTCCGACGACCTGCGCCTCCAGGAACCATATCGCCAGGAGCGACACGACCACGAAGGCGCCTATCCACAGGGCCGCGGCGGCGAGTGTCGCGGCGCTCATCCACGCCGACACGATCGCAGCGAGCGTCAGCGCCAGCAGCGGCAGCCGCACCCGCCACCGCACCGGCATGGTCTTGAGCATCGAGGTCCACGCCATCGCGCCGGTGCGCACCAGCACGCCCTTGTGGATGCGCAGGTGCTTCGCGCGACCTTCGCGCATGTCGGCGTAGAGGCGCTCCGCGCCGGCGACTTCCTCGGCCGACGGCCGCGTGCGCACCGACATGTAGGCCACCGGCTGGCCGTTGCGCATCACCGGCGTCGCGTTCGCGCGGACCCAGTAATGGTCCCCGTTCTTGCGGCGGTTCTTCACCAGGCCGGTCCAGGACTCGCCGCCCTGGAGCGTCGCCCACATGTCGCCGAAGGCCTCCGGCGGCATGTCGGGGTGGCGGACGATGTTGTGGGGCTGGCCAAGCAGTTCCTCGGTCGTGAAACCGCTCGCTTCGACGAAGGCCTCGTTGGCGTAGGTGACCCGGCTCTTCGTGTCCGTCGTGGACATCAGCGTGGCGTCGGCGGGGAAGTCGTACTGGCGCTGGGTGACGGGCAAGTTCTTCCGCATGGCGTCCTCCTTGACTGTTGGATGCGGCGCGCTCCCCGCCGTGACCGGTCTGTGGGAGCCCATGGAGCGTATGCAAAGTTCGCTAATCGCGCGAGTCCCTTGCATTTCCTTGACGTTCATAGGCGTCAAGATAAACAAATGTCTGTCGCCTGAACATATGTTTGCATCAAGAAGAAGGCATCTCTAGAATCCGCCGCCATGACGATCCTCAAGGAACTGTCCTCCAAGGAACAACTGCTGGCGCTGGTCGAAGCCAACCCCTTCATCGGCCAGCAGGAGCTGGCGGAGCGGCTCGGGCTGTCGCGATCCGCCGTGGCCGGCCATCTGGGGCAGTTGACGCGCGAGGGGCGCATCCTCGGACGAGCCTATGTGCTGCCTCAGCGTCAGCCCATCGTCTGCATCGGGGGCACGAACCTGGACCGCAAGCTGCGCGCGCTCGGCCCGTTGCGCATGGGCAGCTCGAATCCGGCGCGGCAGCATGAATCGGCGGGCGGCGTTGCGCGCAACATCGCGGAGAACCTCGCCCGGCTCGGCCTGCCGGTGCACCTGCTGACCGCCGTGGGCCGCGATGCCGCCGGGCAGACGCTGCTGGCTGAGCTGCAGGGACTCGGCGTCGATTGCGCCGGCTCGCTGCAGGCAGCCGACGCGGCGACAGGCAGCTACACGGCGGTGCTCGATCCCGATGGCGAACTGGTGCTCGCGCTCGCGCACATGGAATTGACCGACCGGCTCGATCCCGCCTTCCTGCGTCAGACCGCGCCGCAACGCGCGCCGGCGCGATGGCTGGTCGCCGACCTGAACCTGCCACGCGAGACGCTCGACGAGCTCCGCGCCGAAGCGCGCCTGCGCGGTCAGCGCCTGCTGCTGGTGGCCGTGTCCGAACCAAAGATGGCTCGGCTCGGCGCCGACCTGCGGGGCGTCGCGCTGCTGGTGCTGAACCGCGGCGAGCTGCAGACGCTCGTGGGTCGTGCCTTGCCCGACGACGACGCCCTGCGCGCCGCGTGGCGATCGCTGCGGGACGCGGGACTGCAGCGGCTCGTGATGAGCGACGGCTCGCGGGGCGTCCGCTTTTCAGAGGATGACGAGCTCGTCCTGCTCCCGCCTCCGCCGCTGGAGCCCGCCTCGATCCGCGAGGTCACCGGCGCCGGGGATGCGTTGACCGCCGGCATCGCCGCCTCGCTGCACCGTGACCCGGACGACCTGCGCGGCGCCTGTGCGCTCGGCCTCCAGCTGGCGGCGCTGACGCTGCAGAGCGATGCCACCGTCAGCGAGGCGTTGAGTCCCGCGCTGCTCGTCTGACCGACCCATTCTTCGAACTCGAAAGCACCCGCATGAACACGCAAGACCTGATCGATCAGCACTTCATCGACTTCTCGCCCGAGGTCGCCGCCGCGCGCGCTGAAGGCCGGCCGCTGGTGGCGCTGGAGTCCACGATCATTTCGCACGGCATGCCCTATCCGCAGAACGTGCAGACCGCGCGCGAGGTCGAGACGATCGTGCGCGAGCACGGCGCCGTGCCCGCGACGATCGCGGTGCTGGACGGGAAGATCCGCGTCGGCCTGAACGACGCGCAGCTCGAGCTGCTCGGCCAGTCCCCCGACGCGATGAAGCTGAGCCGCCGCGACCTGCCCTTCGCGCTGGCGACGGGCCGCGTCGGCGCCACCACGGTGGCCGCGACGATGATCTGCGCCCGGCTGGCCGGCATCGAGGTCTTCGTCACCGGCGGCATCGGCGGCGTGCACCGCGGCGCGGAAACCTCCTTCGACATCTCCGCCGACCTGCAGGAACTGGCCCGCACGCCGGTGGCGGTCGTCTGCGCCGGCGCGAAGAGCATCCTCGACCTGGCGCTGACGCTGGAATACCTGGAGACGCACGGCGTGCCGGTGCTGTCGGTGGGCCAGGAGAACTTCGCCGCGTTCTACACGCGCGACAGCGGATTGAAGGCGGACTTCCGCATCGACGCGCCCGCGGACCAGGCGCGCTTCCTGCGCACGAAGTGGGCGCTCGGATTGAGCGGCGGCGCGGTGATCAGCAATCCGGTCCCGGCGGCGCATGAGATGCCCCGGGCCGTCATCGACGGTTTCGTCGGACAGGCGCTGAACGAAGCCGCCGCGCAGGGCATCAGCGGCAAGGCCGTCACGCCCTACCTGCTCGCCCGGATCAAGGACCTCAGCGGCGGCGCCAGCCTCGCCACCAACATCGCGCTGGTGAAGCACAACGCCGTCGTCGGCGCGGCGCTGGCCAAGGCGCTCAAGGCCGGCTGACGCCCCAATCGCACAGCTTTTCCTCATCTGTGCACAGGATTAACCTGAACGAAATATTCGATGCCGGGGCCGGACCTACTCTTCCGCGCCCCCTCGAAGAGAGTCGTTGGAGATCCTGTTCATGCGCCGCAAGCCCCTTGTCCTGTCCTTGATCGTCGTCCTGCTCGTGGCGGGCGGGGGCTGGTGGTGGAAGTCGCGCGCCGCGTCCCCTGAAGGCGGCGGGACCGGTCCCGCCGCCGCCGCACGGGGCGCATCGGCCCCCGCCGGCGCGCAGACCGTCGGCGTCGTCACCGCGCAGCGCCGCGACGTCCCCGTGACCGTCGAAGCCTCCGGCACCGTCACCCCGATCAACCAGGTCGACCTGCGCGCCCAGACCACCTCGACCATCCGCGACGTGCTCGTCCACGACGGTCAGACCGTCACCAGGGGCCAGGTCCTCTTCCGCTTCGACGAGCGCGCGGACCGCGCCAACCTCGACAAGGCGCGGGCCCAGCTCGCCCGCGACAAGGCCGCCCTCGGCGACCTGCAGCGCCAGTACGAGCGCGCCAAGGACCTGCTGGCGCAGCACTTCGTTGCGCAGAGCGCCGTCGACACCGCACTGGCCAGTCTGCAGGGCGGGCGCAGCCTGGTCGACGCGGACGCCGCCGCCGTCGACTCCGCGTCCGTCGCGCTCAGCTACAACGAGATCCGCGCGCCCTTCTCCGGCCGCGCCGGCGCCGTCAACGTCTGGCCCGGCAGCCTGGTCCAGGCCAGCGCCACCGGCACGCCGCTGGTCAACATCGTCCAGATCGATCCGATCGCGATCAGCTTCAACCTGCCCGAGACCGAGCTCGCGCCCGTGCTCGACGCGATGCGTCCAGGCGCCACCGGCGCACAGGTCACGCCCCCCGAGGTGCAGGTCGTCCTGCCGTCGATTGAAGGCGGTCCCTCCCGCCAGGACAGCAAGGGCGGCAAGTCCGTCGGATCCGTGGCCCGCGGCAAGCTCACCTTCGTCGACAACCTCGTCGACGCGAGCACCGGCACCATCAAGCTGAAAGCCGAATTCACGAACGACGCGCAGAAGCTCTGGCCCGGCCAGTACCTGCGCGTGCGCATGACGTTGCGCAGCATGAAGGATGCGATCGTGATCCCGCAGGCGGCCATCATCCTGCGCGGCAGCGACCGCCAGGTCTACGTCGTCGGTCCCGACAAGACGGCCCAGCTCAAGCCGGTGAAGCTGCGCTACACCTTCGGCGAGATGGCGGTCGTCGACGGCGTCGCCGCAGGCGCGACCGTGGTGCTCGACGGCAAGCAGAACCTGCGTCCCGGTACGCCGGTGCGCACGCAGCCCGCCGCCGTGGACCCCGCGGCCGCCGCGCGCCTGGCCTCGGCCGGCGCAGGCGGCGGCGCCTCCGTCACCGACATCGCGGCGCCCTGACATGAACCTCACCGAACTCTTCATCCGCCGGCCGGTCATGACCGTGCTGCTGAACGTCGCGCTGGTCGTCGCCGGCATCGCCGCGTGGAGCCGCATCCCGGTCGCCGCGCTGCCCAGCTTCAACACGCCGGTCATCAATGTGCAAGCCACGCTGCCCGGCGCCAGCCCCGAGACGATGGCCTCCTCCGTCGCGCTGCCGCTGGAGAAGCAGTTCTCCACCATCGCCGGCATCACGACGATCTCCTCGACCAACACGCTGGGCAACAGCTCGCTGACCCTGGAGTTCGACGCCGCGCGCGACATCGACGCCGCCGCGGTCGACGTGCAGGCCGCCCTGTTCCGCTCGCTGCGCGCGCTTCCGGTCGAGATGACGACGCCGCCGTCCTACCGCAAGGTCAACCCGGCCGATGCGCCGGTGCTGCTGGTGGCGCTGACCTCGCCCTCGATCAACCTGTCCGAGCTCAACGACTACGCCGAGAACCTCATCACCCCCAGCCTGTCGACCATCGACGGCGTGGCGCAGGTGTCCATCTACGGCCAGAAGCGTTTCGCGGTGCGCATCAAGGCGCGCAACGAGCTGCTCCAGCAGCGCAACATCACGCTCGACGAGCTGCAGGCCGCCGTCAAGGGCGCGAACGCCAACACGCCCGTGGGGACGCTGGACGGCGCGCGCCAGACGCTGACCATCCAGGCCAACAAGCAACTGCGCGACGCCAACGCCTTCGGCGGCATCGTCGTGGCCACGCGCAACGGCGCGCCGGTGTTCCTGCGCGAGGTCGCCGACGTCGAGGACAGCTACGAGACCGTCAAGTCCTTCTCCAACTTCAACGGCGAGCGCTCCATCGTGCTGGCCGTGCAGCGCCAGCCCGACGCCAACACGGTGAAGGTCGTCGACGCGGTGAAGGCGATGCTGCCGCGCTTCGCCGCGCAGCTGCCGGCCTCGGTGCAGATGAGCACGCTCAACGACCGCTCGGTGTCGATCCGCGAAGGCCTGCACGACGTCTACTTCACGCTCGCGCTGACGGTGGCGCTGGTCGTGATGGTGATCTTCCTGTTCCTGCGCCGCATGGTCGCGACGCTGATCCCGACGCTGTCGCTGCCGATCTCGCTGATCGGCGCGGTGACGCTGCTGTTCGCGCTGGGCTACAGCCTGGACAACATCTCGCTGCTGGGCATCACGCTGGCCGTGGGCCTGGTCGTCGATGACGCCATCGTGATGCTGGAGAACATCTACCGCCACGTCGAGGACGGCATGGCGCCCTTCGACGCCGCGATCCGCGGCGCGCGCGAGATGGCTTTCACCATCCTGTCGATCTCGATCTCGCTGATCGCCGTGCTGATCCCGATCTTCTTCATGCCGGGCGTGGTCGGCCTGCTGTTCCACGAGTTCGCCGTCGTCGTCTCGCTGGCGATCGGCGTGTCGGCCGGCGTGTCGCTGACGCTGGTGCCCATGCTGTGCAGCCGTTTCCTCAGCAGCCACCACGAGGTCGAGGAAAACGCACTCGGCCGGACCTTCGAAGCCGGCTTCAGCTGGGTCCTGGACAGGTACACCGCCTCGCTGGACTGGGCGCTCGCGCGCCGCTGGGTCGTCGGCGTCGTGGCCCTGGCCACCTTCATCGCCAGCGCGTGGCTGTGGATCGTCATCCCGAAGGGCTTCTTCCCGGAAGAGGACATCGGCCAGATCCAAGCCAGCACGGAAGCGGCCGAGGACATCTCTTTCGCCGCGATGACGGTGCTGCAGGAGCGTGTGGCCAAGATCGTGCAGGACGATCCGTCGGTGTCGTCGGTCTCCGCCGCGGTGGGCGGCGGCGGGGGCGGCGGCAACGTCAACACGGGGCGTCTTTTCATCAACCTGAAGCCGCGCGCGGAACGCCCGGCGATGCCGCAGGTGCTGGAACAGCTGCGCAAGAAGCTGCGCGGCGTGCCCGGCATCGCGGTCTACCTGCGGCCGGTGCAGAACCTGCAGCTCGGGGGCCGGCAGTCCAAGAGCCGCTACCAGTTCACGCTGCAGTCGGTCAGCACCGGCGAGCTCAACACCTGGGCCGTGAAGCTGCAGGACAAGCTGCGCAACGATCCGGTGTTCCGCGACGTCACCAGCGACTCGCAGCTGCGCGGGCTGCAGGCCAACCTCGTCATCGACCGCGAGCGCGCGACGCTGCTGGGCGTGCAGATGCAGGACCTGCGCAACGCGCTGTACTCGGCTTTCGGTGAGCGCCAGGTTTCCAGCATCTACGCGGAGAGCAACACCTACCAGGTGATCATGGAGGCGACCGACAGCGACCGGCTCAGCGAGGATGCCTTCGACAAGATCTATCTGCGCGGCCGGAACAGCACGATGGTGCCGCTGACGGCCTTCGCGAGCGTGAAGCGCGAGCTCGGCCCGACGGCGGTCAACCACCAGGGCCAGCTGCAGGCGATCACGCTGAGCTTCAACCTCGCGCCCGACGTGCCGCTGGGCAACGCGACGGCGAAGATCGACCAGTTCACCAAGGACGTCGGCCTGCCGCCGTCCATCATCACCAGCTACGGCGGCGACGCGGCGGTGTTCAAGGACTCGCAAGGCGGACAGCTGCTGCTGATCGTGCTGGCGATCGCGGTGATCTACGTGCTGCTGGGCGTGCTCTACGAGAGCTACATCCACCCGCTGACCATCCTGGCCGGGCTGCCGTCCGCGGCGGTGGGCGCGCTGCTGACGCTGCAGCTCGCGGGCATGGAGCTCACCATCATCGCGACCATCGGCATCCTGATGCTGGTGGGCATCGTGAAGAAGAACGCGATCATGATGATCGATTTCGCGCTCGACGCGCAGCGCAACGGCGGCATGACGCCGCGGCAGGCGATCCGCGAGGCCTGCATCCTGCGCTTCCGCCCGATCATGATGACGACGCTGGCCGCGCTGATGGGCGCGCTGCCGATCGCGCTGGGGCTGGGCGCCGGCGCGGAACTGCGCCAGCCACTGGGGCTGGCGGTGGTGGGCGGACTGATCCTGTCGCAGGCGGTGACGCTCTACATCACGCCGGTGATCTACCTGGCGCTGGACCGGTTCAGCGGCAAGGGCCCGGATACGCGGGAAGTGGGGCAGACGCGGTTGACCGAGCATCCCCATCACCCGGCTGCAGGCCACGCGGATTGACGCGCTCGCGGACGCGCCGGGACGGCCGTCGCGGCGCGCCCACGGAGCGAACAGGGAACGCAGGACGTCGGGAGACAACTCAAGCGCGATGCTGATCGGCCCCCACTCCTTCTCATCAAAGTTCCTCTCGGAGATCGACACCGCGGACGCGTCTCCTCCCACCAGCCTCCAGGCCGGCCCGGACGAGCGGGGCGTGTTCGGATCCAGCAGCGTCGATCCGCCGCCAGCGAGCGGATGGGGGTACGACCCCGCCCGTCACGGGAATCCGGAGGCGTTCGCGACGAGCCCGGACTTCCGCCATTTCGCGACACAGTTCGGCGACCACCTGTGGGTGCTCTGCACCGAGCTCGCCGGGAGACCCGGTGCTCGACAGCTGATGATGTTCGGCGAACGAGTGACCACCGTCGATCCTGCCGGCACCAATCCCGCCTATGGCGCGACCGCGCACCTTCTGTACAGAGGCGGCGCAGAAGCCCTCGCCCGCATCGTCCAGCACGTACGGCAGGGGCAGCTGCCTCGGGAGACCTGTGCAACCGCACTGGAGGAACTCGCGACGCAGTTGGACGATTGCGCCCCCGGCGCCTTGAGCGCGCTGGTCACGACGGAATCACGGCTGGGTTCAGGCCGTCTCCATCTAGGCGGGAGCTTCCGCACGTTCACGGAGCGCGTCGTCGAACAGGTCGCCATCGAGGTCATCGACCAGCACTACGCGCAGGAGCTTCAAAACGCGCCCGGCTCGCACCGGCATCTCGTGGCCGGCCTGCAGCCCGTTCTGCTTCGGAAAATGGGCTTTGCCTGGCGAACGGCTCCCGACGAATTCGCGCCCGACGCATCGCGCTTCCCGCCGTCGCTGATCACCGATGCCCTCAATCGACTGCTCGTCCAATGCCATCCCGACGCCGTCGTGCGCCTCATGGCGGAGCAGTACCTCTCGCGCTTCCAGGAGGCGATGCGGCAGGAAGACATGCCGGGCCCGGGCACGCCGAAGGGTCTCGGCGAACGCGTCCAGAGATGCACGGCGACGCTGATGGCCGAGTTCGGCGATCCGCCGCCGCTCGAGGCCCTGTTGCAGGAATGCGCGAGCACCGGTGTCTATGGCCCGAGGAGCGACACCGCCGGGATCGAACGCCATTTCGTGGATCGACTCGGCGAGGCCGGCTTGATCCGCGGCGGACCAGTATCGTGGTCGCGCATCCGTGCGCGGCATGCTGCGGTGCGCCCGTTGGACCTGCGGCTGATGACTGCAGGGAGCGCGCCATGAGTGCGCGGACGTTCAGCGCGGCGGCTTGAACGCGTTGCGCTCGCGCGCCGCGGCCTCACGACCGATGCATCCCGGCGCGTGGTCATTGATCAGCCCCATCGCCTGCATGAACGCATAGACGGTCGTCGGTCCGACGAACTTCCAGCCGCGCTTCTTCAGTTCCTTGGAGAGCTTCACCGACGTCTCCGACGTCGCCCGCACACCGCCGCCCTCCTCCGGATCCTCGAAGCGCCAGAAGAATGCCGCCAGCGAGCCGGCTTCCTTCTGCAGCTCCAGCGCGCGGGACGCGTTGTGGATCGCCGCTTCGATCTTGCCGCGGTGGCGCACGATGCCCTCGTCCGCGAGCAGCCGTGCGACGTCGGCTTCGCCGAACGTCGCGACCTTGGCGATCTCGAACTGCTTGAACGCCTTCCGGAAGTTCTCACGCTTGGCGAGGATGGTCCGCCACGACAGCCCCGACTGGAAGCCCTCCAGGCAGAGCTTCTCGAACAGCCGCCGGTCCTCGTGCACGGGGTAGCCCCATTCCTGGTCGTGGTAGTCGCGGTACATGTCGAAGCCGGGGGCCTCGCACCACTTGCATCGCCACTGGCCGTCGGGGCCCTGCGCCAATCGATCGCTCATCGCCGCCTCTCCGGGTCTGGACTCAGCCCGTCTTGTAGAACACCGCCGCGTCCCGCGGCCAGGTGTGCACCCGCGCCTCGATCAGGTCGAGCACATGGACGAAGCCGTTGCCCGCGCCGTAGTAAGGATCGGGCACCTCGTCCAGGCCCAGCCCGGTCATGCCGGCGAGGAACAGCCCCAGCTTCGCCGGCGAGACCGCCGGACGCGCCGCCTTCAGGCCGCGCAGCACGTTGCGGTCCATCGCCAGGATCAGGTCGTAGCGGTCGAAGTCGCCGGTCTTCACCTGCCGCGAGCGCCAGCGCCGGTCCATGCCGTAGCCGCGCTGTTCCAGCACGGCCAGCGCGCGCTTGTCGACCGGATGCGCGCGCGAGGACGCGAACACCCCCGCCGAGTGCACCTCGGTCAGGCCGAGTTCGCCGGCGCGCAGGCGCAGCACCGCCTCGGCCATCGGGGAGCGGCACAGGTTGGCCGCGCAGACGAGCAGCAGTCGGGTCACCGGGATCAACGCGGCCGGGCTTCCGGGCTCAGAGCGCCAGCTCGGCGCGCATGGCGTCGATGACGCTCTGGTAGTCGGGCTTGCCGAAGATCGCCGAGCCCGCCACGAAGGTGTCCGCACCCGCGGCCGCGATCTCGCGGATGTTGTCGACCTTCACGCCGCCGTCGATCTCCAGGCGGATGTCGCGGCCGCTGGCCAGGATCATCGCCTTGGCCTGCTGCAGCTTCTTCAGCGCGCCGGGAATGAAGCTCTGGCCGCCGAAGCCCGGGTTGACGCTCATGATCAGCACCAGGTCGACCTTGTCGATGACCCACTCCAGCACGTCCAGCGGCGTGGCCGGGTTGAACACCAGGCCCGCCTGCGCGCCCTCGGACTTGATCAGCTGGATCGTACGGTCGACGTGCTGGCTGGCTTCGGGATGGAAGCTCACCAGGTTCGCGCCGGCGCGGCAGAAAGCCTGCGCCAGGCTGTCCACCGGCTGCACCATCAGGTGGACGTCGATCGGCGCCGGCGTGCCGTCGGGCTTCACCGCATGCTTCTTCAGCGCCTCGCAGACCATCGGCCCGAAGGTCAGGTTGGGCACGTAATGGTTGTCCATCACGTCGAAATGGATCCAGTCCGCGCCGGCAGCCAGCACGTTGCGGACTTCCTCGCCCAGGTTGGCGAAATCGGCGGACAGGATGCTGGGGGCGATGCGGTAGGTGGGCGGATTCATGGCGGGGCGGGCGCGGAGCCGCTGGCGGAGAAAAACGACGATTGTAGAAAGGCTGTCGCGCGTCGGCGCGCCCGCTAGCGGTAACGCTCCGAGAGCCGTGCGATCTCGCCGGAAGCGCTGATCTGGCGCAGGCGGTCGGTGAGCCGCTCCACCACCGCCTCGGGCAACTGGCGGGAGACGACGACGTACTGGGTCTCCTCCTCGAAGACCTGCGGCCCGATGCGCACGCGCGAGTCCAGGCCCGCGCCGCGCGCGGCCTGGCGCAGGTTGAAATCCTGGCCGTATACGCCCGCTGCGCGGCCTCGCACCAGCATCTGCAGCGCTTCCTTGTCGCTGCGCGCGGATTCGATGAAAGCCACGTCCGCCTCCTGCAGCGTCGCGGCCAGCTTGGTGCCCTGCGCCAGCAGCAGGGGTTGGCGGCGCGCGAAGGCGCGCAATTCGTCCCAGGTGCGCGGCGCGCGTTCGTCGCCGACGCGCATCGCCAGCACATGCGAGATGCGGTACAGCGGCACCGGCAGGTAACGCATCAGCGCATGGCGGTGTTCGGACTTGAGCAGGCAGAAGAAGACGTCGAGATCGCCGTTGCTCAGCATCAGCTCCAGGCGCCGCAGCGGCACCTGCCGGTGCAGGCCCTCGATGTGGAGGTCCGGATCGGTCCGCATCACGGCGGCGGCGATCTCGCCGCACAGGCCAGGACGCTGGGGATCGCCCGACGCGTACTTGGCCGGCGCGCCCGCCTGCGCGGCGCTGCGCAGCGTCAACGATCCTGTCGCCCCGGCGCCCGACGCCGCGGGCGTCGGAGGCCCGGGCGGTGCCGCCATCGCCGAATTCGCCGCGACCCCGCTGAGATCGACGCCGACGGCGGCGGCCACGCCGACCAGCGCGCAGCCGCGCGCCATGGCCTGGCGTCGATTGGGTCGGGGAACTGCCGTCGGGTGTCCTGCCCTTGTCTCCATGACGGATGGCGCCGGAGGCGTGCCGGTCGCGTTGGTGGTCCGTTCGAGCGGGTTCTGGTTCTGCTCTGTGCGGTAACCAGCATAGCCCACGACGGGCCCGGGAGATTCCCTAGAATCCGCCGATGGCACATCCGCACTTCCATTGCAGCGTGGCCGTCGAGCCGATCGCCGACCAGACCTTCCCGGACCGCAACGAGTTTGCCTACGGCTACACCGTGACGATCGAGAACCGGGGCGACGTCACCGCCCAGCTGATCGGCCGCCACTGGACCATCGTGGACGGGAACGGCAAGGTGCAGGAAGTGCATGGGCTGGCCGTCGTCGGCCACCAGCCGCTGCTGCAGCCGGGCGAACGCTTCCAGTACAGCTCCTGGGCCCAGATCGCGACCCGCCACGGCACCATGAGCGGCCGTTTCCTGTGCGTCACGGACAAGGCCGAGGTCTTCCACGCCGACGTGCCCGAGTTCCTGCTGGCCGACTCCGGATCCCTGCATTGATGTTCCGACGCCAGGGCTGGGACCTCACCGCGCTGCTGAACGCGGCGCATCCGCAAGCGCCGCTCGCCGAGCGCAACCTCTGGCTGGTGCGATTGATCGAATGGCTGCGCCACGCGCCGCTCAAGGACGACCGGGCGCCCGCGCCGGCCGGTGACGAACCGGCGGCGCCCGCAGCACCGTCCGCCCCGCTGCCGATCCGCCGCCTCCGCTACCTGCTCCGCATGCTGGAGCGCCACCCGGATCATGCGAAGGCCTTCGCCGAGGTCATCGCCAGCGTCTGGGCCGACGTCGACGCGATCAGCCTGTTCGCCGAGGTCGGCTTCGCCCCGCGCATGGCGCTGTGGAACGAATTCCTCGGCCGGCTGCGCCGGCGTCTGCTGCCGCTGAGCGCGGACACCAAGGACCTGTCCGAACTCTTCGAGCTGCTGTTCCCGCACGAGGCCGACGAGCAGTGGATCGCCGCCGTCGACGACGAGTTGCTGCAGCGGCTGGGTCTGCTGTTCGCCGGCGCGCCGGAAGGCGACTGGCGCGAGGAGATGCGCGCCGCGATCACGGTGCTGGTGAGCTCGGTGCGCTCGGCCGGCCTGTCCGGCGCGCTGCGCGTGCGCATGGATCCGCTGCTGCTCGCGCGCCGGCCGTTCCGCAACCTCGCCACGGCCTGGGAGCAGGTCGAGCATGCGCTCGTCGAGAACGACCGGGCCGCCCTCCCCGGCCAACTGCAGTACCTGCGCGGCCTGCTCGACGAATGCCGGGCGGCGGTGCGCTCCGTGCCGGATCACCTCGAGGAACACGGTGTTTCGGTGGACCTGATGTTCGGCGTCGAGCAGATGCAGGCGCGGCTGCGCCGCGTCGAGGACCTGCTGGCGGTGCTGCTGGCGGATCACCCGCAGCGCGAGCTGCTGCGGCTGGTGGCGGCGCTGGTGGCGGTCGTGCACGACCGGCGCAGCATCCGCACGCTGTTCGCGCGGCACTACTCGCTGCTGGCGCGCAAAGTCGCCGAACGCAGCGCCGAGACCGGCGAGCACTACATCACCCGCAACCGCGAGGAATACGGCGACATGCTGCGCCGCGCCGGCGGCGGCGGGCTGGTGATCGCGGGCACGACCTTCATGAAGTTCGCGATCATGGCGCTGGGCCTGTCCGCGTTCTGGGGCGGCTTCTGGTCCGGCGTGAACTACGCGGGCAGCTTCGTGCTCATCCTGCTGCTGCACTGGACCGTCGCGACCAAGCAGCCTGCGATGACCGCGCCCGCGCTGGCCGACAAGCTCCGCCACATCGACAGCGAGCCCGGCCTGCAGGCCTTCGTCGACGAGGTCGCGCACCTGTTCCGCTCGCAGACGGCGGGGATCATCGGCAACCTCGCGCTGGCGGCGCCGATGGTGCTGGTCGTGCAGCTGGCGGCATGGTTGAGTTTCGGCAAGCCGCTGGTCGGCGCCAAGGAAGCCGAGCACGTGCTGCATTCGCTGACGGTGCTGGGGCCGTCGCTGCTCTTCGCCGCCTTCACCGGGGTGCTGCTGTTCGCGTCCAGCCTGATCGCGGGCTGGGTCGAGAACTGGTTCGTCTTCCACCGCCTGGACAGCGCGATCGCGTGGAACCCGCGCATCGTCGCGCGGCTGGGCGCAAGCCGGGCGGCGCGCTGGTCCCGCTGGTGGCGCGACAACATCTCCGGACTGACCGCCAACATCAGCCTGGGCCTGATGCTCGGCCTGGTGCCGGCGCTGCTGGGCTTTTTCGGCCTGCCGATCGAGGTCCGCCACGTCACGCTGTCGACCGGCCAACTGGCCGCCGCGGCCGGCGCGCTGGGCCTCGACGTCTTGAAGCACTGGCCGTTCTGGCTCTGCGTGATCAGCATCCTGGGGACCGGCGTGCTGAACGTGGGTGTCAGCTTCTTCCTGGCGTTCAAGGTGGCGCTGCGCTCCCGCGGGATCCGGCTGGCCGATCAGAAGCGCGTGCGCGGGGCGATCTGGGCCCGCATGCGCCGTCAGCCGATGAGTTTCCTCGTCCCGCCGAAGGGGTGAGGCGACGGGTCGGATGCGGCGTCGCTCAGGCGGCGTCGCTGTCGTCGGGACGCTCCCCGCGCTTGCGGCCCGAGAACATCGTCCACCAGACGATGAAGATGAGCAGCGCGAGCGCGCCGAGCGCCTCCAGCAAAATCACGCCCATGATTCGTGGTCCGATCCGTTGCAGAACTCGCCGCTGGAGCGCGGCGCTGGCGATTCTAGGCGCGCTGGGCGCCGCATCCGCCGCCTTGTCCGGCGCCTTGTCCGCGGCACTTCTCGTTCCCGCGACCGCTGCGGCGGCATCGACGATCGATCCCGAGAAACTGCTCAACGGCCAGGACGACAGCGCCGGCCGGCGCGTCCTTCGACGCGAACGTTCGCGCTGGGTCGCGGCCCTGTGGAGCGAGCTGCCCGGCTGGGGCGAGGACCGCGCCCTGGAATGGTGGCCCGCGCTGCTGCGCGGCTGCGAGAAGCCCATGCCCGGCTGGAGCGCGATCTGCGCGCAGGCCCGCGCCTACAAGCCGGGCGGCGACTGGGACGCCATGGTCTGGCTGATGAAGCACCTGCAGCCCTATCGTGTCGAGTCGCCGGACGGTCAGCGCGAAGGCGTGGCGACCGGCTACTACGAACCCGAGCTCGCGGCGCGGCGCCAGGCGCTGGGGGATTTCCGCGTTCCGTTGCTGGCCCCGCCGCAAGACCTGGCACAGCGCAAGCCTTACGACACGCGCCAGCAGATCGAGAGCAACGCGGCGCTGTCGCGGCTCAGCCTGGCCTGGGTGCAGGACCCGCTGGACGCGCTGGTGATGCAGATCCAGGGCAGCGGCCGGCTGCGCGTGACCGAACGCGACGGCAGAAGCCGCTGGGTGCGGCTGTCCTTCGCGGCGCACAACGAGCAGCCCTACCGGTCGATGGGCCAGTGGCTGATCGCCCAGGGCGAGTTGCGGGCCACGGAGGCGTCGTGGCCGGGCATCAAGGACTGGGGGCGCCGCAATCCGCAGCGGCTCAAGGAGGCGATGTGGGCGAACCCGCGATACGTTTTCTTCCGCGAGGAACCGTTGCCCGATCTGGCGGTCGGACCGCGCGGGGGTCAGGGCGTGCCGCTGACGCCGGGGCGGTCGATCGCGGTGGACAAGGCCAGCATCCCGTACGGCACGCCGGTCTGGCTGGACACGACCGAGCCGCTGTCGACGACGCCGATGCGGCGGCTGGTGATGGCGCAGGACACCGGCGCGGCGATCGTCGGCGCGGTGCGGGCGGACTACTTCTGGGGCTGGGGCGAGGCGGCCGAGACGCAGGCCGGCCGGATGAAGCAGCCGTTGCGTCTCTGGGCGCTGTGGCCCAAGGACGCAGGACCGGCCGGCTCGGCCATGGGGCCGACCGGCGGCGGCCAGCTCACTCGGTGACCTGGACGCCCTTCCAGAAGGCGACGCGGTCCTTGATCTCGGCGGCGGCCTCGGAGGGTTCCGGGTAATACCAGACGGCGTCCGGGTTCATGTCGCCGTGGACCATGAGGCTAAAGTAGTGCGCCTGGCCCTTCCAGGGGCAGGACGTGCGGTGATTGCTGAACGTGGTGAACTCGCGCTTCAGCGAGGCGACGGGGAAGTAATGATTTCCCTCGACCACCACGGTGTCGTCGCTTTCGGCGATGACTTCGCCGTTCCAGATTGCCTTCATTCCAACTCCTCGTGCTCAAACGTTATTTCGCCCATCGGGGCAAGGACATCTTCGTCACCGCCGGCTCCGCGAGAGACCTGGCGCCCGGCAGTTTCGGGATCTGCGCGATCGGGGGCGGCGCGGAAGGCTGGTCCGTCGTCCACGTCGGCCCGGACGGCGACGCCGCCGACCTCGGCGGGGAGTACTACTTTGCCACCTCCGAGGAAGCCCTCGCGTTCCTGAAGGAACTCATCGATCTGATGGTGGACGGCGGGGAGCCGGAAGGCTTGGCGGAGTGACCCCTGGATGAGGCGATTCGCTGATCAGCACGGCGAAGCATCCGTGAAGGCCTGGGTCATGTGGTTTCTGCAGCAGGTGCACGCATCGTGCGAACGCGCAACGCAAGCCATCGACGAGAGGTTGGCCAAGTCCCGTTTCTGGGCACAACATGGAAGCCACGACATCGGGCCGCGCCAACGTGCCGTGCTGAACACGTTGATCGAGGCGGGGCCCGCGGGAATCGAAGGCGGCATGAGCACGCGCAAGTACGAGCAGATCGGCGAGACCTCGCGCGCCACCGCCTCCCGGGAATTGCTGGAGCTGGAAGCACTCGGGTGTCTGCGGCGCTTTGGTTCCGGCAGGTCGACCCACTATCAAGTGGCCATCGAAGGCTGGGGACCGGCAGCGGGCTGATCGCTCACAGCGGCTTCAGATCCTCCCCCACCACGCGCACCAGCAGGCCCTTGCCCTCGGGCGTCACGCGGAACTCGCCGTACTTGGCCGGCTGCCAGCGTTCGGCCTCGCCTTCCTTGAAGAACCAGGCGTCGGAGACGAAGGTCCATCGGCCGTCCTTGGGTGTCAGCTCCAGCAGCTGCGCACCCGCTGGCGGCTCCTCGTCGGGTCCGAGCAACTTCGACGACTGCACGATGCCGCGCGCATCCAGCATCGCCGCGACACGTTGCCGCGCACCCCACAGCATGGGGGCGTCCCCGTTGAAACGGGTTCGCCATGCCACGCCCGGCAGGTCGTAGCTCAACCGCATGTAGTCGCCCTGCATCAGCGAGCGTGGATCGACCGGCGCGAGCTTCACGAAGACGGGCCGGCCCTCGGCGATCAACTGCTCACGCGCGGCGATCAGGACGTTCACGAGGACAAGCGACAGCACGCCCGCGCCGAGCAGCAGCGCCTTCGCACCGCGTAGCGCGAGTACCGGACGAGCGCCCTCCTCCGACGATGACCGGACTGGATGCCACGCCAGCCATCGCACCCACGCCGCCAGCACCGCGCCGGCGGCGACCAGCGCCAGCGACTTGTGCGCGAGCGGCAGTTGCCACTCGTAGTAGAGCGCGCCGATGGCCCACACGGCCGCCGCGCCGGCCAGCGCGGCCAGGCGCCAGCGGCGGGTCGATGCCATGAGGGCCAGTACCAGCAGGATGCCGCCGAGCGCCGGCATCAGCGCGGCAAGCGCCACCAGCACCAGCAGCGGCGGAGTCAAGCGCGCCGAGCCCGCAGGACGCCACCGACGCCACAGCCACGCGGCCGCGACCACCGTCAGCAACGCCGACACGATCCTCGACGCCCAGATCAGCGTGTCGTCCGATGCCGCCAGCCCCGGTGTCGCGCCCCGGAAGACGCTTCCGAGCGCGCCACCTGCCGCGAACGACCAACCCGCTGCCATGGCAAAAGCCGCAAGCACCGCCACCCACCAGCCGGTCAGTACCGGTTCGAGCAACGCAGCCTGACGGGCTGACGGCGCGCGCCGTCCGACCTGATGCTGCAGCGCCAGCAAGGCCACGCCCACGAGCAGCAACAGCGTGGCCAACGCCCAGCCGATCCCGCCATGCCGTTCATACCAGGTGAGCGAGAACACTTCCTTGAACACCAGATGGCCGAGATGCGCCAACGGCGCGGCCATCGCCGCACCGAGCAGCACCCGCATCCACGACGCGTTCAGCAGCAGGACCAGCCCGACACCGAGCAGCAGCGCGACGACATCGAGTCCCGCCGGGGGCAGGTCTTTCCCCAGCGCGAAGAACAGCAGCACCAGCCCCGTGATCAGCAGGGGCACGGCGGCCTGCTCCAGGAACAGCGCGATCCCGCGCGATCGCAGCATCAGCACCGAAAGGACGATCAACGAGACGCCGAAGAAGTAGCCGACGCCCTCGCGCTCGATGGCGGAGCCGAACAGCGCGAAGAACATGGCCAGGAAGGGCACCGCCGCCAGCCAGGCCCCCAGCGCCGTCAGCAGCACGACGGGCCAGGGCCGTGACACTGCGGACGGGTCCGCGGGCGCGAGCCCCTCCGCACGGGCCTGGTCGATCCACTGGATGCCGGTCATGCCCTCGCCTCCGCGTCGCGCAGGCGCCGCATGATCAGGCTAACGCTGCCAGCCAGCAGCGCACACGCCACCAGTGCGATGAGGAAGTAGCCGCCGACGTCCCACTTCCCATCGGCGATCCAGCGCGCGAATCCCGCCACGAGCAAGGTGTCGACCGCCAACGCCAGCGCGCTCATCGCATAGACCTCGCCGCGTCGCCACGCCAGAACGAGGCCGACAGCCATCACCCCGAGGCCGAGGAAGAACTGCGGCGCCACGTCCCTCGCGAACAGTCCGCCCAGCGCCGTCCCCGAGATCGCGATCACCGATGCGAGCACCGCCAGGCGCCACGCCCAAGGCTGGGCGAGCGCATCCGGTCGCAGCGCGAGCCCGGCGCACAACACGCCGTACGCGACGAAGCCGATCGCATGCACCGGCACCGTGGACGCATCGAAGCGCCACGAATGCCCGCCGAAGGTTTCCATCCACAAGCCGATCCCGGTCGCCACCACGAGCCCCCATGGCGTCCACGCCAGGTCCGAGCGCGCCGCCCAGGCGATCGGCAGCCCGAGCGCGGCCCAGAGCGCGAACAGCTGCCACGGGTCCGCGCCGGTCTGGTAGGTCTGCCCAAAGAAGGCCAGCAGGCCGCCCAGCGTCAGGAAAGCGACCAGCGCCAGCGGCGCACGCCAGGGCCGGAGCATCGCCGCCGCGATCAGGCTGACCGCAAGCACCGCCTGCAGCAGCCCGAAGCGCATGAACCGCCCGAAGTCGTCCCAGTTCGCCGCGACCCACAGGATCAGCCCGAACCCGATCAACCCTGCCGCCAGCGCGCCCGCGCCGCGACGCAGCGGCGTCCACGGATCGCCCGGCGGATCATCGACGCCGCTGAGCGCCCGCAAGCGCCGTGCGCTGGTCGCATCCAGGCCCTGACTGGCCGTCCATTGGTACAACTGCTCGTGCAGACTCACGGGTTCCTCCCTCAGGATGCGACCGCCCGCGGGCGTCGCCGGTGATGTGCTTCGAGGGAGCCGATTCTTCCTCATCCTCCGCTTCTTCCCCTTTCGACACTGGGAGCTCCACATGGGACAGATGATCGACTTCGAACGCCCTGACGGCGGCACCACCGCCGGGTACCTCGCCAGCGCCGGCGACGGCGCGCCCGGCATGATCCTCATCCAGGAATGGTGGGGCCTCAAACCCCACATCAAGGAGATCGCCGAGCGCCTGGCCTCCGCCGGCATCACCACGCTGGCCCCCGACCTCTACCGCGGCCGCATCGCCGCCGACGCGGACGAGGCCAGCCACCTGATGGACGGCCTGGACTTCGCCGACGCCACCGGGCAGGACCTGCAAGGCGCCTTGACGCATCTGCGCGAACACCTCGGCTGCGGCAACGTCGGCGTGATGGGCTACTGCATGGGCGGCGCGCTGACCATCCTGGCCGGCGTGAACCTCAAGGACCTGCAGGCGGCGGTCTGCTACTACGGCATCCCGCCGGCCGAGTTCGCCGACCCGGCCAAGATCGCCCCGCCCTTCCTCGGCCACTTCGCCACGCGCGACGACTGGTGCACGCCGGAGAAAGTCGACGCGCTCGAAGCCCGGATGAACGCCGCCGGCAAGCACCCGACCATCCACCGCTACGTCGCGGATCACGCGTTCTCCAACAAGACCCGCCCCGAGGTCTACGACGAGGCCGCCGCCGAACTGGCCTGGTCGCGCACCCTGGACTTCCTCAAGCAACACCTCGCCTGATCGACTGGCCCCCTGACCGCCTGCACCCATGACCCTCCATCGCCGCCGCCTCTTCCCCACCGCCGCCGCTGTCTGGGCGCTGATCGCTTCCTCCGCCATCGCACAGACCACCCCGGCCTCGGGGCCGGCGTCGGCGACGGCGCGCGCCGCCGCGGAGACCGCCGCCCCGCCGCTGGATCCGCGCGTGGCGCCGCTGCTCGCGGACATCTCCGCCGAGCGCATCGAGTCGACCATCCGCACGCTGGCCGCCTTCGGCACGCGCCACACGGCGTCCGACACGAAGAGCGACACGCGCGGCATCGGCGCCGCGCGGCGCTGGATCGAGCGGCAGTGGAAGGACTGCAGCGCCAAGACGGGCGGCCGGCTGCAGGTCACGATGGATGCGTTCATCGAGCCGGCCGGCAACCGCCTCTCGGCGCCGACGGAGCTGGTGAACGTCGTGGCCACGCTGCCCGGCGCGTCCGCGGGCACGCCTCGTGAACGCATCCTGGTGGTCAGCGGACATTACGACTCCCGGAACAGCGACGTGATGGATGCGCAGGGCGAAGCGCCCGGCGCGAACGACGACGCCTCCGGCACGGCTGCCGTCATGGAAATGGCTTGCGCGGCGGCCAGGCAGCGCTTCGACGCGACCCTCGTGTTCATGGCCGTTCCCGGCGAGGAGCAAGGCCTGCTCGGCGCCCGCCACTGGGCCCGGCGCGCCCGCGCGCAAGGGTTGAACGTCGAAGGCATGATCACCAACGACATCGTCGGCAGCTCGCGCGGCGACAAGGGCGAGCACGATCCGAAGCGGCTGCGCCTCTTCGCCGACGGCTTCGATCCGCTGCTGCGCCTGCTGGTGAACGCCAACGCCAACAGCCCGGCCAACGAGGACGAGGTCAAGACCAACGCGGCGATCCGCGCGCAGCTGCAGCCGCTGGCGGTGGCCGGCGGCGGCGAGGAACTGCCGACGCAGCAGTTCGGCCGTCACCTGAAGGCCGAGGGCGAGCGCTACCTGCCGGACTTCCACATCGACCTGATCCAGCGTCGCGACCGCTACCTGCGCGGCGGCGACCATCTGCCCTTCCTGGAGCGCGGCTACGCGGCCGTGCGCTTCACCGAGCCTTTCGAGGACTTCCGCCACCAGCACCAGAACCTGCGCACCGATGGCGGCGTCGTCTACGGCGACCTGCCGGAGTTCGTGGACTTCGGCTACGTGGCCGATGTGGCGCGCGTGAACCTCGCGGGTCTGGCGACCTTGGCCTGGGCGCCGTCGCCGGTGAAGGGTGCGCGCATCGATGCGCGCGAGCTGACCAACGACACGACGCTGCTGTGGACCGCGAACGTCGATCCCGAGCTGGCGGGTTATCGCATCGTCTGGCGCCGCAGCGAATCGCAGGCCTGGGAGGGCGCGAAGGACGTCGGCAACGTCACCAAGGTCACGCTGCCGCTGTCCAAGGACAACCTGATCTTCGGCGTGCAGGCCGTGTCGAAGTCGGGCCACGCGAGTCTGGCGAGTTACCCGTTGCCGCTGGCGCGCTGAGAACTTCGTCGGAGCGGCGTCTCATGCATCGGGCAGAGCGTGCCCCGCGTCGCGGGCCGCCTGTGCCCAGCGACGGATCGTCGCGCGCAGGCGCCGGTGCGTCGCCTCGTCGAGTGGCATCTCGCCAGTGAGGGCGAGTGCCGCCTCCGGTGTCACGTATCCGTGCTCGAACAGCGCCGCGCAGAACTCGCGATCCTTGTCCCGACCGGCAGCCGCCTTGGCAAGGAACAGATCGACGATGCCCAGGCAGTAGCCACCCGGTCATTCGTATTGGCGTTCTGCACTCGACGCACTCGCGTCATCCAGTCCCTCGGCAGGATCGCCGTGTCCGGTCCGACGCCTTGAGCGTAGTCGCCATAGCTGTCGTGGAACGGCGATCCTTCACCGATGGCGCCATCGATCATGTCCGCAAGTTCCGGCGCCTGGAGCGGATAGATGTCCACTTCCATGGAGACCGTGAAGACCGCTTCAGGCGTCGCCGTCGTGCCGAGGATCGACTGGCTCCCCACGATCACGAACTCGTACTGATCCGTGATGTCGCCGCTCGCGCGGATGATGTGTTCCAGCTCTTGTCGCGTCATGGTGTCTCTGACGACTCTGCCGGCGGAGTGCCGACGCCAGAGTCAAGGATGACGCCGTTCTTCAGTTGGTTCACTTGCCTCAAGATGCGTTGTCGCACCTCCTCCGGGAGGATCGTGACCAGAGGGGATGTCTGTCGAAGCTGTTGCGCGCGTCGCGTGGCGCCGAGCACCTTGCGCCACGCACCTTCACTCAGGATGTCCTGCCACTCGCGCCACAGCGTGGCAGAACGAGCATCGCCAGAAGACAGCCAACGTTCGACCGTGGCTTGCGCCTTCTGAATCAACGCAGGATCGGCCTTGGCCAGGCGCACGGCCTCCTGATGCATCGCGATGCTCTGCAGATCCTGGAGACGATGCTTCGCATTGCTGGCAGAGACCTCCACGCGCACGGCCGGAGCCTCTCGCCGAGATCTCGCGGCCGCTGAGTCCGCAGGTGGCGGCTGCAGGACGTCGCCAGCCAGCAATGCAAGTTCACCACTGACCCCCAGCACGGACATCACTCGCAGGTAGGTGCCGATGGACGTCGCCGGATCTCCGGCTTCCACGGCCCGCAGCGTGTTGCGCGTGACTCCCACTTTCGCGGCCATGTCGACGGTGCCAAGACCTTGCGACTTGCGCAGACGGCGCAGGCGTTCACCCAGTTGAAGCAGCAACTGGCGATCAAGGATCTCGGTGGCTTGGTGAGCGCTCATTTGGTCAACATATTAACCAAAACATGAGATTTTGGTTATTTTGATGACCAATTGAGCAACCATCAATTCACCGCAACACGCCCTTCCCCAACCACTGCCCCCAGATCTTCATCGTCACCCGCTGATCCGTGAGCCCCGGGTACTCGGCCATCGTCTTGCGCAACGCCGTCTCGTCGGTGCCGCGCGAGAACACCACCTCGCCGATCGGCCCGTCCTGCAGGGAGTACCACGCCCCGATGACGCCTTCGTCGAGCGCCCGCTGCAGGAAGATCGGCACCGCGTCCTTGTCCTTGGCCTCCGCGCGGCTGAACAGCACGATGCGGTGCTCCTCGATCCCGTCGGGATCGATGCCGGTGTGGTGCAGCGCCTGGTGCACCGTCGCCGGCTGGGCGTTGACCACCATGTAGCCGGCGCGGATGTATTCGTCGGGTTCGAAGTAGCTCAGCAGGATCTGCCGGTTGGGCGCCTTGACCACGACGATGCCGCGCTTCTGCTTCGAAGGATCACGCATCGGTCCGGCCGCGAAGAGCTTCTCGTCGGCGAAGAGCCGCTTGAAGTTGTCGAGATGCCCGGTCTGCATCGCCGCGACGGCGGCCTTGTCGTCGGGCACCGGCTTGCCGGTCTCGAGGAAGATGAACCAGTACTGCTCGGCGGCAATCATCTGAGGGCGGGTCTGTGCGTGGGTCGGTAGCGCCGCGAGCGCGGACAGCGCAGGCATCGCGGCCGCCGTGGCGATCAGGGAACGTCGTTGCATCGGAGTCTCCTTGGTCGTTCACCGGGCCGTCGAGCGACCATCGGCGTCGATGGACGACTCTACTCCCGGCCGCCGCCCGTGCCGAGCACCTGCAGCGAACGCAGCATCAGGCGACTGCTGGTGACGTTGGTGGCGCAGGCGACGTTGTGGACGTCGCAGGCGCGGACCAGCGCGTTGATGTCGGGTTCATGCGGCTGCGGCGTCATCGGGTCGCGCAGGAAGACGACCGCGTCGATCAGGCCGACCGCGAGACGCGCGCCGATCTGCAGGTCGCCGCCATGCGGGCCGGACAGCATCCGCTCGACCGTCAGGCCGACCTCGGCCGTGAGCCGCGTGCCGGTGGTGCCGGTCGCCACCAGCTCGCATCCGCCGAGGAAACCGGCGAACTCGGTCGCCAGCATCACCATCTCGTCCTTCTTGCCGTCGTGGGCGATCAGGGCGATGCGCAGGCGCGGGAGCGCACCGGTCGCCGTCGCGGAACCCGGCAGGGCGGCGGCGGCGGAAGCCAGCGGTGGGGTGGGAGCAGTGGCGTCGGTCATGGTTGCCATCGTAGGCCCGGAGGCTGCACGCGCGAGTTACCGGCGCGGTTCTTTCTGCGTGCCCCGCGTCTCCAGCGGCACGTTGCCGACCCCGCGGTTCATCGCGTTGAGCAGGTCGCCGTTGTCCTGGCTGAGTTCCCAGGCGAAGACGCCCGCGAGGCCGTGGTCGCGCACGAAGCGGCCCTTGGCGAGCACGGCGCGCGGATCGTCGTAGCCCATCCAGAGCTTCTGCTTCGGATGGAACAGCGACCACGACTGCGTCACCGGATCCCAGACCGACTGGTAGCCGGCGCGGCCGTTGCCCTTCGCATCGAGGATGCGGCCGGCCATCTCGCGATAGCCCTGCGCGCCCTCGCCGCCCGGATAGGCGCCGGTCTTCGCGGCGCCTGCCTTCGTCTCGCTCACGCCGGTGAAGCCTCGGCCATACATCGCGACGCCGGCCACCAGCTTCGAGCGCGATACGCCGGCCTTCTCCAGGTTGGCCACCGCGCGCTCCAGGCTATCGTCCGCCTGCGGCGACGACGCGCGCAGCGTCGTGTGATGGCCCGCGACCGGCGACCACATGCCGTAGAAGTCGTAGGTCATCATGAAGACCAGATCCAGCGGCTTGGACGCATCCTTGAAGTTGATCTTGCCGACGATCGACTCCATGGGATTCACGGCCGTCGTCAGCAGGTAGGGCCGGCCCGTCTCCGCGGTCAGCGCATCCAGCGCCTTGCGCAGGTCGGCCATCAGTTCCGCATAGGACTGGCCGTCCTGCGGACTGCCGAGCTGCACGCCGTTGGCCGCGCCGTTGTTGCCGGGATGCTCCCAGTCGATGTCGATGCCGTCGAAGGCCGGATGGTCGCGCAGGAACTGCTGCGCCGATGCCGCGAACACCGCGCGCTTCGCCGCGTCGCCGACCAGGTGGAAGATCGGATCGGATCCGCCCCAGCCGCCCACCGAGGCGACGATCTTCAGGTGCGGTGCGCGCTGCTTGTAGCGCTGGAACGCGGCGTTGAAACGCGCGTCGATCGGGCCGGTGCCGATCTCGAAATCCTTCTTGCCGAAGCACTTGGCGGCGTCCTTCTCCAGCTGTCCCGGGCCGCACAGGCGCAGGAAGGCGTAGAGCACGTGGGTCAGGTTTTGCGGGGGCACGCGCTCGATCAGCTCGACCGGCTCCCAGTTGGGCACGTAGATGCCGACGATCTTCCCGCCGGTGCGCTCGAACTCGACCGGCTTGGCGCCGAAGAGCGCGTAACCCGGCGCCTCCGCCTGCGCGGCCGAAGCGGCGATCGCGACGGTCATCAGGGTCAGGACGCGGGACAGGATTCGAGCGGACATGCGGGCCTCCAATGGACGCCGCAGCTTAGCGGATCACGCCGAGAATTAACACCAGTCAAATACCAATTCGACCGATGGAGCGGGTTCGGAGAAACCGTTATGGAGCCAGTTCAGGTCAGGGCGACACATCGACGCGAAGCTGCAGTTCGCGGAGCTTCTGCACTTCGGCGTCCCGCGTGCTGTAGGTGTTGCGGTTGGCGCTGGCCGTCACGCTACCCGTGCGCGCGATCGTGACCCAGACGCCGAGCGGCGCCTGCACGGTGGAGAGGACGTCGGTGCTCGGCCGCTGCTTGCCGTCGGGCGGGGAAGTGCCATAGGCGCCGCCCTGCGGCGTCTGCGCCTGATCCGAAGCGCGGACCTCGACATCCACCGGGCTGCGCCCGCCCGGCCATGTCGGTCGGACGACGATGCCGCGCACGCGCTCGGCCATGCCCTGGCGCGGCACGACGACCACACGGTCGCGCTCGCCCTGCTGGCGGTCCATCGCGACGTCGACCCATTGGATGGGCGTCGACTCGGTCATGGTGAACGAGGCCTGCGAACCGTTGAGCACCAGCAGACGCGGGAACAGCTGCTGGCGCTGCTCGCGGTTCTCGGTGGAGAGCGCGACGCCCCCGCGCGCCGACACGCTGCCGCCGGTGCTGACCACGGTGCTGCCATCGCGGATGCCCGCGACCGTGGAGCCGCTGAGTTCGGACTCGACCCAGCGCATCTCGACCTGCAGGTTCTGCTTCGGGCCCTGCGCGTGGACCGGTGTCATCACGGAGGCGCCGACGCCGAACACGGCGACGGCAAGAACGGCGAGGCGACGGTGCGAGTTCATCGCGCCAGCATACGCCGCGAGGGCGTCCTTCACGACGTCACTGGCGACGTCATTTGTTCAGCGCTCTGCAGCGGTCGATGTCGCAGGCGGTCGGCAGCATGGAGCGGTACTCGACGACGCTGCCCCAGCTCTTCGGATCGCGCAGCGCGCAGCGTTCGCCCTTGCCGTTGTCGTAGTAGGACATCGTGTCGACGCAGCGCTTCGAATGCGCCATCAGGCCAAGGAAGTGGCCCATCTCATGCGAGAGCACCATCTGCAGCGTCTGGTCCGCCGGGTGCTTCGGATTGCGCTCGCGCAGCAGCGCGAAGAGGCCGGGTCCGATCGACAGGCTGCGCGCCGTCACGTTGGCCAGCGCGAACTGGCCGCGGCTGCCGACGTCGCTCCAGAGGATCTGGATGGCGTTCTCGGGCGGCACCTGGCCGCTGGGCACGGCAATGACGGCGAGCTTCAGTCCGCAGGCGGACCAGGCCTCGGCGGAGCGCCTCACCAGCGCCATCACCTGCGGTTCGCTGAACCAGGGCGGCGCGTTGTCGTGGCGATAGGCGAAGCGCAAGGAGCGCGTCGCGATCGCCCGATCGCGGCCGTCGCCCCAGGTCTGCACCTCGCCGGGAAGGCATTGGGCGATCTCCTGGTCTCGCACCGAGGGAATCGACGCGGGGGCCTTGCCCTTCTCGGGCGGCGCCAATTGCGCGTTCGCACCAAGCGGGATGAGCGCCAAGAGCAACGCGAAGAGGAGCGCCAGGCGCAAGTTCATGCGCGCGCAGCCTTGAGGGCGCCGCGCACATGCGGCCACAGCAGGTTGATCGCGAGCCCGCTGATCACGAGCGCCGCGGCCATCAGCTTCCACGGCGGCAGGCCTTCGCCGAGCAGCAGCGCGGAGCAGCTCATCCCGAACACGGGAACCAGCAGCGCCATCGGGACGATGGTCGCGGCCGGATGGCGGGACAACAGGAAGCTCCACGCGCCGTAGCCGAAGAGCGTGTTGCCGACCGACTGCCAGAGCACGGCACCCCAAGCGCCAAGGCCGGCGTTCTGGATCGCCTCGCCCATCTGCGAGGGGCCTTCCACGATGAACGACAGCGCGAACAGCGCGGGCGCGGCGAAGGCGCTGCTCCAGACCACATAGGCCAGCATGTTCACGGCGCCGGCACGCTTGCCGACGATGTTCCCGCTGGACCAGCAGAGCGCGGCCAGCAGCACCATGCCGAGGCCGAGCACGGTGGTCGTGCCGTCGGTGTGCGAAGCGATGACGCCGATGCCGGCCGCGGCGGTGATCAGGGCCAGCCACTGGAACCCCTGGACGCGTTCGCCGCTCATCTTCACGGCGAGCAGCAGCGTGAAGAAGACCTGCGTCTGGATGACGAGCGAGGCCAGCCCCGGCGAGATCTGCGAGCGCATCGCCAGGTACAGCAGCGCGAACTGGCCGACGCCGACGAAGGCGCCGTACGCGGCGAGGTTGCGCCAGCCGACCTTCGGCCGCGGCAGCAGGAGCATCGCGGGCAACGCGGCGAAGGTGAACCGCAGCGCCGCGAACAGCAGCGGCGGGAACGCGTTCAGGCCCCAGCGGATCACCACGAAATTGCTTCCCCAGATGGCAACCACGGACAGCGCGAGCAGGAAATGTCGAAGCGGTAGCGTCATGGCGGCCGGGGGAGCGAGGGGGATCGTCGACTATGCCTGCTGCGGCCTTCGCCGAGCCGGTACAGGGGATTGGAAGGGCGACCGGTACAGCGGAGAGCGATGCCGCATCACGGCGGCGCGCCATAAACGAATCAGACCGGGGGATTAGCTCGAATCGATTAATCGATTCTTGTTATTTTCCAACCATCACCAGTAGTTAGATCGCACGTTTCCGCCCACCTATTTTCATGATGGAACTTCTACCAATTAAATCCATCCTCCGTCCCCTTTAATGTCGGGCCGCCGCTCGTCATTTGACAGCCCGCCCCTGGTCGCTGGGACAGCGACTTTTGAACGTTTGAAGGATGAATATGGAAGAACTCCAACCACACGAACTTGAACAGGTCAGCGGCGGAATCGCCCTACTCGCTCCCTTGGCCATCGCCATGGCCGACACCGCGGGATGGGGCGCCGTGATGGCCGCTGGTGCTGCCGGATATGGCTTCGGTGGCGTTCTGGCCGACATGGCCACACACCAGGGCGACAACTTGGCTGACTACAACCTGTTCTAAGGGTTTCTGAAGTTGTCGGCAACACGAGGAAGGGACGCCTTCCTCACACCATTCAAGGCTTCAATCTCATGGACAACATCTTCCGCGTCGTCTGCCTTGCAATCGCCATTCTCAATTTCTCGTCGGCTTGGTATTGGTTTTCCGATCAACGACCAGCCATGGGGCTCGCCGCCCTATCGGCATGCGCCGGGCTGATTTCAGCCGCGAACCTATCCAATCCATCCAGGAACATTGCCCTCGGAAAGTTTCTCAAGGGACGGGAACGATTTGAGATTTCGGCAATTGGCGCTGCTCTCAACTTTCTCGCACTTGTCCTGCTCATCAGCGCTTTCTGCGCTGGCTGGTTTGGCGCCTGACCTATCTCGAGACTCAAGGGATGAAACAACTTCCAAGGAAATGGCGTCACTGCACGACGCTCCTGACGCTGCTCATTTGGACGTCCGGACACAAGATCACGACTGGAGCATGGCCGGAACCCGCAACGTGCGTGCTCTTCGGACTCTTGATGTCAATCACTCTGGCGGTTTTGTCGTGGCTTTTCAATAGGCTCGGCCGCTGACAGCTCAAGCGCTATCCCTTGGGCTTCAGATGCCCGAGTGGCAGCGCCCCGCCTGCCTTCACCTCCCCGAGCGAGAAGCTCGTGTGGATGTCCTTCACGTTCGGCAGGTTCAGCAGCGTGTCGATGGAGAACCGGCTGAACGCATCCAGGTCGGTGGCCATCACCTCCAGTTCGAAGGTGCCGGCGCCGCTGATGTAGTGGCAGGCGATCACCTCCGGCAGTTGCCGGATCGCCTCCTCCAGCTGCTTGGTCGCCGCGCCGTTGTTGCGATCCGCGTCCACGCGCACGAAGGCCAGCACGCCCAGGCCGAGCCGGCGCCGGTCGATCTCGGCGCGGTAGCCCGTGATGAACCCCTGCTCCTCCAGCCACCGCACCCGGCGCCAGGTCGGCGCCGGCGACAACCCGATCCGCGTCGCCAGCTCCGCGTTCGAGAGCCGCGCCTCGCGCTGCAGCTCCGCCAGGATCGCCACGTGATAGCGGTCGAGCTCGCCGCTTGCCGGAGCGCCGGATCCGCCCGCGTCATCGCTTCGATCGGCACTCCGGTCCACCCCGTCGTCGCCGCCCGCGGAGCCCGCCGCCGCCCTCATGGTTTTCCCTGAGGCTGTATTTTTCGATGCCATTCGAATCCCTTTCGTCATTCTGGGAAAGATTCTTGCTCAAACGACGGTCTCCGGCGCAGAACTAGCAAACACTCGCCGGGCGTTGTTTCCTACACTGTTCCCTGCGTTTTCCGCGCGCCGCCATACTTGGCGCGACGGCAGCCAAGGCACACGGCCTCGCCACAAGCGGGGACCGGACGTCAGCCACCCATCAGGAGACTCCCCGCATGAACGCCCCCTTGCCCGAACACATCCTGCGCGCCCTCGAGAAGGTCACGCTGGATGACAAGTACGCACTCGACGAGGGCCGCGCCTTCATGAGCGGCGTCCAGGCGCTGGTCCGCCTGCCGATGCTGCAACGCACCCGCGACGCCATCGCCGGCCTCAACACCGCCGGCTTCATCTCCGGCTACCGCGGCTCCCCGCTGGGCGGCTACGACCAGGCCCTGATGGCCGCGAAGAAGCACCTCGCCAAGCAGCACATCGTCTTCCAGCCCGGCGTCAACGAGGAACTCGGCGCCACCGCCGTCTGGGGCACCCAGCAGCTCGCGCTCTTCCCCGAGAAGGCGAAATTCGACGGCGTCTTCGGCATGTGGTACGGCAAGGGCCCCGGCGTGGACCGCTCCATCGACGTGTTCAAGCACGCCAACATGGCCGGCACGTCCAAGCACGGCGGCGTGATAGCCATCGCCGCGGACGACCACATCGCCAAGAGCTCCACCGCCGCCCACCAGAGCGACCACGTCTTCAAGGCCGTCGGCTTCCCGGTGTTCTTCCCCAGCAGCGTCCAGGAGATCCTGGACATGGGCCTGCACGCCTTCGCGATGAGCCGCTTCTCCGGCCTGTGGTCGGGCATGAAGACCATCCAGGAGATCGTCGAATCGTCCAGCAGCGTCAGCGTCGATCCCGACCGCGTCGAGATCCTGATGCCGGAAGACTTCCAGATGCCCCCGGGCGGCCTGCACATCCGCTGGCCCGATCCGCCGCTGGACCAGGAAGCGCGGATGATGGACCACAAGTGGTACGCCGCCCTCGCCTACGTCCGCGCCAACAAGCTCAACCACAACGTCATCGCCACGCCGCATGACCGCATCGGCCTGATCGCCTCGGGCAAGGCCTGGAACGACACCCGCCAGGCGCTGCACGACCTGGGCCTGGATGACGACACCTGCCGCCGCCTGGGCATCCGGCTGCACAAGGTCAACGTCGTGTGGCCGCTGGAAGCGACCATCACCCGCGACTTCGCCACCGGGCTGCAGGAGATCCTCGTCATCGAGGAGAAGCGCCAGATGATCGAGTACCAGCTCAAGGAAGAGCTGTACAACTGGCGTCCCGACGTCCGTCCGAACGTGCTCGGCAAGTTCGACGAGACCGACGGCGACCGCAGCGGCGGCGAGTGGAGCCACCCGAACCCCAGCAGCAACTGGCTGCTGCGCCCGCAGGCCGACCTGACGCCGGCCATCATCGCCCGCGCCATCGCGAAGCGCCTGAAGAAGCTGGGCGTCGACGCCGACACCGCCGCGCGCCTGGACGCGCGCGTCGCGCTGATCGATGCCAAGGAACAATCGCTCAAGAGCGAAGAAAAGACCGCCGGCGGCGCCGACCGCACCCCGTGGTTCTGCTCCGGCTGCCCGCACAACACCAGCACGCGCGTGCCGGACGGCTCGCGCGCCGTGGGCGGCATCGGCTGCCACTACATGGTCACCTGGATGCCGGGCCGCAACACCGCGACCTTCACCCAGATGGGCGGCGAAGGCGTGCCCTGGGTCGGCCAGGCGCCGTTCACCGACGAGAAGCACATCTTCAGCAACCTCGGCGACGGCACCTACTTCCACAGCGGCATCCTGGCGATCCGCCAGTCCATCGCCGCGGGCGTGAACATCACCTACAAGGTGCTCTACAACGACGCGGTCGCGATGACCGGCGGCCAGCAGGTCGGTGAGCGGCCCGAGGGCCACAGCGTCACGCAGATCATGAACAGCCTGGTCAGCGAGGGCGTGGCCAAGCTGATCATCGTGACCGACGAGCCGGAGAAGTACGACGGCAAGCCGCTGGCGCCCGGCGTCACGGTGCACCACCGCGACGAACTGGACGAGCTGCAGCGCCAATTCCGCGAGATCCCCGGCACCACGGTCATCATCTACGACCAGACCTGCGCGACCGAGAAGCGCCGCCGCCGCAAGCGCGGCAAGCTGGTCGACCCGGCCAAGCGCACCGTCATCAACGAACTGGTCTGCGAAGGCTGCGGCGACTGCTCGGTACAGTCGAACTGCCTGTCGGTCGAGCCTCTGGAGACCGAGTTCGGCCGCAAGCGCCAGATCAACCAGAACACCTGCAACAAGGACTTCAGCTGCGTGAAGGGCTTCTGCCCGAGCTTCGTGACGATCGAAGGCGGCGAGCTGAAGAAGCCGAAGAAGGACAAGCGCGTCAGTCCGTTCGACGCGTCGCTGCCGGTGATCCCGCAGCCCTCGATCCCGAACGCCGTCGAGGCCTGGGGCATCGTCGTGGCCGGCGTCGGCGGCACCGGCGTGATCACGATCGGCCAGTTGCTCGGCATGGCCGCCCACCTGGAAGGCAAGGGCGTGATCACGCAGGACGCGGCCGGTCTGGCGCAGAAGGGCGGCGCGACCTGGAGCCACATCCAGATCGCCAACACCCCGGACGCGATCCACTGCACCAAGGTCGGCACCGCGGAGGCCGACCTGGTGATCGCCTGCGATTCCATCGTCGCCGCCAACAAGACGACGCTGGCCGTGATGCGCGAAGGCCGCAGCTTCGTCGCGCTGAACACGCACGGTTCGCCGACCGCGACGCTGGTCAACGACGCCAACTGGTCCTTCCCGGGCGCAGCCTGCGAGGCCGCGGTGCAGAAGGCCGTGGGTGCCTCGCACCTGGGCATGTTCGACGCGGAAGAGGTGGCGGTGAAGCTGCTGGGCGACTCGCTGTACACCAACCCGCTGATGCTGGGCTTCGCGTGGCAGAAGGGCCGCGTGCCGCTGAGCCACGCCGCGCTGATGCGCGCGATCGAACTCAACGGCGTGCAGGTGGACAACAACAAGGCCGCGTTCGAATGGGGCCGTCGCTGCGCGCACGATCTGGCCGCGGTGCAATCGCTGTTCGCGGCGCAACAGGTGATCAACTTCGTCAAGCGCCAGGGCGTGGACGAGCTGATCGCCAAGCGCGTCGAGTTCCTGACCGACTATCAGAACGCCGCCTACGCCGAGCAGTACCGCGCCTTCGTCGAGAAGGTCCGCCAGGCGGAAGCGCCGGTGGGCGGAACGCGCCTGACGGAGGCCGTGGCCCGCTATCTGTTCAAGCTGATGGCCTACAAGGACGAGTACGAGGTCGCCCGCCTGCACACCGACACCAAGTTCCTCGACAAGATCAAGGGCCAGTTCGAAGGCGACTTCAAGGTCGTGCATCACCTGGCACCGCCGATGCTCGCCAAGAAGGACGGCCACGGCCACCTGCAGAAGCGCGCCTTCGGCAGCTGGGTGCGCCCGGCCATGGGCGTGCTGGCCAGGATGAAGGGGCTGCGCGGCACCGCCTTCGATCCGTTCGGCTACACCGAGGAACGCAAGTCGGAACGGCAGCTGATCGTCGACTACCGCGCGACCATCGAGTCCATCCTGGCCAAGGGCGTGACGACCGCCCGTCTGCCGGTGGCCGTCGATCTGGCCCGCATCCCGGAAGACATCCGCGGCTACGGCCACGTGAAGGAGCGCCATCTGAAGGCGGCGCGCCTGAAGTGGGACCAGTTGGCCAAGCAGTGGAACGAGGTGGCTTGATCGTCGACGGTCCCGGCCAGCGGAATGCCTAGCGCGGGCTCTCCGCAGGGCATGGGGCCTCGCGTCCGCGAACCCCAAGCCCTACTCCGGCCCCACTCCCGTTCGCTGCCTTCGGGCCTTGGCGATCGGGTCGGTACAGCCCGCTCCGGGATCTCCGGGGCGGGCTGTATGTCTTTGGTCACGCCCCTGGCTTTTTGAGGCCCCCGGATGGGGGAAGTGCGGATTTCCCGACAGCTCACATCGATAGACTCGCACCCTTCGGTCCGAAGAGGCCGGGTTCGAATCACCGTTTCGAGGGAATCTCCATGACCACCACCCCCTTCGCCCGCAGCCTGCGGGCCCTTGTCGGCGCGCTGTTCGGCGCCCTGTTCATCGCGGCCTCACCCGCCTCGGCCCAGTCCGGCGAGAACGAGTTCGCCAAGGTGCTGACCGCCGCGCAGAACGACATCGTGAAGGGTCCGCAGGACGTGAAGCTGTCCAGCCAGGCCGTGCTGCACCTGCCCGAAGGCAAGGTGTACGTGCCGCAGCCGCACGCGGCCAAGCTGATGCACGCAATGGGCAACCCCGGCGACTACAGCGACCTGGAAGGCGTGGTGTTCCCGCGCGGCGACGGCGACTGGTTCGCAACGCTGCGCTTCGAGAAGTCGGGCTACATCAAGGACGACGACGCGAAGCACTGGGACTCGGCGGACATGCTGAAGAGCTTCAAGGAAGGCACCGAGGCCAGCAACGACGAGCGCAAGAAGATGGGCGGCCGCGCGCTGGAGATCACCGGCTGGGCGCAGGAACCGACCTACGCAGCGGACTCGCACCGCCTGGTGTGGGCGATGAAGTCGCGCGAAGTCGGCGCGCCGGCCAATGAACCGCAGGGCGTCAACTACAACACCTATGCGCTGGGCCGCGAAGGCTACATGAGCCTCAACCTGGTCACTGGCCTGGACGAACTGCCGAAGTACAAGGGCGATGCACAGCAGCTGCTCGGCGCGCTGGAATTCAACGACGGCAAGCGCTACGCCGACTTCAACAGCAGCACGGACAAGGTCGCCGAGTACGGCCTGGCCGCGCTGGTGCTGGGCGTGGGCGCGAAGAAGCTGGGCCTGCTGGCGGTGATCGGCGCCTTCTTCCTGAAGTTCGCCAAGATCATCATCCTCGCGGTCGTCGGCTTCGGCGGCGCGTTCATGAAGCTGTTCGGCCGCAAGAAGAGCGAGTCCGCGGGATCCTGAGACGATGACCAAGCTGCTCTTCCTGCTGTTCTCCGGGCTGAAGTTCAGCAAGGTCCTGCTCAGCGGCGGCACGATGCTGCTGTCGGTGATCCTGTACACCTGGGTCTACGGCTGGCGCTACGCGGTGGGCTTCATCGTGCTGCTGTTCGTGCACGAGATGGGTCACTACGTCGCGGCGCGCCAGAAGGGCCTGAACGTCGGCCTGCCGACCTTCATCCCCTTCGTCGGGGCCTGGATCGAACTCAAGGAGATGCCCCACGACGCGCAGACCGAGGCCTATATCGGCCTGGGCGGTCCGCTGCTGGGCACCGTGGGCGCGACCGTCTGCTACCTGCTGGCGCGCAGCTGGAACCTCGACTGGCTGCTGGCGGTGTCGTATGCGGGCTTCTTCCTGAACCTGTTCAATTTGATTCCGCTGTCGCCGTTCGACGGCGGCCGGATCACGGCGGTGCTGTCACCGCGGATCTGGTTCGCGGGCGTGCCGGTGCTGGTCGGTCTGTTCCTCTACCGGCCCAGCCCGATGCTGCTGCTGATCGCGCTGCTGGCCGCGCCACAGTTGATGAAGGCGTGGAAGTACCGATCCGACAGCGAAGAGGCGCAGACGTATTACGCCGTCCCGACCCGCGTGAAGTGGGAGTACGCGGCCTACTACATCGGCCTGGCCGCCTTCCTGGCGGTGATGACGCACGACGTCCACGAGATGCTGGGCGCGGCGCGTCATTTCGGCGGCGACGCCTGACGCCGCCGTTGCGCCGGACGCTCAGTCCGCCGACACCGACGCCGCCGGCGCGCGATAGAACATCGCCGCCGGCGTTTTTCCGCCCTGTCCGCTCGCCCACCGGAAGTGCGGATAGGCGGCCTGGTTGTCGACGACGATCATCTCGTCCTGGTTGACGCAGCGGACGACGAGGAAGACGTGGTCCTCGCCGTGGTGCGCCTCTTCGCGGCAGGTGCTGCCGATGTCCCCGGCGCGCTGGTCGCCGGGCGGGACCTCGACCCATCCGCGCGCGAGCAGCATCGCCGGGACGTCGATCGCCCAGCACCGTTCCTGGAGATCGAAGCCCGCCTCCCGCATCAGCAGACTCAGCAGGATGGCGCACCCATCGGCGGGATAGACCTCGCCATCAGGGTCCAGGAATCTTCTGGCGGCAAGCGCCTGCGCCGAACAGAGCCGGTCCGGATCGACCGCCAGGGCGAGCAGCGCGGGGATCCGCGCGCGATCCGGGACATCGTCGCCGGGACGCGGAGGAAGTTCGGTGAACGGCAGGGAATGGATCAGCGGCATGAGGGCCTCGAAGTGACTTGAAGAGGGGATCTCCTCCCCCCGCCTCGGCAGGGAGCGGGGGGCGTGATCCTCAGTGAAGCCAAGGGGCCCAAGCGCTTCAGTCCTGCTTGCGGTCCTTCGATCGCCGCGCACGCTTGGCGGCGCGGCCCCATCCGCCCACCTTGACGGCCTTCACCGCCTTGGACGCCTTCACAAGCGCCTGCTTCTGCCGCGGCCGCAACCATCCCAGCGAGAAACCCGCCTGCGCCGCGGCCGGGACGTCGCCGCGCGCCATGGCAAGCGCCAGCTGTTCGCGCGCCTGCGTCAAGCCGACTTCCAGATCGTTCAGCGCGCCGAGGCGTTGGGCCGCCTCGTGGACGCGCGCGAGCCGACGGGCGCGCGCCTCGATGTCCTTCCTGGACAGCTTGCCGCCATCGGCACCGCCGGGGACCGCGAAGCCCAGTTCCATCGCGAGCCGCAGGCGTCTGAGGCGGCGGCGCAGATGGTGGCGCCCCTCGACATCGAGGCGTTCGAAGCGCTTGATCTGCTGGTCCGTGGCGACGCACCATTGGGCGATGGTCCCGTGCACGAGGGTCAGTCCTTGCGACGCTTCGGGTACCTGTTCGGGCGCGGGACGCGCGAGCCAGCCGATGACGGCGAGCATCCAGCCCTGGACCTGGCGATCGACCAGCAGGCCGGCGACGTCGACGGGAGGCGTCGGCGGTGCCTCGGACGCGGCGGACGGGCGTTCGACGCGCCAGGCGGCGAGCATCCCGAGGCGCCAGCCGGCCTCGGCCTGGGCATCCGCATCGCGTGCGGCGGTGAGTCGTCGCGACAGTTGGCCGGCGCCGTCTGCGAGCGCGTGCAGGGCGACATCGTCGTCCGACGCCAACAGCCGCAGGCCGGCACGCAGTCGACGCAGGCCGACGCGCATCTGATGCAGGTGTTCGGGCCGATGACGCCCGCTTGCGATCTGCGAGGCATTGCCGAGCACCGGCTCCAGGCATTCGCGCAGCAGCACGTGCAGCGCGTCGTCGCGGGTCATGTCGCCGGTCCAGTGGATGGCGTGGGAGCCGGCGACCGGCGCGCAGTCGAGCTGGCGCGCGAGCAAGTCGCCGCGCAGCGCCTTGGTGCGCAGCTCCAGCGAGAGCCCGAAGCGCTCGACGGCCCATGAGCGCGCGGTTTCGAGGACAGCACGCGCTTCGCCGCTCTTCAATTCGATCTCGAGTTCGGCGACCGGCGTGCTGCGCAGCGAGTCGCCCTCGCCCGCGAGCAGCGCGCCATGGTCGAGCGCGAGTTCGACCATGCCGTAAGGCGTATTCAACGGACGGGTGAGTCGCGTGATGTCGGTGCGGAACAGCGCCTGCAAAGCACCCTCCGGCAATTCGGCGAGCAGGGCCTGGAGCGCCTGCCCGGCGGGATGGTCCGCATGACGGGCGACGTCGAGCGCGGGGATGTCCGCGCCCAACGGGACGTTGTGTTCGAGGCGGGTCATGCCGTCGGGCGCCGCGCCCTTGAGCGTCTGCACCCACACGTCGCCTTCGCGGCGCAGCCGCAGCGCGAAGCCGGCGCGCGCGAGGTCGCGCTCGGGCGTATCGAAGTACGAGGCCTGCAGGCGCTCCTCCGTCGCGACGGACTTGCCAGTCCCCGCGACCCAGCGCCGTACGGCGGGCCATTGCGATTCGGGGATCTGGAAACGCAGTTCGATTTCGGTCATCCGGCAGTGTCGCATGCGAGGTGTGGCAGGCATCGGGCAGTGACCGGCATAGACCATTCAGCGTTGGCTGCAGCCTTACTCATTGATGGTCGCCGACCCGCGACGGACAGCGCAAGTTCTGCTTGACCAACGGTTTCGTTGACACGGCGCAAGGCGCGAACGGAACCGAGTCGGAAGAAGCCTTGGAACCGAGGTTGACCAAGGGCCGGAGGATCAGTTTTGCAACGCTGCTGAAAGCGACATGCACCCGGCAATTACTCAAGGGCTGAGGATTCAAAGCGTAGAAAAACTGACGGCCACCCGAAGGTGGCCGTCGCACGCAAAGCTCTCTATCGCGTCACCGCGAACTCCCATTCCAGCTGGGACCCGATTGCTCGGGCGGCACTACCTCTTTCATTCTGCAGAAGGGTAGATCTTGAAGCTATGAAGTCTAGTTGCGCATAGCATCACCGGTCTAGATTTCCGGATGACAACACGTCGTCCGGCACATCTGAAATTTGACCGACTCGGTCAAACCAGAGTTCGACGTCGTCGCCACGCACGCGCAGCACCGCGAAGCCGTCGCCAGGATGGTCGGACCAGGCGCTGACCACGCACCTCAGGCGCCGACCATCGGGTCCGTCGAACTCGAAGGCATCGGGCGCGGCGAGTTCCTCGACCGCCGTGATCGCGAACGGCCACGGCGCATACAGCGCGGAGCTGTGGACCGAGTGGATCCGCACCGGCGCGCCGTCATCGCGATCATCGCCATCGACGGCAGAGATCTCCGCGCTCACCCAGCCCGAGCGATGCTCGTCGCCCGACAAGAACACCAGGCCGGATGCGCGATGCCGCCACACCGCGCCGAGCAATTCGTGCAGGCTGTGCGGATAGCCGTCCCACGCATCGGAGCGCAAGCAGCTCGCGGCGTGCTCCACCGTCGTGCGACGCCGCGGCAGCGGCAGCGAGCCGCTCAGCACGAACTTCGGCCTATCCGCGCCGCGCGACAGCCACTCGCCGAAGGCATCGCGCTGCGCCGTCGACCACAGCCGTGCGCTCGCCCAATTGGCGACGCGGCGAGACTCGCGCTCGCAGCGCGCGTCGGCGATGAAGAACGCTGCGCCGCGCCAGTCGAAGTCATGCCACAGCAGTCCAGGCCCGCCCACCCGCGCGCCGGCTTCCCATCGGTGATCCCACGCCGCCTGGCGCGCGGCGTCGAACCACGGCCCGTTGCCGTCGTGACTGGCGCCGGGGCTCGGCTCCCAGTTGTCGGCGATCTCGTGATCGTCGATGCCGTGAACGACTCGCGCGACCGTCGGCGGCAGCAGCCGCGCCGGCCCCGCCTTGAACTCGCCGTAGCCGCGTGCATATCGCTCGATGCCGCTGCGCGAGTCGGCGAGGCCGCCGCTCGCATCCGCATAGATCTGGTCGCCGGCGAACAGCACCAGGGAACACGCCCGGCCCCGCGCCGTCGTGCGCGTGAATCGATGCAGCCGGGCCAGCGACGCCAGTCCCGGGCCCGCTTGCGAAGCGTCCAGCTCCCAGCCCGGGCTCGCATCGAGCAGCCCCGGCGGGTATTGGCACGCCGCGAGCGCGAAGCACACGCCCTCGTCGGCGGGCTCGTCCGGCGAAGCCACGAAGCCATGCGCCCACCGATGCGGCGGCAGATCCAGCAGCTGCGCCAGCGCGCCCTCGACCTGCGCCTGCAGATCCCGGTCGCGGAGTTCGTGCATCACACCGCGATGCGCGCCCTCCATCGCGAGCGCGCGCGGCTCAAGGTAGAGCGCCACCAGCAGCAGGCCGGACATGTCGACGACACGGTCGCCTTCGCCTTCGCCGTCATCGTCATCGTCATCGTCATCGGCATCGGCATCGGCATCGGCATCGATGTCGTTGTCGTTGTCCGTGTCGTTGACGTCACGCGACTCGCGCGGCGGCGGGAACGCTTCCACGGGCAGAGAGATCCGCCACGGCGCGCCCGGCTGCCCCAGCCCGGGCGGCACGAAGGGCTCGATACGCCACGGCAGCGGCAGCCGTTCATAGGCCCATGCGCCGCGCCACCGCATCGGCACCCAGAGCACCCAGTGCGGCCAGCCGCGTTCCGGGCGCAGCGCCGTCAGCAGCGGCACCCGCCCGGCCTCCGGCGCCGCGCGCTCGACACGATGTCCAGGCGCCTCCGCGCCGACCAGCAAGGTGTCGGCCGCCGTGCTCCTGCGTGCCGATCCCAGAACCCCGCTCACGACGCCTCCTCGGCGAGGAACGCCAGCACGTGCGGGAACACCTGCGTCGCGACGTGGCGTCCGATCAGGCAGTCCTGATGGCCATGGCCCGCGATCACGCGGTAGCGATAGCGACCCGGCGCGGCCTGGTCGTAATAGCCCTTGAGCAGCTCGGCGCTGTCCGCACTGCACAACCCGTTGTCCTCGCCGTGCAGCGACAGCACCGGGAAAGCCTTCAGCAGCACCAGACTCTTCGCGAGGCTGTCGAGGTAGATGCTCGCGCCCTGCCAGTCGGTGATCTCGTGGCAACGCGCGAAATGGATCGCCTGCGCGACGGTGTCCATGTTCAACGGCCCGAAGTGGTCGTCGATGACATCGAGCACCGCGCGATCGACGTTCGCGATCGCGAAATCGCGCCCGTACAGCAGGTCCATCCGATGCCGCGTCGCGGTCCAGGGCGTGCGACGCATCCGCCACGGCGGCCAGGGCGGCGGGTTCTCCAGGTCGAACTCCGCGTCGGGATACGGCAGGCTGGCCAGCAGCCGGTCGAGGAGATGATCGAACAGCGTCGGATCGCCCGCCGGCCGGAACGCGTAGTCGCCGAGCGGCAGGTAGGGCCGCAGGTACTGCATCAGCACGCCGCGCAGGCTGTTGGTCGGCGACATCACCATCAGCGGCGTGACCTGCGAGATCACCAGCTTCGAAATCCGGTCCTTCAGCGCGGCACGCAGCGCGAAGTGGCGCTCCCACGGCTGCTCGCGCGGTTCCAGCAGCGCCATGTGCAGCATCACCGAGCCCATGCAGTGGGCCAGGACGTTCAGCCGCTCGCGCCCCGTCTCCCGCAGCACCCGGTCCACGGCCAGCGGGATGTCGTTGAAGGCGGATTCCTCGAAGGTCCAGGGCAGACGGGCCGTCGGCAGCCCGGCGCTGGTGCGCAGGTCCAGCACCCAGACGTCGTGACCCGCGTCCCACAACAGCTTCGCCGGCCCCGGCCGCACCGAGTGGTGCGCGAAGGTGGTGCCGCTGGCACTGTAGCCGTGGATCAGCAGCACCGGCTCGCCGCCCGGCCGGCCGTAGCGCGTGAGCCGGATCAGCACCGGCCGGTCGTCGTCCTCCCGCGGCGGGCGGGCCAGGTCCTGCCGCTGCGCGCCTGCATCGCCCCAGCGGCCGGCGGCCATCTCCATCACGACGGGATCCGGCAGTCCCGGCACCGCGCCCGGCAGGCGCGAGATGCGCCGGCGCGGCGCCTCGTCGGGCTTGCGGAAGGTCCAGGCGTGCAGCCCGATCGTCATGCGCGCGATGTAGGCCATCAGCGCGCCGATGTCGCGTGCCGCGGAAGGGATGTCCCGCGCCTGCCGGATGCGCAGCAGCGGCATCCGCTCCCGGGCGAGATGGTGCATGTCCAGCGCGAGCGCGATCTCCCGCCCACCCGGCGGCGGCGCGATGCCGGCGATCGGCGCCAGCGTCATGCGACTCAGCTGCGTCCAGGGGTTGCCGCGCCGGGTGTAGCTGATGCGCTTGCATCCTTTCAGCGGCTGGTCGCGCAGCGCGGCCGCCCAGTCGGGCAGGTCGGCGTCCGGATCGATGCGCACTTGGTAGCGCATCACCCGCGCTTCCCCCGCGTGTCCGGCGAGGTGCCAGGCGTTGACGGCCCGTGCGCGCAGTCCCGCTCGCGCCTCGCCCGGCGCCTTGGGTGGCGATCGCCGCCCCGCCCAGTCGATCATGCCCTGCCAGGAATCGCGCACGCCCCGGTTGATCGTCCAGGCCCAGAGGCCTCGCAGGTGGCGTCTCAGCGATCCGGATTCCTCGCGCTGGAACAGCGTCAGCTCGCCCTGCGCCAGCGGCGCCGTGAACAGCGCCTGCTCGTCCCCGCGCTCCTCGTGCGGCCAAAGCCGGCCATCGCCCAGCCGGGGTCCGACGATCTCGAAGCAGCCGGGCCGCCGCTCACGCGCCTCGAACACGCGCAGCCGGCTGCCCGGCGCCACGACCAGGCGCCGCTCGGGGCCGGGTCTCAACAGGTCCACGACGGCCTTGGGCTGAAAGACGACGCAGAGTTCCAGGTACTTCACCGGCGAGCCCGGCGCACCCGTCCAGCGCACGAAACCGCCCAGGCGCTCCCGGACCTCGATCACCGTCGCGTCACGCGCGTCACGCGCGTCATGTGCGCCATGCGCGTCATGCTCCACGCCGCCCGCTCCGTCGTCGCGGACGCCCACCGGCGACGGCGACGGTGCGGGTTGCCGGAAGACCGGACGAACGGGTTCACGTCGCACCGCGTCGGGCGACGCCGCCTCCAGTTGCCAGAGCGCGCCCAACCGGTCCAGCGCCCGCAGCGCCAGCGCGCAGATTGTCAACGCCGGGTTGATTCCGAGCGAACCCGGCACGATCGCGCCGTCGAGCACCACCAGCCCGTCGTGCACCGCGTCGCCGTCGCCGGAGAACACGCGGCCGATCGCGTCGACCACGCCGTCGCTGCCGCGGTCGCCCATCGCGCAGCCGCCCAGGGGATGCACGCTGAGCATGGGCCCGCGCGCATCGTTCGTGAGGAAGGCCATCTCCGGCGGCAGCAATTGCCACAACGGGTTGCGCAACAGCCGCGCGCCCTGGGCGCGCAAGCGGCGCTCCAGCGCCTCATGACGACGCGCGACCGCCGGCTCGTCGCGCAGCGCGGGCCAGTCGACCTGCAGCCCGCCGGGTTCCTCGAAGCCATCCCGCCTCATCAGGCGTCCGGTGCCGCTGTCGCGACCGATGATCGCCAGCGGCAGTTGCCGGTCGGTCACGGACGGCCGGATGGCGAAGGGGTCGTCGAAATCGACCCGCTCCTCGTGCGGTCCGGCGTTCGGACGCGCCAGCGCGTCGAGCGTCGCCGCCAGCGCGAAGCCCTCTTCGAATACCGGCCGCAAGGCGCCGGGAATCGCCAGATCCTGGATGACTTGGTCCGGGCCCGCGGCCCACACGCCCGTGATCGTCGGACCGACCTGGCGCGAGGCGGGCGTCTGGTGCTCGTCGGCGACCGCATGGACCGTGCGCGACCCGTCGTGGCCGACCGCGATCACATCGCCGTTGGCCGAGAACCCGTGCCCGACCAGCCGCGACAGCGTCAGCCCGCGATCCCGTGAGCGCATGAGGATCTCCGTCGACCCCAGGCTGCCGGCGGCCAGCACCACGCGCCGCGCGAGCACCTCGAACGGCTCGCCCTGCCGCCGGCGCAGCAGTTCGTCGGTGTGCTGCACCAGGACGCGCCACCCCAGACCCGGCGCGACGGCCAGCGCTTCCACGCTCGCGCCGCACACCAGTTCCGCGCCCTGCCGCCAGGCCTGCAGCAGCAGCCCCGTGTCCAGCGACTGCTTGGCCTCGTGATTGCAGCCCGTCGCGCAGTCGCCGCAGGCGAGGCAAGGTGAATGGGCCCAGTCAGCCGCACCCCGCGGACGTGCGTCCATGGCCACCTGGATCCGGGCGGCGCGCACGGGCGACGCCTTGGGCGAGGCACCAGGCGACGCACCGGGCGCCGGCTGCCCCGCCAGCGCCCGCAGCGCCTCGAGGCGGCGCGGCTTGAACCCGGCGTTCGCGCGCAGGCGCTCGATCGTGTTGTCGCCGGCCTCGTCGCGGACGCCGAGCAGCCGTTCGGACCGCTCGAACCACGGCGCCATGTCCTCGTTCAGAAAGACCTGCGGCCACCCCGGCTCACGGAACACCGACGGATCGGGCCGCTCCATCACGCCCGCATTGATCAGCGAGCCGCCGCCCAACCCGTTCGCGAGCGCCACGCACACATCCGGCCCCAGGCGCAGATCGAAAAGTGCCTCGCGGCGGCCCATCGGGGCGTCCGCGCCGGGCCGCGCGAGCCGCACGTGACCCGGCAGGTCGGCGAAGCGGCTGGGGAAGGCGCCCGGCAGATACTCGCGGCCCCGCTCGAGCACGACCACGCTCAGGCGCCGGCCGTCCGCGTCGCGACGTCCGGCGAATGCGTGCGCCGCCGCGGCGCCGCCGTAACCGCTGCCCACGATCAGCACGTCCACGACCGCCGGACCCGGCGCCGGGACTGCCAGCCGCTCCGACATCCAGTCCTCCAGCGGCCGCGACAGCCAGCGCGTGCCCGAAGGTCTCGACGACGGCCTGTCCTTGGACGCTGCGTCAGACGGGGCTTCCGGCGCCTCCTCGAACGGACGAGACATCGCCCCCCTCCCTGCGGTATTCAGCCAGCGCGGCCTGCATCGCGTTGATGAGCAGGTCCTCGGTGACGGGCTTGTGCAGCAGCGTGAGTCCCGCTTCGTGGGCTTCGCGCAGACGCTCGGGCGCAGTGTCGCCGCTCACGATCAGCGCGGGCAGTCCCGGGAACGCGCTTCGCAGCGAGCGCACCGCGCTGATGCCGTCCTCGCCGCCGCGCAGCCGGAAGTCGGTCAGCAACAGGTCCGGCTGCTGGCCCATGCTCTTGAGCAGGCCTTCGCGCGTGGTGCCAGCCAGCAGCACCTGGCAGCCGTGCGCCGTCAACAGCGCCTGCATGGCGACCCGCACGGGCTCCTCGTCGTCGATCACCAGCACGCGGATCGGCGGCAAGGCGGGCCCCTGCGTCGGGGTCGAGCCGGGCCGCACCAGCGCGATGTCGGCCGCGGTCACGTTCAGCATGAAACTCGATCCGTGCCCCGGCGCGGATCGCAGCGCCAGGTGCAGGTCCAGCAGGTCCACCAGACGCGTGACGATCGACAGCCCCAGCCCCAGCCCCTTCGTGCGGTCGCGCTCCGGGTTCCCGACCTGGTAGAACTCGTCGAAGATCCGCTGCTGCTCATGTTCCGCGATGCCCATCCCGGTGTCGCGCACGGACAGTCGCCAGACCTCCTCGTCCTGGCCGCGGTTGACCTCGATCGCCACCTCCCCGCGCGCCGTGTACTTGAGCGCGTTGTCGATCAGGTTGCGCACCACGCGCTCCAGCAGCACCGGATCGCTCTCGACGCAGGCCTCCGGCGGGCAGTCGAGCCGCAGCAGCAGGTGCTTGCGCAGCGCCGCGGGCTGGAACTCCCGCTGCAGCCGGCCCAGCCAGGGTTGCAGCGCGAAGACCTGGTTGTTCACCGGCACGACGTTGGCGTCGAGCTTGGAGATGTCCAGCAGCGCGTCCATCTGCGAGGACAGCGAGTGCAGCGCCAGGTTCATCTGCGTGACGATGACGCGGCCCTCGTCGTCGAGCGGCCGCTTGTCCAGCGCCGCGCCGAACAGCGACAGCGTGTGCATCGGCTGGCGCAGGTCGTGGCTGGCGGAGGCGAGGAAACGCGTCTTCGCCGCCATCGCGGATTCGGCCTGCGACAGCGCCTGACGCAGCTGCTGGTTGCTCTTGTTCTGCTGCAGCCGGATCAGCACCGACTCGGCGAAGACGCGATAGGTGTCGCGCGCCAGGCCGGTCAGGATCAGGCCGAAAAAGACGATCAGGGCCGACAGCACCCAGTCCAGCCAGCGGTGCTCCGCGCCGGCGCGGTGGAACAGGCCCCACGACAGCGCGGTGGCCAGCGTCACCGGCCAGAGGAAGACCTGGAACACGACCCGGTGCCCGGCGGTCGTGGCGACCGCGCCGGCGCACAGGCCCAGCAGCACGATGGTCTGCACCATGCGCTGGAAGTCGCTCAAGTGGGGCGTCGCGACCAGCGACGCGCTGAAGACGAGTCCGTTGGCCAGGCTCAGCCACACGGCCCAGTCCATGCGCTGTTCGAGCGGGCGGTCCTGCATCTCCGGCAGCCGGCCCAGCACGGCCCAGCGCGTCGCCAGCACCACGAACACGAGCGCCAGCCACCCGTACGCCAGCCAGGGCGACATCACGCTGGCCGCCATCACCGCCATCATCAGCGCGGCGATGCTCACCGGGTAGGGGACGCGACGGCCCTGCTTGCCGATCAGGCGCAGCAGTTCGAGTTCGACGCTCGCCTGCTCGGCGCTGCGTTCACCCGGCATGACCGGAACAGGCAGCGCCTGGCCGCTGCCGCGAAGGGAACTGCATGGATTTTGTAAAGCTTGTCTTGGCGGGCAATATATCTTGCCGATTCCCCTCCCGCCCAAGCGTTCGCCATGCGCCACGCAGATAAAACTATGCCGACCACCGCCACCCTTGCGGGCTTTGGTAGGTCGGCATAGCACTCCTCCCCTTGATCACGACGCTGAGGTCCAGGCAGCGCGCGATCGGGATCCAGTATGCAAAGGCGGCGGGGGCTTCGATATCCCCCTCAAGAGGGAGACATTCTTTTACACCGCTCGCTTGCGCCCGAGCCTGCGGCGAGGCTCAAGCAATACGCACCCGCTCCGGAATCCGGGCCTCCCGCAGCAGTTCTTCCAGCAGCACCAGGTAGTAGCCCAACGGCGGCGTGCGCATCCCCGGCCGCTTGGCCAGGTCGTCCCAGCGGCGCAGCTGCAGCGAGGCGCTCGCCTGCGGATGGGCCATGAACAGCAGCCGCTCCTCGGCATTCATGGGCCCGCCCTGCAGCGCGAGGCTGTGGCGCGAGGCGTCCGACAGTCCCGGGCCGTAGGCCGGATCGGTGCTGACCAGGTACCGCTTTGCCGCGACATGCAGGCGGATCGGCTCCGTGACGTCCGGTCCCAGACCCCCGGCGCGCAGCAGCGGCAGCGCGGTCAACTCGTGCTCGTCGTCCCGCAGAGGGTCGGTAGAACCGCCGTCCATCAGTTGGCCGATGTCGTGCAGCAGCGCGGCGACGACAAGGCTATGCTCCGCGTGGGCCCACTCGGCGAGCTGAGCGCATTGGAGCGCGTGTTCCAGCGCAGTGACAGGTTCGCGGCGCTCGTCGCCGTACTGCAGGTGTCCGCGGCGTTGGAACACCGCCTCGATCTTGGCGATCAGGTCCATGGCAACTCCCAGCCATCGCTCCAAGGACGGAGCGGGCGCCAGTCTCGACCCCGCCCATGACGGATCTGTGAAGCGCGACCGGGCCTCCCATTCAAATTGGATGAACAGTGGCCTCAGTTAAGGTGAACCGACGATGTACGGCACACGCGGACACTTCGTTCCATTCCGGACCTCCCGACGCCCCAGGTCTTCCCAAGGACGCGAGCCCGACATGACTGCCCACGACAACCAGAACAACGACCCCGACCAGCAGCCCACGCTGCCCGCCGAAACGCTCGACGCCGCAGCGCCCGCCGTGGCCGTGACGTCGGCAGCCAGGCCGATGCCTCCGGTGGCCCCCGTGGCCTCCGCTCCCCCGGCGGCGGTCATCGCCGTGGGCAAGACCCGGTACGACGGCCTGGCGATGCTTTTCCACTGGGTGCTGGCGATCGCGATCATCGGCACCTTCTCGGTGGGCTGGTACATGGCCGACCTGCCGTTCTCGCTGACTAGGCTGAAGCTGTTCAACTGGCACAAGTGGGCCGGCGTGACCATCCTGGCGCTGTCCGCGCTGCGGCTGCTGTGGCGCCTGACGCACCGTCCGCCGGCGGACCTGCCGATGCCGGGCTGGCAGAAGTTCGGCGCCCACGCGGTGCACTGGCTGCTGTACGCGGCCTTCTTCGCGGTGCCGCTGAGCGGCTGGGCCTACAGCTCCGCCGCGGGCTTCCCGATCGTGTGGTTCGGCGTGCTGCCGCTGCCGGATTTCGTCGGCAAGGACAAGGAACTGGCCGAATCGCTGAAGCAGCTGCACCAGTGCTTCGCCTATGGCCTGGGCCTGCTGGTCCTTGCCCACCTTGGCGCCGTGGTCAAGCATGTGGTCCTCGACAAGGACGGCCTGCTGCGGCGCATGCTCCCGGGCCGCGCCTGAGCGGCCCGGCCCCATCGGACCTCCTCAAGAACGGCACCCGCGAGGCACCTTCGACATCCCGGCCGGCAAGGCCTGACCCCGAACAACGACCACCTCCAGAGGACTTCATGACCGCACGCATGGCCACCCATCTCTCGATCACCGCCCTGTCGGTGCTGAGTGCCGCCCTGTTCCTGGCCGCCCCGGCGATGGCGCAGACCAAGCCGGCGGCCGCGCCCGCTGCCACGGCTGCCGCGACGTCGGCGCCGAAGCTGGTACCCGCGCAGAGCGACATCGCCTTCACCTTCCGCCAGATGGGCGTGCCGGTGGACGGCCACTTCAAGAAGTTCGACGCGCAACTGGCCTTCGATCCGAAGAACGCCGCGGCCGGCAAGGTGAGCCTCTCCATCGAGCTGGCCAGCGCGACCATCGGCGACGCCGCCACCGACGCCGAGCTGGTCAAGCCCGAGTGGTTCGATGCGAAGAAGATCCCGGCGGCGACCTTCCAGAGCACGGCGATCAAGGCGCTGGGCGGCGGCAAGTTCGAAGCCACCGGCAAGCTGACGATCAAGGGCCAGCCCAAGGACGTGGTCGTGCCGTTCGCCCTGGCCCAGGCCGGCGGGACGACGACGGCGACCGGCGCCTTCGCGATGAAGCGCCTGGACTTCAAGATCGGCGAGGGCGAATGGAAGGACACCTCCATCGTCGCCAACGACGTCCAGGTGAAGTTCAAGCTGGCCGTCACCGGCATGGGTCCGCTGTAAGCCGACGTCGCCGCGGATCACCCGCTGCCCCCGATTTCTCCGACCGGTCCGGGTCCTTCGCCCGGTTCCTTCCCCGCCGCGGTACCCGCCGCGGTTCCATCACTGTTCCGACCACTGTTTCACAAGGACCCACCACCATGATGAAGAAAGCCCTGCTGCTCGCCTCCCTGATCGCCGTCACCGGCCTGGCACAAGCCGAGACCGCAACCTACGCGATCGACCCGACGCACACCTACGCCACCTTCGAGATGCGCCATTTCGGCACCTCGACGAACCGCGGCCGCTTCGACAAGAAGGAAGGCACCGTGCAGCTGGACAAGGCCGCCAAGACGGGCAAGGTCGAGATCACCATCGACATGAACAGCATCGACACCGGTTTCTCGAAGTTCGACAGCCACCTGAAGAGCGCGGAGATCTTCGACTCGGCCAAGTTCCCGAGCGCCAAGTTCGAGAGTACCAAGTTCAACTTCAGCGGTGACAAGGTCACGTCGATCGACGGCAACCTGACGCTGAAGGGCAAGACCGCGCCGGTGTCCCTGAAGGCGGTGAACTTCAACTGCTACGAGAACCCGATGCTCAAGCGCGAAGTCTGCGGCGGCGACTTCGAGACCACCTTCGACCGCGTCCAGTTCGGCGCCGACTACGGCGTGTCCTACGGCTTCCCCAAGGACGTGAAGGTCGTGATCCAGGTCGAGGCGATCAAGCAGTAATCCCCCGGGATTCCTCGCGCCAATGCTGAAAGGCCCGCGAAAGCGGGCCTTTCGCGTTTCCGGCATCCGTGGCGTTCCGTGGCGTCCGCCCCGATCCGGTGCGCATGGGCAGTTCGGGCCTCCGGCCTGTCGCCGATCGGTGCAGTCCATCCCGCCGTCCGCACGGCGCGTCGCCCGCTGCCCCGGGGGTGCCGGGGTCTTGCGTACAGTGCGAGGCATACGACAGGTCCTCCCATGAACGCGCCGACTCCCGCCTCCCCCACCCCTCGCCAGCGCTGGCAGAGCTTCATGAAGACTGCCGAACAGGTCTTCCACGCCTACGGCAGCTGGCTGGTGACCATCACCTGGAAGCGTTTCACGCTGCTGGCGGTGATGCTGGTCATCGGCGCCAACATCCTCCAGACGCTGCCGCCCTTCTCCTTCAGCTGGCAACTGCCGGTGGAGACGACCGAGACCATCCATCCGCCCAAGGACCTGCGCCGCGATCGCGACGCGGAACGCGACCGCCGCGACAAGCAGCGCGCCGCGGAGGTCGAGAAGAAGGTGGCCGAGGCGCAGAAGAAGGTCGAGAAGGCCACGAGACCCGCCGACGCCGAAGAGGCCGGTTCCCAGGCCGCGCACGGCGCGTCCGAGGCGGTCGAAGGCGACGGCCTGCGTTATGAAGTCCAGATCGACAGCCGCGGCGTGCGCATCGTGCCGCGCCATCCGGTCGCTGCCGCGGCCAGCGCCGCTTCCGCGGCCAATGCCGAAGGGGCCGTCGATCCCACCCTGCCCTCGGTCGACATCCGCATCCCCAACGAGAAGCAGCGCGAGGCCATCAAGGAGGCGGTGAAGTCAGCCGCGGCCGAAGCCAGACGCGCGCTCGAGGAAGCCGCCGAAGAAGCGCGCCAGGCCAAGGCCGACGCCGAGGAAGCGCGCGACGAGCTCGAACAGGTCCAGCGCGAGACTTCCCGCAAGACCCGGTACCGCACCGTGCACCTGGGCGATTTCCTCGACAAGCTCGCCATCCTGGTGGTGCTGGCCTCGGCGCTGCTGAAGGCCACCTACAAGGGCCGGCTGCAGGCCGAAGTGAAGGCCGCCAAGGCCACCGAGACCGCCGAGGCCGAATCGCTGCGCCGCCAGGTCGTCGAGGCCCGCATGGCCGCGATGCAGGCGCAGGTCGAGCCCCACTTCCTGTTCAACACGCTGGCGTCCATCGACCACCTGATCGAAACCGACCCGCCGCGCGCCTCGCAGATGCAGAAGAACCTGATCGCGCTGCTGCGGGCCTCGATGCCGACGATGCGCGAGGCCAACGCCAACGGCGGCGTGCGCGACCTGGGCCGCGAGATGGCCGTGATCCGGCCTTACCTGGAGATCCTGCAGGTCCGCATGGAAGAGCGCCTGGTGTCGCGCATCGAGGTGCCCGACGGCCTGCTCTCCGCCGAATTCCCGCCCATGATGATCCAGAGCCTGGTCGAGAACGCCATCAAGCACGGCCTCGAACCCAAGGCCGAAGGCGGCAGCCTGCTGCTCAAGGCCGAGATCGTCCACGGCAAGCTGCAGGTCACCGTCGCCGACACCGGCCTGGGCTTCGGCCGCGCCGCGACCTCGGGCACCGGCGTCGGCCTGGCCAACATCCGCGAACGGCTCTCGCTGCTCTACGGCAAGGCCGCCAGCGTCACCGTCGCCGAGAACCAGCCCTCCGGCACCGTCGTGATCATCACCGTCCCGTACCGGACGTCCGCCCACCACGCGCCCGAACCCGGGCCGCAAGGAGCACACGCATGAAAACGCTGTTCAAGACCCTGCTCATCCTCGGTTTCGTTCTCGTCGGCGGCGCGGTGCTGCTCGGCTGGGGCGTGTTCCATCTGCTCGGCGACGTCCCGGGCGTGCACCTCACCGTCGACGGCGAAGAAGTGATCCTCAGCGGCATGGGCCTGGCCGACGCGTTCGGTGCCGGCGTCGGCCTGATCCTCGCCTTCGTCGTGGTGTGCCTGATCGTGCCGCTGGTGCTGCTGCTCGGCCTCGGCCTGCCGCTGCTCATCCTGGGCGCGGTGGCGCTCGTGGCGCTGGCCGCGCTGGCGGGCGTCGGTGCCGTGGTCGGCTCGCCGCTGCTGCTCATCGGCCTGGTCGTCTGGCTGATCGTCCGCGACAAGCCGCGCAAGGCACCGCGCGTCCAGACCGCCGCCGGGCCGAGTGCGCCGGCCATGGGGGCCTCGCCGGCCGAGCCGTCCCTTCACGCATGACCGTGGTCTGACTCTGGTCCGACCCGCGTCTGATCCGCGGCGGATCGAGGTCCGATCCCTACCTGAACCAGCCCTCACCTGCCCTAACATCGCCCCCCATGAGCGACACCAGCGATACCCCCCAAGGCCCGCGCGCCATCCTCGCGGACGACGAACGCCTGATGCGCGAGCAGCTGCGCAGCCGCATCGCCGAGGTCTGGCCCGAACTGCAGATCGTGGCCGAGGCCAAGAACGGCCTGGAGGCGGTCGAGCTGGTCAAGGAGCACCGGCCGGACCTGGTCTTCCTCGACATCCGCATGCCGGGCCTGACCGGCGTCGAGGCCGCCAAGCAGATCGCGCAGCTGCCCGACGATGACGACTGGCTGCTGCCGGAGATCGTCTTCATCACGGCCTACGACCAGTACGCGGTCGAGGCCTTCGAGCAGGGCGTGTGCGACTACGTGCTCAAGCCCGCAGAACGCGAGCGCCTGCTGGTCACCGTCGAGCGCATCAAGAAGCGCCTGGCGCTGCGCAGCGGCGAGGCCGAGCCGGAAGGCCCGAGCACCGGCACCTTGCAGCAGCTGCTGCACTCGCTGTCGGCGCGGGTGAACAACACCGGCGGGGCGCCGCAGTACCTCCAGTGGATCCAGGCCTCGGTCGGCCAGACCATCCAGATGATCCCGGTCGAGGACGTGCTGTTCTTCATCAGCGACGAGAAGTACACGCGCGTCCAGACGACCACCGTCGAGGCGCTGATCCGCAAGCCGATCAAGGAGCTCGTCGACGAGCTGGATCCGAAGCTGTTCTGGCAGATCCACCGCTCGACGCTGGTCAACGTCAAGGCCATCAACGGCATCAGCCGCGACTTCCGCGGCCGCCAGCTCGTGGGCGTGCGCGGCCTCGAAGAGAAGCTCGAAGTCAGCCGCAGCTACACCCACCTCTTCAAGGGCATGTAGCCCTTCCACGACCCTCACCCCTACTCTCTCCCGCAGTGCGGGAGAGGGGGCCATCCCATCGGCTCGGTGCACGCTTGCTCCCTCTCCCGCTTGCAGGAAAAGGGGCATCCCATCAGCTCGGTGCACGCTTGCTCCTTCTCCCGCTTGCGGGAGAGGGTGGGGTGAGAGCCAGCGTCCGCGGCAGTCCGCCACCGAAGCGCCAGAGCGCTACAGCACCACCACCGCGTCCGGCAACTCATTGCGCGGCACGGTGCCGGCCTCGGGCGGGAAGTGCTGGGCCAGCAGCGCCTCGACGGCGCGGATCGCCTCCACCAGCCCCTGCTCGAACTGTCCGCCGCGCAGCGACTGCCGCAGGCCCTCGACGATGGGTTGCCACTGCGTCGCGCTGACGCGCCTGTTCAGTCCGCGGTCCGCGACGATCTCGATGGCGTGCTCCGCCAGCAGCAGATAGATGAGCACACCATTGTTGTGCTCCGTATCCCACACGCGCAGCTTGCCGAACAGCGCCAACGCCCGTTGCCGCGCCGTCAATCCGCGCCACAGATAGCTGATGGGCAGGCTCGCCTCCACGCACAGGCGGATCTCGCCGGCATGGCTCGATTCGCTCTCGGTGACGCGCGCGGACAGGCGCGCCAGCGCTGCGGCCGGCAGCACGCGCCGCACGTCGGCCTCATCCCAGAAACGATGCCGGAAGAAGCGCCCCAGCCGGCTCGTGTCGCCGGCGCGGCGGATCTCGTGATCGGTCGGACGTTCCATCACCAGTCTCCCGAGGCGCCGCCGCCGCCGAAGTCGCCGCCGCCGCCGGAGGAGAACCCGCCGCCGTCGCTGCCGCCCCAACTCCCGCCGCCACCGCCACCGCCACCGCCCCAGATGATGGGCGGCGCGATGCCGCCCGACCGGTGCGCGCTGCGCCGATAACCGCCGTAGGACGGGCTTGCGCTGCGCCGTCGCGCCGCGCCGATGCCGAGCACCCCGACCAGGATCAGCGACGCGACCGCCGCGCCCGCGCCCAGCAGCAGGCTGTTGCTCAGCCCCCAGCCGACGGCGCCCGCGCCGACGCCGGTGAACAGGCTGCCGATCTTGCGTCCGAACATGGACGTCAGCACCGCGCCCACCAGCGGAACGGCGAGGAACGCGATCATGGCGATCTCGCCGATGTCGATGTTGTGGCCGCCGCCGGATTTCGCGGGCCGCTGCGCCGGCGCCGGCAGGTGTTCACCGCGGATGCGCGCCTGCAGCGAATCGATCGCGCGGTTCAGCCCGCCGGCATAGTCGCCGGCCTTGAAGGCGGGCGTGATGTCGCGCTCGATGATCTGCCGCGCGGCGAGGTCCGGCACCGCCCCTTCAAGCGCCTTGGCCGTCTGGATGTTGATGCGCCGGTCGTCCTTCGCGACGACGATCAGCAGCCCGTCGCCGACATCGCGCCGTCCGATTTTCCACTGGTCGCCGAGGCGCTGCGCGAAGGCGGCGATGTCCTCCGGCGCGGTCGTGCGCACCATCAGGACGACGATCTGCGGGCCGGCTTCGCGCTCGAACGCGGCGAGCTTCGCCTCGAGCGCCTCGCGCTGCGCGGCACTGAGCGTCGCGGTCTGGTCGATGACGCGGCCGCTGAGCGGCGGCACCGGCTGGACGTCCTGCGCGCGCGCCCGCGGCAGCAGGCCGACGCTCATCAACAGGCCGAAGAAGACCAGCGCCAGGAGTCGGACGGCCCGCATGCGCGGGACCTCAGTTCGACGCGGGCGAGGCCGCCGGTGCCGGCGTCGTGGCGGGAGCCGTCCCGGCGGGCACGGCCGGCTTGTCGAAACTCACCGTCGGCGGCGCGGAGATCGCGGCCTCGTTCTGCACGGTGAAGTTCGGCTTGGTGTCGTAGCCGAAGATCTTCGCCGTCAGGTTCGATGGGAACCGGCGGGTCAGCACGTTGTAATCCTGCACCGACTTGATGTAACGGTTGCGCGCAACGGTGATGCGGTTCTCGGTGCCTTCCAGCTGCACGCGCAGGTCCCGGAAGCCCTGGTTGGCCTGCAGCTGCGGATAACGCTCGCTGACCACCATCAGCCGGCTCAGCGCGCCGGACAGTTCGCCCTGCGCTGCCTGGAACTTCTGCAGCGCGGCGGGGTCGCGCGCCAGCTCGGGCGTGACCTGGATGCTGGTGGCCTTGGCGCGGGCCTCGACGACCTTGGTCAGCGTGTCCTGCTCGAAACTGGCTTCGCCCTTCACCGTGTTGACGATGTTCGGGATCAGGTCGCTGCGGCGCTGGTACTGGCTGAGCACTTCGGACCAGCTCGCGTTGACCTGCTCGTCCAGGCTCTGGAACTCGTTGTAGCCGCAGCCGGTGAGCGCCATCGGCGCGCCCACGATCAAGGCGGCGGCCGCCGTGGTGCGAAGGGACGCGCGAAGCGACGAGCCAACGGTGTTGAACGGACGGGACAATGTCGAAATCATCAGCGGATCCTCCTTGTGCGCAGCGGCATATCGTGTGCCGGGTCCCGGAATTCAAGGGCAAGAGGGTCCGAGCATAATCCCGTCCCCATGAGCGCCCCCCTTCAGAACGACGTCTTCCTGCGCGCCTGCCTGCGCGAGCCCACCGAGTACACGCCCGTCTGGCTGATGCGCCAGGCCGGCCGCTACCTGCCCGAGTACCGCGACACCCGCGCCAGGGCCGGCAGCTTCATGGGGCTGGCCACCAACCGGGACTACGCGACCGAGGTCACCCTCCAGCCGCTGGAACGCTACCCGCTGGACGCGGCCATCCTGTTCAGCGACATCCTGACCGTGCCGGACGCGATGGGCCTGGGCCTGTCGTTCGCGCAGGGCGAGGGACCGAAGTTCGAGAAGGTGGTCCGCGACGAGGCCGCCGTGAACGCGCTGGCCGTGCCGGACATGGACAAGCTGCGCTACGTCTTCGACGCGGTAAGCTCGATCCGCAGCGCGCTGAATGGCCGCGTGCCGCTGATCGGTTTCTCCGGCAGCCCGTGGACGCTGGCCTGCTACATGGTCGAGGGCGGCGGCTCCGACGACTACCGCCACGTCAAGAGCCTGATGTACGCGCGTCCGGACCTGATGCACCGCATCCTGACCATCAACGCCGATGCGGTGGCGGCCTATCTGAACGCGCAGATTGAGGCCGGCGCGCAAGCCGTGATGATCTTCGACTCCTGGGGCGGCGTGCTGGCCGACGGCCAGTTCCAGCAGTTCAGCCTCGCCTATTCGCGTCGCGTGCTGTCGCAGCTCAAGAGCGAACACGACGGCCGCCGCATTCCCAAGCTGCTGTTCACCAAGGGCGGCGGGCTCTGGCTGGACGAGATCGCCACCGCCGGCGCCGATGTCGTCGGCCTGGACTGGACGGTGAACCTCGGCCGCGCGCGGGCGCAGGTGCAGGATCGCGTGGCGCTGCAGGGCAACCTCGATCCGAACGTGCTGTTCGCACCGCCCGCGGCGGTCCGCGAACAGGCGCGCGCCGTGCTCGACAGCTTCGGCGCGCCGCAGCGCGCGGACGGCGGATGGGGCGGCCATGTGTTCAACCTAGGGCACGGCATCAGCCAGTTCACACCGCCGGAAAACGTCTCCGAACTGGTCGACGAAGTGCATATGCATTCGCGCAAACTGCGCAAGGCGTCGGCATAGTTATCCCCAAATCCGTGCATGTCACTGAAACGCAGCACATACGAGGGATCTTGGCTAGGGCTTTCCCCGATTGGAGCGTAAGTCGTTGATTTCAAAGGGGTTGTCGCGTTTTGCCCCGATTTGACGCCAACGGGGCTCCGCGGCGGCAATCCCGGCAAGCCAAGAAAAGCCGGGGCGTTTCCCACAAAGTTATCCACAGGCTCCGGACCCCGTTGTGAAGACCGTTGGAAATCAGGCACTTGGCGCGCTTTTCTCATGGTCGATGGCGACCGGGAGGGACGCGACAACGCAGCATGCGAACGGCCAAGCGCGGGCTCTCCACGGGGCAGGGGGCATCCCTCCGGGAACCCCCAGCCCCATTCCGGCCCCACCGACAGCCGCTGACACCGAGACGGAGCACCACGCAGGATGAACGAGTCACCGTTGCGTCGCTTGCGGGTGGCCGTCGAAGCACCCCAGCACAGCGGGCTGACCGGACCGCTGGACTACCTGGGCCCGCAAGACTTGACCCCAGGCACGCTGGTGCACGTGACGCTGGGTCGCCGCGACGTGATGGGCCTGGTCTGGGACGACCCGCCCGAGGACCAGGACTTGCCCGAGGACGCGCAACTGCCAGTGTCCGAGTTGCGTCCCGTGGGCGAAGCGCTGGACGCGCTGCCACCGCTGTCGGACCGCTGGCGCCGATTGGTCGAGTTCGCGGCCGGCTACTACCAGCGCAGCATCGGCGAGCTGGCACTGGCGGTACTGCCGCCCCAACTCCGCGATCTCGACGCGAAGCAGTTGCAGGCGCGGCTGAAGAAACTCGACAAGGCGGACACCGAAGCGGCGAAAGCTGCCGCAGCAGCAGCAGCAGCAGCAGCAGCAGCAGCAGCAGCAGCAGCAGCAGCAGCAGCAGCGACTGCGGCGGGATCGAACCCAGAGGCGCTCGAAGCGCTACCGTCCACGCCGGAGCGTCCGGCACTCACCGCGCAGCAGCAGTCGGCGCTGGACGCGCTGGCGGAACTGGCCGCCCGCGAGGTGCCGCAGCCGGCGCTGCTGTGGGGTCTGACCGGCAGCGGCAAGACGGAGATCTACCTGCGCGCCGCGGAGGCCGCGCTGGAACGCGGGGAACAGGTGCTGGTGCTGGTGCCGGAGATCAACCTGACGCCGCAGCTCGAGGCGCGATTCGCGGAGCGCTTCGCGGGGCGTTCGATCGTGTCGCTGCACAGCGCGCTGACGCCGGCCCAACGTCTGCGGAACTGGCTCGCGGCGCACCTGGGTCGCGCGCAGCTGGTGCTGGGCACGCGGCTGGCGGTGTTCGCGTCGATGCCGCGCCTGGGTCTGATCGTGGTCGACGAGGAGCACGACCCCTCCTACAAGCAGCAGGACGGCGCGCGTTATTCGGCGCGCGATCTGGCGGTGTATCGCGGCCATCTGGAGAAGGTGCCGGTGGTGCTGGGCTCGGCGACGCCGTCGCTGGAGAGCTGGCAGCACGCGCTCGCCGGGCGCTATCGGCGCATCGATCTCACGGAGCGCATCGGCGGGGGCGCGCTGCCGCGGGTGCGGCTCTTCGACATGAATCGGCTGGAACGCAAGAAGGGCGTGACGACGACGCTGTCGGTGCCGCTGGTGGATGCCTTGCGCAAACGGCTGGAGCGCGGGGAGCAGAGCCTGGTGTTCCTGAACCGCCGCGGCTACGCGCCGGTGCTGCATTGCGACCAGTGCAACTGGAAGAGCGACTGCCCCCATTGCAGCGCGCATCAGGTGTTCCACAAGGAGGACCGGACGCTGCGCTGCCACCACTGCGGCGTGACGACGCGCGTGCCGCGCGCCTGCCCGTCCTGCGGCAATCCGGACATCGCGCCGCTGGGGCGCGGGACCGAGCGCCTGGAGGAGCAGCTCGCACAGGCGCTGCCCGGCGCGCGCGTGGCCCGCATCGACGCGGACACGACCCGGCTCAAGGGCAGCCTGGAAACGCAGTTGGCGGCGGTGCACGAGGGCGACGTCGACATCCTCGTCGGCACGCAGATGGTCGCCAAGGGACACGACTTCCGCCGCATCACGCTGGTGGCGGCGGTGAATCCGGACGGCGCGCTGTTCAGCAGCGATTTCCGCGCACCGGAGCGCCTGTTCTCGCTGCTGATGCAGGCGGGGGGCCGCGCGGGGCGCGACGCCGCGCAGGCGGCCACGAGCGAGATGTGGATCCAGACCTGGTATCCCGAGCACGCGCTCTACCAGTCGCTGCAGAAGCACGATTACGAGGCCTTCGCCGGCAGCCAGCTGCATGAGCGGATGTCGGCCAACCTGCCCCCGTTCGCGCACCTGGCGCTGGTGCGGGCGGAAGGCCGCAGCGTCGAGGCCGCGCGCGATTTCCTGGTCGCGGCGCAGGAGGCGGCGCAGGCGCTGCCCTTGTCGCTGGGCCTGCTGCTGTATCCGCCGGTGCCCATGGCGATCGCGCGCGTGGCCGATAGCGAGCGCTTCCAGATGCTGATCGAGGCCGGCAGCCGCGCGCAGCTGCTGCGCTTCCTGCGGGCCTGGCTGCCCGAACTGCATGCGCTCAAACGACGTCAGAAGGGCCTGACGCGGTGGGCGGTGGACGTGGACCCTCTGGCGATCTAGGACACGGCCCCGCGTCAGAGCAGCTTGGCGAGCGCCTCTTCGAGCACCGGCCACGCGGCACGCGCCGCGGCGAGGGCGTCCTCGGAGCCGGTCGCGGCCTGCTCCGCATCGAGCTCCAGTTGCCGTGCGACTTCCGCCGCCTCGGCATGCCCCAGCGTCAGCAGCACGCTCTTGAGGCTGTGCGCGAGATGCCGCAGCTTGACGTGTTCGCCGCGGTCGCAGGCGAGGCGGCCATTGGCGATGTCCAGCGGGAACTGCATGCGGCAGCGCGCCAGGAAGGCCTGGTACAGCGCGGCCTTGCCGCCGAAGTACTGTTCGATGGCCGCCTGATGGATGGACGGCATCGCGGCCGGCGGCGCCGCGTCGCGCAGGCCGTCCAGACAGGACTGCAGGTCGCCGAGCGAGCACGGCTTGGACAGGAAACGCGTGACGCCGAGCGCCTCCAGCTGTTCGCGCACCGCCGGATTGATGCCCGCGCTGAACACGGCCAGCCGGGCGTTGCCGCGCAGCGCCGGTCGTTGCTTGAGCGTCTGCAGCAGATCCAGGCCGTGCCGGCCCGGCAGCATCAGGTCGCTGATGACCAGGTCGAAGCTCTGCGTCGCCAGCGCGAGCAGCGCCTCGTCGACGGAGATGCAGGCCTGCATGCGCACCTCGTCGTCTTCGAGGGCCATGGAGACGAAGCGCTGCAGGGTGATGTCGTCCTCCACGAGGAGGACCCGGACGCGGGACGCCATGATCAGGCAGCCACCGGCTTCAACCTGCGAATTGCGGCTGGCGGGCCTGGATGCGCTGGATGGCGGCGCCGAGCAGCGGCGGCAGGTCGGTCACGAGTCGCGGCTTGTGCACCAGCGGCAGGCCGGCCAGCGCGAACGCATAGGGCGCCCGCTGCTGCTCGTCGAGCGCGGTGACGAAGATCAGCTCGCTGCTGGCGAACTGCGGCTGCGAGCGCAGGCTGGTCACCAGCGCCGCGCCGTCGATGCCGGGCAGCAGGATGTCGACCAGCAGGATCTCGGGCTGCAGCTGGCCGTACATGACCAGGCCGCCGATGCCATCGTTGGCCGTGTGCAGGTCCAGGTCGGGGTATTCCTGCTGGGCCAGCAGCATGACGAGGTTCTGGTAGTGGACCGAGTCCTCGATCAGCAGCGCCTTGAGGCGCGGCGGCGCGCCGTCGCCGGGCGACAGGTCGGCCGGCTTGGTCGGCGCGAGGCCGCGGCCGGTCAGCCAGGCATCCAGCGACGCGCGCAGGATCCGGCGGTGGCCACCGGGCGTGCGCCATGCCTGCAACTCGCCGCGGTCGACCATCAGTTGCACCGAGCGGACGGCCATGCCGAGGCGCTGCGCGACTTCACGCGTGCTGAAATCCTCTTGCATGTCATCAGGTGTACGGGCAATAGCAGTCATGAGTCAATTTTGCCGAATTAACCAAACTAGTAGGTGGGCAATATCCCCAGTTATAAGCGATAAAAGTGATATCGGGTGTGACTTCGCTCGAGGTGGGGGCTTCCCCCGCGCGGAGACGGTGCGAACTCTGGTGCAATCCGGGCCGAGGACATGCGCTGAAGAAACGATGAAGAAACGATGATGAAGCGATGGACCGGACAGGGCGCGACGGTCCCGCCGGCCTGGATCCAGGCCCGGATCTGGGCAACGGGACTGTGCGTGGCGGCCGCGCCGGGGGCGTGGAGCGCCCCGGCGGCCGCGCCTGCCTCGGCCAATGCCGCTGCGACTGCCACTGCGGCGGCGTCCGCCAGTCCGGCGCTGCGGCGCGTCCTCGCGAGTGGCGTGCTGCGGGTCTGCATCTGGCCGGACTATTACGGCATCACCTACCGCCATCCGCGCGACGAGACGCTCAGCGGCCTCGACATCGACCTGTCCAACGAACTGGCCAAGGAGCTGGGCGTCCGGCTCCGGTATGTCGAATCCTCGTTCCAGCGCCTGGTCCCCGACCTCGAAGCCGAGCGCTGCGACGTCGCGATGTTCGCCGTCGCCGCGCTGCCGCAACGGATGGCGGCGCTGGACTTCACGCGGCCTTACCTGCAGAGCGGCCTGTACGCGATCGCCAGCCGCGCCAGCCGCGTCGTCAAGCGATGGGACGACATCGACCAGCCCGGCGTGGTGGTCGCCGTCCAGACGGGCACCTCGTCGGAACGCGTGATGCGTACCGCCCTGAAGCGCGCGACGCTGCTGGTGGTCCAGCCACCGGCGACGCGGGAACGCGAACTGGAGTCCGGCCGCGCCGATGTCTTCATCACCGACTACGCCTACAGCCGGCGGCTGCTCGACAACGCGGACTGGGCGCAGCTGATCGCGCCGCCCCAGCCTTTCCATGTCCTGCCGTATGCCTACGCGATCAAGCGCGGCGACCCCGCGTGGCTGGCGCGGCTGGATGAATTCGTCGTCCGGATCAAACGGGACGGACGGCTGCGCGCCGCCGCCGAGCGCCACGGCCTCGGCGCGATCGTGGTGCCCTGAGACGGAGATCCAGCGATGCTCGGTCCGGCCGTCCGATCCCTCCTGCGCCTGCGTCGCGCCACGCTGTGGGCGGGACTGGCCGTGGGCGCGGGCACCTTGGCCGGCCTGATCGGCCCGGCCTGGGTCGGCCGGCAGGAAGCCATCGACGACGCGCGCAGCCGCGGCGCGCTGCTGGCCCAGGTGCTGGAGAGCGATGCGAGCCGCACCATCGAGACGGCCTCGCTGTCGTTGCATGCGATCGGCGACGGGCTGACGCGCACGGTCGCCGATCCGCACGAGGCGCAGCACCTCAAGGAGCACTTCAGCCATGTGCTGGTGGGCATGCCCTTCATCCGGAGCGTCTCTTTGCTGGACACGCGCGGCCGGGTGCTGATCAGCACGAACGCCGACGAGATCGGTCTGGAGATCCCGCTGGACGACTTCGGTCGCCTGCCCGGTCCCGACCGGGACCTGCTGATGCCGCTGCGGCCAGGCCGCGGTCTGGCGGACCTCGCGCGGGGACGGGGGGCACGCGGCTCGCCGGTCGGCATGCTGCCGCTGCTGCTGCAACTGCCGCAGGCGCCGGACGAGCCCGCCGGCGCTGCGTCGCTGCCCAGGCAGGCGCCGACCCCGCTGGGCATCTCGCCGGGCACCCGCGAGTCGGACCCGCGCTGGTTGCTGGCGCTGATCAATCCGGACGCGCTGACGCAGGTCCAGCAGCGCGCGCTGCCGGGCGGCCGCAGCGCCGCGTGGCTGGCTTCGACCGACGGACAGCTGCTGGCCGCGATGGAGACGCTGCACCAGTTGCCCGGTCAGCGCCTGGACGGTCATCCGGCCTTCGACGCCCTGCGTCGCGGGCGCGAGCACGACACCTACATCGGCGCGGGCGCCCTGCCAGGCGAGGTCATCGTCGCGTACCGGGCGGCGCCGCGGCGGCCGCTGATCGTCGGCGTGGAGCAATCGGTCGACGAGGTGCTGGCCCGCTGGCACGCGGGCCTGCGCTGGCTGCTGCTGATCGGCTCGCTGGCGCTGGCGCTGATCGCGTTGGCGACGATCACCGTGCGGCGCAGCCTGCAGGCGCGCGCGGAAGCGATGGAGGCGCTGGAAGGCGCGCATGAGCAGCTGGCCGACCGCGAACGCGACATGCGCGTGCTGCTCAAGAGCGTGCAGGAGGTGATCTTCCGGACCAATCCGGCCGGCACGCTGACCTTCGTCAATGCGCGCTGGACGACGCTGCACCGGGGCCGGCCGGACGAGGCGGTCGGCCGCCGCCTGGCCGACATCGCCGAGCCGGCCGACCGCGAGGCGGTGGCGAGCCTGTTCGGCGGCGACGAGGGCGTGCGCAGCATCGAGGCCACGATCCGCAACGGCGAAGGCGCGCCGCGCCGCTACCAGATCGCGACGGTGCCGCTGCGTCGCGACGGCGAACTGCTGGGCTACGCCGGCAGCGCCGTCGACATCACCGAGCGCGCCGCCGCCGAGCGGCTGACGCGCCAGGCGCGCGACTCGGCGGAAGAGGCCTCGCGGACCAAGACCGAGTTCCTCGCCAACATCAGCCATGAACTGCGTACGCCGCTGCAGGCCATCCTCGGGTTCTCCGAGCTCGGCATCATGCGCAGCGGCGGACAGGAGCGCCTGCAGGCGATGTTCTCGGACATCCACGGCTCGGGGCAGCGGATGCTGGCGCTCGTGAACGACCTGCTCGACGCGTCCAAGCTGGACGCGGTCGGCGCGCTGGAACTGCACGCGGCGGACCTGCGCGAACCGGTGGACGCGGTGATGCGCGAACTCGCGCCGCTGACCGCGAAGCGCCACCTGACGCTCGCCGTCGACCTGCCTGCGCCGCTGCCGGGACGCGTGGATCCGCTGCGCTTCCAGCAGGCGGTCCGCAACGTGCTGGCCAATGCGATCAAGTTCGCGCCTCAAGGCGGCACCATCGAGCTTCGCGGCGGCCGCACGCCCGAGGGCGCGCTGCACCTGTGCGTGGCCGACCGGGGACCGGGCATCCCGGTCGAGGAACTCGAACGCATCTTCGATCCCTTCGTCCAGTCCAGTGCGACCAAGGACGGCTCCGGCGGCACCGGCCTCGGCCTGCCGATCAGCCGGCGAATCGTCGAGATGCACGGCGGGCAGCTCTATGCCGCCAACCGCGACGGCGGTGGCGCAGAATTCCACCTGATCCTCCCCGCGCAGGACACGCCGGCGGCGGGGAGCGAGGCCCAGGCGGCCGACTGACTGGCGACACGGACGCCCGCACCAGGAGCACACCATGAAGTGGGAAGGCAATCGAGAGAGCGACAACGTCGAGGATCTGCGCGGATCCGGCGGCGGAAGCGGCGGCGGCGGGCTGCCGATGCTCGGCGGACGAGGCATCGGGATCGGCGGCATCGTGATCGCGCTGCTCGCGTCCTGGGCCTTCGGCATCAACCCGCTGACGGTGCTCAGCGCGCTCGACGGCAGCGCCGTGCAGACCACGCCCGGGCCCGCCCAGCGCCCCGTCGAGCACAGCCGTCCCCAGGACGCGCCGGCCAAGTTCGTCAGCATCGTGCTCGCCGACACCGAGGACGTCTGGACCGCGCTCTTCAAGGCCGGCGGCAAGACCTACCAGGCGCCGACGCTCACCCTGTTCGAAGGCCAGTCACGCACCGCGTGCGGACTCGGGCAGGCGGCGATGGGACCGTTCTACTGCCCCGGCGACAGCAAGGTCTACATCGACCTCAGCTTCTACCAGATCCTCCGCGACCGGCTCGGCGCCCCCGGTGACTTCGCCCAGGCCTACGTGATCGCCCATGAGGTGGGGCACCATGTCCAGCATCTCCTGGGCATCACCGAAAAGGTCGACGCCGCCCGCCGCCGTCAGTCCGAACAGGCCGCCAACGCCACCAGCGTGCGCGTCGAGCTGCAGGCGGATTGCTTCGCCGGGGTGTGGGCGCATCACTCGCAACAGTCCAAGGGCTGGCTGGAAGCCGGAGACGTCGATGAAGCGCTGAACGCCGCCGCCAGGATCGGCGACGACACGCTCCAGCGCAGCGCCGGACGCGCGGTGGTGCCGGAGAGCTTCACCCACGGCACCAGCGAGCAGCGGCAGCGCTGGTTCAAGCGCGGGATGGCGCAGGGCGACCTGCGGGACTGCGATACGTTCTCGACGAAGCAGCTCTAAGACCAGCGCAACTCGCTTGGCCGGGGCCGCCGGCAAAGCAAGGCCACACGAGCGGCTTACTGCGAGGCGCTCGATCCCGCTGCCGGGCGGGGTCTGGCCTCGGCCCGCGGATCCCCCACGCAGCCCTTCAGCCACTGGCTCATCTCCCATTGCACCTGGCCGGCGGACTCGCGGGCCGTGTAGCCGTGCGCCTCGAAGGGCAGCAGCACGTAGCGCGCGGTGCCGCCCAGGCCGGCCATCGCCTGGTAGAGGCGCTCGCTCTGCATGGGGAAGGTGCCGGAGTTGTTGTCGGCCTCGCCGTGGATCAGCAGCAGCGGATCCTTGATCTGGTTCGCGAAGAGGAAGGGCGACAGCTTCAGGTAGACGTCCTTGGCGTCCCAGAGCGACCGGCGCTCGCTCTGGAACCCGAAGGGCGTCAGCGTCCGGTTGTAGGCACCGCTGCGCGCGATGCCGCAGCGGAACAGCTTGGTGTGCGCCATCAGGTTCACCGCCATGAACGCGCCGTAGCTGTGGCCGCCGATGGCGATCCGGCGCGGATCCACCACGCCCAGGTCTTCCGCCTTGTCCACGATCGCGCGCGCGTTCGCCGTGATCTGCTCGATGAAGCTGTCGTTCATGTTGCGCGAGTCACCCACCACCGGCATCGTCGCATCCATCAGCACCACATACCCATCCATCAGCAGGTTCAGCGGACTGATGCCGGAGAAGCTCATGTAGCGCCCCGGCGAACCGCTCAACTGCCCGGCGATCGCGGCGTCGTTGAATTCCAGCGGATAGGCCCACACCAGCGCCGGTCGCTTTTCGCCCTCGCGCAGGTCGGGCGGCAGGTACATCCAGAACGAGAGCTCCACGCCGTCGTTGCGCTTGAAACTCACCAGCTCGCGCCGCACGCCCTTCAACTGCGGCGTCGGATCCTTGAGGCGCGTCAGCGGCGTGACCTTGCCGTTCTCGCGCAGCACCAGGTTGGGCGGCTCGTGCTCGGTCTCGCGCTGCGTCAGGAGCCGGCGATCCTCGAAGAGCGCCACGGGTTGCTCATACACGCCCTCGGCCGACTGGAACAGGCGCTGCACGCTCAGGTCCTTCAGCGACAGCTTGTCCAGGAAAGGACGATCACCCTTCGGTCCCGATCCCTGCCCGGACAGCAGCAGATCCCCGTTGAGCGTCTGCGCGACCTGGTGTCCGTTGCCGAGCGTGCGCATGAACGGATAACCGGGATGCCGGTAGCGCTCGCGCACCGAGTGCTCGAACAGCGGCCGGCTCTGCTTGCCGTTGAGCGGCAGCAGGTAGGTCCGCGACCAGCCCCGGCTGCGGTCCTCCTCCGTCAGCAGGCCGTGGATGCCGTCGTCGAGGAAGCGCAGCCGCGTGAAGCGGTAGGGCATGCGCTGCACTTCGAAGGGATCGCCGGTGTACGGCGGGTCCAGCCGCATGACGCGGTCGCGGAAGGCCGCGCGGGTGGCCGGGTTGCCGCCGTCCAGGGCCTCAACCCAGTAGATCGCCGCGTCCCTGGTCGGCGACGGGTAGAACACGCGCGGCCCCGGCAGCGCGCCGTCGATCGCGACGCCCTGCTTGAGCGGCATCTTGACCAGCTCGCGGATCACCTTGCCGTCGCGCTGGCGGACCTCGACCACGGTCGGGAAATCGTCGAACGTCAGGTTGTAGCTGAACGGGCGCACCAGCCGCTCGGTCAGCAGGGCCTGGCCGGTGCCGACGCTGGAGACGCTGGTGAACAGGCCGGGGGCGCCGATGTCGCGGCTCTGGCCGCTGGCGACGTCGATCAGCGTGAGCTGCGAGCGGGCGTAGTGTTCGAACAGGTCTTCGTCGCGCGGATTGCGCAGCAGGTCCGGATAGGTGCGCTCGGGCGAGGCCTTGCCGTGGGTCTCCTGGATCGCCGGGCCGGTCTGCGCGCGGTTGGGCGCGGCGCCGCGATCGTCGGGGACGGTCAGCACGACCGCCTCGCGGGCGTTCAGCCAGGCGATGTCGTCGGCATCGACGGCGTTGTTCAGCCGCACGTTGTAGATGCGCCAGAGCTGGCCGTTGGACGTGGCGCCGGCCCAGAGCTCGTCAGCGGTGTCGGTGCGCCGGGACAGCAGGAAGCGCTGCCCGTCCGGCGCCCAGAGGAAGTTGTGCCAGGTGCCGCCGGCCGGGAGCTCGACCTCGCGTTCGGCGGCCTCCGGCTCCAGCAGCGAGCGCAGGCGCACGCGCTGCACCGCGAGCAGGTTCTGCTGGCTGGCGTTGCGCGCATCGAAGCGCGCGCCGGCCAGGCGCAGCCCGGGCCGGGCCAGTTCCTCGAGCGGCGTGTAGCGGCGTTGCTCGACCAGTGCCAGCGCCTGGCGGTCCGGCGAGGGGATGAGGCGCGGCAGCGACGGCGCGTCGAGCAGCTCGCGGATCGCCGCGGACGGCTGCTTGTACGGCGCGGGCGCGGCCGCGGCCGGGCCGGCAAGACCGGCAAGACCGGCGAGACCGGCCAGGGCGGCCAGGGCGGCCAGGGCGGCCATGCCGCGGAGCGTCGTCGCGAGCAGGCCGGCCGCCAGCCGACGGACGGCAGGTGCGGGTGCGGGTACGGCGTCGGTTACGAAGACCGTGGACGCGGCCGGGCCACCGACGGGCGGAAGGCGCAGGCCGACAGAGGGGACGCGGGAGGACATGGGGTCGAAGTATCGCTGCGCTAGGATTCGCGCCCATGATCGAGCCGCCGCATCCGCACGCGCAGGACCCCCGCGCACCGCACGACCCGGCCCCCCGGGCCCCGGCGGTGCTGCCGGCCGTCGGCGAGCGCCTGGGCGTCTGGCGCGTGGCGACGGTGCTCTTCGAGTGCGCCTCGGGGGTGTGGTTCCGCGTCGAGCACGGCAAGGCCGCGGCACAGACCGGCCTCGCGCTGGTGTACCGCCACGAGTCCGACGCGCAGGCGGTGCTGATGCGTTTCGCGGAGGATTCGGAAGCGCTGGCGCGCTTCCAGTACCCGTCCTACGGCGCGCCGCTGGACAGCGGACTCAGCCCCGCCGGGCTCCCCTACCTGGTCGTGCCGGCGATGGAGGGCGCGCCGCTGCTGCGCGTGGCGATGGCACTGCCGCTGAAGCGGCGCATGCAGCTGCTGCTGGACCTGATCGAGATGCTGGACGCCGCCCATGCGCACGGCCTGGTGCTGCACGAGCTGGATCCCGGGACGCTCTGGCTGAGCCCCGCGCAGCAGTTGCACTGGCTGGGACAAGGCCTGACACCGCGCGACAGCCAGGCGCCCGCCGCGCTGGTGCGCGCGGCGGAACCGCTGGCCAACGCGCGTCAACGCGCCGGCGGCCGTCCGGACGAGAACAGCGAGACCCACGCGCTGGGTCGTCTGCTGGGCATGCTGGTGAACGGGCGCCTGCCGCGCCGTGACGCGACGGAGGACGGCTTCGAGGAAGAACCCGAGCCCGGCGCCACGCCGGTCGCCTCGCTGCAGTCGTGGCTGTCGCTGACGGCCGCGCAGCGCGAGAGCCTGGACCAGCTGCTGGACCGGGCCATGATGGACGGACGCTCCTTCACCGACCGCCAGCTGCTGGCGCAGGCGGTGCGGGACTGGATCGCGGTCGAACCCTCGCTGCCGCGCTCGACGTCCGGAACGGGCGGACCGGCGTCGGCGCCGATGCCGCTGCTGCCCTCCCCGCCTCCGCTCGACGGGGACGACGACCGGCCGGCCGGGCCCCGCTCGATCCAGGCGTCCTGGGCCGAGCGGCTGGCCGGGCTCGCGCTGGTGCTGGCCCTGGCGGCCGTCGTCGCCTGGCTGCTGCTGCGCGGCGGCTGAACGCGTCGGAAGCACTCGGCGGAAGCGCTCGGCTGGCGCGCAGACGACGCATATCCGCGACGAGTCGTCGACCGACCTCGATGCGTTAGTTCTCTCGCAGGGGTGAGCCCAACGCCCTCGTCAGCGCCCAGTCGAATCGACAACTTCGCGCTGACGATCGACTTGAAAGAGTCATTCATCCGCCGATGAAGGCGGATTGTCCGAGGCGGGGGCGTCTGCCTACGATCGTTCTCCTGTCGCCGAGGTGGCGATGCGAGGAGGAAACGCGTGAGTTTCGAAATCCGGCCGATGTCCGCCGCGGACTGGCGCAATTGCTGGCGGGACTCGGTGACCGATCCCGAGTGTTCGCCGTGGCTGCGCGGCGTGCTGGAGAGCTGCATCGACGGCAAGAACGCGCACTGGATGCGGCTGTCCGTGCGCTGGGCCGTGGACAGGGGGACCGGCGACTATCTGGTGCGGCTGCCGTCGCTGGTCGGGCGCCAGATCGCCGACCAGTTCTGCGCGCGGGTCGAGGACCGGCTCTACGGCCTGTGCGGGCTGGGCATCGGCGAGGCGCAGGTGTTCTTCGCCGGCGGCTCGTCGCCGTCCTGCGAGGCCATGGGACGGGTCCACGCGGTGCTCTCGGCGGCGTTCGCGGTCCACGGCTCGCATGGCGAGGACATCGGCCGCGACCCCATCCGCATGCCCATCTTCATCCCCGGCGCGCTGGTGCCCGAGGACCTCGTCGCGGAGACGCGCGGCCGGTGATCCGCGGGCCTATCATGGGCGCATCCATGGATGCCCTCCGCCGACATCTGCTCCGTCATGCCACGCTCGGCGCGATGGCCATCGGCATGACGGGCGCGGCGAGCGCGCAGGCCTCATCGGCCGGCCCCTCGCGTACTTCGGGCACTTCGGGCACTTCCGGCGCCTCGGGCAACGCCGGCGCGGGCCGCCCAAGGTCGGCACAGGTGCTGATCGCAGGCACCCCCTTCGCACGGCTCTTCGAGCCCGCGGCCAGCCGTGGCAAGCCGCGCGGCCTGGCCGTCGACCTGCTCGACGCGATCCTGATTCCCGCCGGCCACCAGCCGCGCTACGAGTTCTATCCCTGGCTGCGGGCGCAGTCCATGATCGAACACGGTCCGGCGCAGATCCTCGTCGGTCCGTACCGGACGCCGGAGCGCGAGAAACTGATGCGTTTCTCGCGCCAGGCCTTCTACGAGGATGCGCTGGTGTTCTACGCACGCCGCCGCGAGGAAGGCCTCTGGTGGGGCGACTTCCAGGCCCTGGTGCCGTTGAGGATCGGCGCGGTGCAGGGCTGGGTCTACGGCGACCGCTTCCAGCAGGCGCGCCGAGGCCTGAACGTGACTGCGGTGCGCGACCTGAGCACGGCGCTGCGCATGCTGCAGCTCAATCGGCTGGACCTGATCGCGGCCAACCAGCGCAATTCGGAACCGGTGATCCAGGAGCTGGGGATGACGGACCAGGTGGCGCTGTGCGCGCCGCCGTTCGCGCAATTGCGTGGCCACTTCGCCTTCAGCCGCGATGCGGCGGGCGAGCCCTGGATGGCGCTGGTCGACGCCGGCATGCAGCGCCTGCGCGCCAGCGGCGAGTTGCAGCAGATGGCGGCCCGGCGCGGCGTCGCGCTGCCGGACTGACTGCCTTCAGCTCAGCAGCAGGAGCGCCAGGCCGATCGCTGCGGGGATGGCCTGGATGAAGAGGATCTTGCGGCTGGCCGTGGCTGCGCCGTAGAGCCCGGCCACCAGCACGCAAGCCAGGAAGAAGACTTTCACCGGTCCGCCCGCGGCGCCCAGCGCCAGGCCCCAGATCAGGCCGGCCGCGAGGAAGCCGTTGTACAGCCCCTGGTTGGCGGCGAGCACCTTGCTCGCCTCGGCGAATTCCTGGGTGAGTCCGAAGGCCTTGCGGCCCTTGGGCGTCGTCCAGAGGAACATCTCCAGGATGAGGATGTAGACGTGAATCAGCGCCACCAGGGCGACGACGACATTGGCGGCAAGGGCAAGTGTTGTGTTCATGGTTCGCACTGTACGTCCCGCTATCATCCCCGGCCCGTCTGCCGTTCCCTGTCCCGCACGTTCCATGTCCAAAGCAGCCCAGCTCAACCCTGCCCAGTTGGCGGCCGTGCACCACCTCTCGGGGCCGTGCCTGGTGATCGCTGGCGCGGGTTCGGGCAAGACCAGCGTGATCACGCAGAAGATCGCCAAGCTGATGTCCGAGGGCTACCGGCCGAAGAACATCGCGGCGATCACCTTCACGAACAAGGCCTCGCAGGAGATGCGGGAGCGCGCCAAGCACCTGGTCGGCAGCAAGGCAGGCTCGGAGCTGCTGGTGTCGACGTTCCACTCGCTGGGCGTGCGCATCCTGCGCCAGGACGGCCGGCATCTGGGGCTCAAGGAACAGTTCTCCATCCTGGATTCGGACGACGTGCTGTCGGTGCTGCGCGATGCGGGCGGCACGACCGACGCGGCGACGGCCAAGTCCTGGCAGTGGACCATCTCGCTGTGGAAGAACCAGAACCTGAGTCCGCAGCAGGCGCTGGCCTACGCGAAGGACGACATGGAGCGCGCCGCCGCCGTGGTGATGCAGCGCTACCAGGAGCGGCTGACCGCGTACCAGGCGGTGGATTTCGACGACCTCATCGGCCTCCCGCTGAAGCTGCTGCAGACGAACGAGGAGGCGCGCGGCAAGTGGCAGGAGACGCTGCGCTACGTGCTGGTGGACGAGTACCAGGACACCAACGCGGTCCAGTACGAGCTGCTGAAGTGCCTCGTCGGCGACCGGGCGATGTTCACCGCGGTGGGCGACGACGACCAGTCCATCTACGGCTGGCGCGGCGCGACCATCGAGAACCTGAAGAAGCTGCCGGTCGATTTCCCGCAGCTGAAAATCATTCCGCTGGAGCAGAACTACCGCTCGACCAGCGCGATCCTGCGCGCGGCCAACAACGTGATCGGC